>NZ_JBFSVK010000001.1:0-482159 GCF_041467855.1 Vibrio sp. 10N.247.311.51 | reverse complement strand
CATCATTGTTCATTTTGGTAGGGTGCAAGTGTTCAAAACGCGCGACGCTGCACAACGGTGGCAATGGCTACCTTATCGATCAATTTCTAAGAACCAACTCAAACAAACGCACCGACAACTACGGCGGTAGCCGCGAGAACCGACTTCGCTTTCTAATCGAAGTTGTGGATGCAGTGATTGAAGCAATTGGCGCAGACAAAGTAGGCGTACGCTTGGCTCCGTTCATCACTTTCAAAGACATGAACTGCCCAGACATCGTGCCAACGATTTTAGAAGCTTCAAAGGCCCTGCAAGCGCGTAATATCGCTTATCTGCACCTGTCAGAAGCCGATTGGGATGATGCTCCGGTTATCCCTGAAAGCTTCCGTGTCGAACTAAGAGCCTTGTTCTCCAACACCATCATCGTCGCTGGCAGTTACACACCACAACGCGCCGAAGAAGTGTTAAGTAAAGGCTACGCCGACCTCGTCGCATTTGGTCGCCCATTCGTAGCAAACCCCGATCTCGTTTCACGCCTTCAAAACGGCAGCGAACTATCCGATCTCGATGGCGCTACGCTATTCGGCGGCAACGAAAAAGGCTATATCGATTATCCAGCTTTGTAGTAGATCTTGAAGTGATAGTGATGCCTTGAGTTTTCCTTCAGGCAAAAGAAAGGCTCGCATGACTAGTGCGAGCCTTATGCAGTTTAGGGGGTAAACCACAATCTAGTTTAATTATTTAACTTATGAGCCATTATGCACTTGTGCGCATTGATATTCTATTTTTAAATGATTCACTGCAATTAATCAATCGATAAAAGTTAGCGTTTGGTCAATTTAAACCACATAGATAACAGTGATTTAGTGATTGATGTCTAGAAAACCATCATAAAACCCATAAAAATCAGACCTATAAGCTTCTCATTTGCCAGTAACCTTCACCATTAGTCGCGAGTTGGCTGTGTAAATAATCGAGCGTATCTGCGACCGTTCCCGCAATGCCTTGTGGTGGATTGAACAACAGTAAACCACTGCCGATCAGGCGATCATCACCTTTGGGATCTCGAAGGCGAAGTTCCGACTTAATCGGACTTGGTAGCAAGCCATCTTTCACCGCTGTCACGCAGTGGTTCAGAATCAGTGAGCTCTTATCATCCGTGTAAAGCGGATACCAAATCAGGGCCGATACCTTTTCAGACTGTTGATACGCCTTAACCAAGGCATCGATCACTGCGAGATATTCAGAATCGGTTTCATAGGGTGGATCGATAACAATCAGGTGATGGTTGTCGTGTTTTGCTATGTCATCAGGCAGTGCTTTCAAGCCATCGCCCGCGGTAATGGTGAGCTTACTTGAGACATCGAGATCGCGTTGTAGCTTCTCAATGTTGGTTTGTAGTAGGTCAGCTTCATCTTGCTGAATGTCTGAAAAATAGAAGCTATCTTGGCTGCGGCCTTGTTGGTAAGTGATGGCTGCTGAGCCCGGATAAAGAGAGATAAGTTGATTCGGATTGTAGTATTCCAGCACCGACATAAAAGAGCTAAATGCTGGCGGTAGATAAGCCTTGTTTCGCCACAAGTACCCGACCCCTTCAGCAAACTCACCAGCATGATTGCTTGGTGCGGTAGTGAGGTCATAACACCCTGTACCAGAGTGCGTGTCGATAACATTGAGGCGTGAATGTTGCTGCATTAATGACTGAACAAGTGCACTCAATACTGGATGCTTTAGCGCATCACCATGGTCGCCTACATGACATTGATGTCGATATTCCATTCCCTTGCCTCATTTCTACGAACGTCATCTAAACATACTTCATATCATGAGGGCTTGCCTGCTCAATCCATCGTTTTTTGAAATAGGCTCTCTTTTCTGTAACTGTCTGACTCTTATAAAAAATAAAGCCCTTCGTTTTGTTATAAACGAAGGGCTTGTTGACGTTACTGACTAAGTCGTACAGTTAACCAACAGAGAGCTTAAGGGTACTCGCCCTCAACTTCTACCGGCGCTTTCACTTGGTAGTGACAAGGCTGTAGGCCAAGTAACTTAGGCAGTGTGATACCGACAGACACTGAAGACCACGTACCGCTGACAATACCTACAACCAGTGCAATCGCAAATCCTTGTAGTGCAGCACCGCCAAGTAGCCAAAGTGCAGATACGGTGATTAGCGTTGTACCTGAAGTCACCATAGTGCGTGAGAAGGTCGCTTTAACCGATTCGTTAAGCAGGTTATCAGTGTCACCGTTTGGATTGCCACGCAGCATTTCACGAACACGGTCGGCAATGATGATCGAGTCATTCAACGAGTAACCCAAAATCGCCAACACAGCGGCTAACACAGTCAAGTTGAACTCGAACTGAGTAAAAGCGAACAGACCCAAGATAAGCGTCACGTCATAGATGATCGCTGCAAGGGCGCCGAGTGCTAAACGCCATTCAAAACGTACACTCAGGTACAGCATGATCATTAGGAAACACACCAATACCGCCAAGCCACCTTGGTCAACCATGTCTTGACCGACTTGAGGGCCAACCACGCTGCTGTTAAGCACTTTTACTTGGTCACTTACAGAAGACAAAGCATCCACTAAGTTTGGCTGTGGAGCGTCTGTCAGTTGGCTGTAACGGATTGTCCAGCGATCCTGTTCTGCCATACCAACCACTTGCACATCTTGTTGGAAGGCCGTATTAAGCTTTGTTTTTAACGCATCTTTGGTGACTTGATCAGAAAGCTGAACCTCAGCAACCACACCACCTGTGAAGTCCAAGCCCCAATTAAAACCTTTCACCGCCACCAGCATCACAGAGCTCATGAACAGCACAATAGATATCGCAGACATCACCTTACGAAGGCGAGTCATATTCTTATCCGAAATATAGCTATTTGAAAAATAGCGGTCTGAAATAGTCATTTTTGAAGTACTCATGCTTAAATCCTTACATCGTGGCGTTGGTCACGCCCCCAAACCAAATTGATGATCGCTCGTGAAGCAAAAATGCCCGTGAACATACTGGTTAGAAGACCTAAGCCCAGTGTCAAAGCGAAGCCCTGAATCGGTCCATTACCGATTGTGTATAGAGCCACAGCAACGATCATGGTGGTGACGTTAGCATCGAAAATTGACGAGAATGCGCTATCGAAACCACGATCGATAGAGCTAGCAAAGCTACGCCCTTCTTTCATTTTGTCTCGAATACGCTCGAAGATAAGCACGTTGGTATCCACCGCCATACCGACGGTCAGTACCAAGCCCGCAATACCCGGCAGAGTTAATACCGCACCCGGTAGCAAGGCAATCAAACCAAACAACGTGGTCATGTTAACCACCAATGCACAGTTCGCGACCCAGCCAAGACGGCGGTACCATAGCGCCATAAACGTTAGAGTAAGACCAAGGCCAAGAGCCAAAGCAGCAAAGCCATTCGTTACGTTTTCAGCACCCAAAGATGGGCCAATGGTACGCTCTTCAATGATGGTAACAGGCGCTGTTAATGAACCCGCACGTAGCAGTAGAGCAAGCTCTTGTGCTTCTACCATGCTGCCTGCACCTGTGATTCTGAAACGGCTACCCAGTTGAGATTGGATGTTCGCAACACTGATCACTTCACTGGTTTTTTCGCTGTTACCGGCTCTGTCACGGCTGTATTCGCTGTAAACGGTCGCCATTGGCTTACCGATGTTATGGCGAGAAAACTCAGACATTTTCTTACCACCAGAAGAATCCAGCGTAATGTTTACTTCTGCACTGCCCATCTCACCAATGCCACTGCGTGCATCGATAATATGTTCACCGCTTAATACCGCTTTGCGAGCAACCACGACACGATTACCATCTGAATCTTTCAGAGTTTGAGTATTGCGCGTTGCGTTGTCGTACACAGAGTAGAACGCTAATGAAGCCGTAGCACCAATCACGTCTTTCGCAGCTGCAGGGTCTTGTACACCCGGTAATTCGATACGGATACGGCTTTCACCTTGGCGTTGAATCGATGCCTCAGTGATGCCTAGCTCTTCAATACGGCTGCGCATGATCTGTAGGTTTTGTTGAACCGTTAGGTTGCGTAGCGTTCTTTGCTCTTCTTCAGACTGAGTTAACGTTAGTGATTTATCTGAACGGTCACGTTGCCATTGTGGGAACTCTTCGCGAATCAGCTTTTGTGCTTTCTCGAAATCTGCATCAGTACGGAAGTTAAATTCAACTTGGTTATTCACCACTTTACCGCGTGCATAACGCACTTGGCTGGTGATTTCATCGACCACAGATTGCGCTTGTGCGTGGTAAACCGGTTCCATGTCCACTTCTAGCAGGAACTGCACACCACCACGTAAATCAAGGCCTAGCTGAATCGGTGCGAAACCCATGTCAGTCAGCCATTTCGGAGCTGCTGGCTCCATCGCTAGTGCAACCGTCGCGTTGTCCAATAGGTGCTCATTCAGCACCTCTTTGGCTTTCGCTTGTTGTTCTGCATCTTCCAAGATGACAACCAAACGATTGTCTTTTTGGAATGCCGATTTGGCTTGGATGCCTTCGCTCGCAAGGTATTGGGTAATTTGACTCGCATCGATGGTCTGTTCAGAACGATTGTTAATTTGAACCGATGCGTTCTCGCCATACCAAGAAGGTAAAGCACTCAGAACCATGATGATGATAGTGGCGACAAGCACCACGTATTTCCACTTTGAGTAGTGGTTTATTTGTTTTCTTTGAATGCGTTTTTTCACAGTCAAGATCTCTTCTTTCTACCAATCACCGTAAATACGTGCTCAAAAATAGCACTAGAAAAAAGCAGTGATCGAGCATTTTAACCAGCTAGGGTGACCAGTTATTTACTACGATTGGTATGTCTAATATTTTGCGAACACGAGCAATGGCTAATCGCAACCAGAACAAGCTGATTGAAAGATAGTGATGCTAAAGCTGATGTCGCTATGTTTGTTTTGGTTAATTGGCGAGTTCAACGGTCACAAGTGACCATCGATACGACCAATTTAGGGTCAAACGATTAGCTAAGAAGTTCTCGGAAATGCGAGTATTGGATATTGCCCTCTTTCCACCCAGCAAGCCGGGAGGACGGAGAACTCACAATGCTGGTCCAGTGCTGCTTGGAATCCAACAATGGTGTGTTGAAAAGCAGAGAAGCCAGTAATGAAGGGGGAGAGAAGTCGATCAGTAGATGATAAGCAGGCTCAAGATCGGCCACGCTTTCTTGCTCGTTACTGAGCATACGTCTGAAGTTTGCTGCTTGAAGGCTAGATTCGGTGTCGTGATAGTTGGAACTGTCACCAGAAGGCACGGTGCCAAACTGAGCCTTATCGCACTCTAAGTAGCTCGACGGATTATCCGTAGCGGCTTGTTTACAAAGATCATTCTGTGAAGATTGCTCTTGAGTCGAGCATATTTGAAATGGCTTAGAAGGAAACGAATAGCCGTTAGAATTCACTAAGCCAAAGCTCAGTAAAAACAACATTAAGACTAATCGGGTACCCAGTTTAAGCAATCTAATATCCAAACAACATTCTCGTAGATCGTCAATCTACAATACAAATGAAACGCTGTCTTGATTTAAAACATTTTTTTAGAAAATGATACGATGCAACCGATTAAGCGTTCTCGAAATTTAGATTTACATAGATCTAAAACGGCTTAACAGCAGGTGATGCATAGACGTTATGAATGGTGGAAAAACAAGAAAGCCAAGCGGTGATCGCTTGGCTTTGGGTTGTCTCTTTCTGTTGGTTTCAGGCTTTAGGCTTTAGGCTTTAGGCTTTAGGCTTTAGGCTTTAGGACGCATGATGTTCTTAACCTTACGGCTATCTTCACCAAAGATGCGTTGGACAAGTTGATTCATGTCTTCCGCAGTGATCGACCTCGCCACTCGCTCAACTTGAGACAAAGCTTCGATATCGTAACCATGAAGTAAATAACGAGACAGGTACCATGCTTGGTCAATAGAGCTCATCTCGAGAGGCGTGAAGTCCGCTTCAAACTGTTTCACGACTGCGTGCATTTCCTTTTCAGAGACGCCTTGTAAAAGGTCTGCAATCACTTTATCGATCGCCACTTCGACTTGATCAACGTTCTCCGGCGCTACCATCGCCCCGATAACCCACTCACCACTCAGCTCACTATCTGCGGATGCTGAATACGTATATGGCGAGTAATCTAAGCTCAACTCTTCACGAATATAAGCATCTAAACGAGTTGCCAGCAGTCGTTCTAGCAAGTTTTCCGTGAAGATATCTTTTGCCGACACTTTAACTTCACTACTAGACTCAGAGATAACTCGTAGGATGTACTCTGCGCTATTCACATTGTTGATCGCTAAATCAATGCGTGATTCAGATGGCTGCTTGTAAGCAACCTTAAATTCAGGAACCTCGGCTTTGTCTAATGGAATCGAAGCCAAGTATTGCTCAACCAAAGGCTTTAATTCACTTGGGTCGATGTCACCCACGACCACCAATTGGTTATCTCTCATTTGACCAAACAGCTGCTGATGAAGATTAGCGACATCTTCCACAGAAACCGCTTCAACGCTTTCTTTATCAACAAGATAATGACCACTTTCCTGACGATAAATATTATGGTTTACCGCTAGTTCAAACTGACCAACAGGGCTACTCAAGAAAGATTCTTGACCTTGTACAAACTCCTGCTTCACTGCCTCTAACTGCTCGAGAACAATTTTAGGCGCAGTGATGAAGGTATAAAGCGCAGCAAACGTATCTTTAAGTCCGTTTTTATTGATATTAAATTCAATACCATGACGAGTATTACCAATAAAAGAATCGGCGCGAATATTTTCACGATCAAAGTACGCTAAAAGCTCAGAGCCCGTAAACTCACCGACACCGCTTCGAGCGAAGGTAGGTAACGCAACCTCAACTGCCGGGTACAAGCTCGGATCCAAAGCGGCTTTTCCGCCGAGGCTCATGTACATCACCCCAACATCATCACCTGCCACATAATCACGCAGGTACCACATGTCGATACCATTGCTTAACGTCCACTTTTGGATGTATGGGTCAACGGACATTTGTTCAGCAAGTACAACCTCTCCTTGCGAGCTAGGTACAGCAAAAGCACTGGCTGTTCCAATCGCAAGCGCCGGAACTCCCGCCTCGCTATACGTGGCTTTTAAACTATCGAGAGAGTCGATGACCGCGGTTCTTTCTTCGGAGTCGTCCATCCCAATAACAATAAAGTAATCATCAGAAAGTAGATTCTTGATGTTGTCGTTAATCACTTCAAGGCTCAAGTTAGCAATGAAAGCTTCCAAGCTGACTTGATAGTCTTTCTGTGATTGGACAATTCGATCAGTGACTAACGCACTCGCTTTGTAGTTCGCGTGTTCAACGCTGTCAATTTTATCCCAGTCACGCTCGATATTATCCAGCAAGTCTTGGTAGTAGTGCTGTTCGCCAACAATATCCGTTTCCGAAACACCAAAGTCACGCAATGACGCCAATGTAGAAAGCAGCTCTTGTTGGATAACTTCACGGTCTCCAGCCGGAAACCCAACACTTATTGATGAATAGTGCAGAGCGCCCATCTGATAGCCATCAGACGCTATCCATTGAGTCGGCAGCGCAGCATCATTGAACACCGCTTCTAACCGTTGTCGAATCAATTGTTGAGCGGTTTCATCTAACCAGCGTTGATGCTGCTGAGCATGATTTTCAACTCTATTTAAACCTCGGTTAAACGTCAGAGTGATGCTTGGCGCTTCTCTTCCTGCGTACTCAACATAATCACCTTCATTGAATGACGTCGTTTTCTGTTTCTCTGGTCTCGGCGTATCACCACGCTCCCAGCTAGAAAACTTTTCTTCAATGAGTGGAATCACGGTTTTGATGTCCACATCACCAGAAACGACCAGCTCAACTATTTGAGGTTGATACCAAGTCTGATAAAAGTTGGTGATGCCTTGAGGAGTGGCATTCACGATCGACGATTTCGTCCCTAGTGCATCTTGCGATTCGTACGGGCCGCCTTCAATGAAGTGATCATAATATATATCTCCGAATGACTTATCATCGAGGCGAGCCATACGGAACTCACCAAGAACCACGCCTTTTTCTTTTTCGACTTCTGAACTTGATAGATCCAGGCCATCACCAATGTCACGCATCCACGTTAAAGCAGACTGCAATTGGATGTTATCTGGCAAATCTAACTGGTAGACCGTCTCTTCATAAGAGGTGTAGGCATTAATATCAGCACCAAAGCTAGCGCCTGCGTCTTCGAATAGACGAATCACATCATTTTGAGAGAAATTCTTACTGCCATTGAATGCCATGTGTTCCAAGAAGTGCGCGTAGCCTTCTTGCTGGTCAGTCTCTTGAATCGAACCGGCGTGCACGACTAAACGCACAGAGACAGATTCTTCATGATCTGGATAAACATGATAAGTAAGGCCATTTTCTAGTTGGCCTGAAGTCCATGCCGGATCCGGCTGGATTGGCGTTTCGGTGGTTTTTGATGTTGAGCTACAGCCAACTAAGGTGAGGCATAGAGCCGTGGCTAAATAATATGTTTTCATAACAACCTCTTAATGTCATTCACCGACAATATACAGATTGGGATAACGATTATTATTTAATATTGAACCGGATGAGTATCTTTGTGATCTAGCTCTTCATTTTATAAACCACCAATCGTTATGTAAGATCGCTGTGCACATTTAAAGCGGCATTTAGATAAGAGCCTATTACATCGATTTTAGACTCGCTTGTCAGCGCAATAAAAAAGCCAAATGCTTGAACATTTGGCTTCTAAGTGAATCCACATATAGAGAGTAGAAGCGGCTTTCATGAAAAACCACTTACCTCAATAGACTTACCCTTGTGGTCTTAACAAGCTCTTCAATTGATAGCTGTTATCACCAAAAATTTCTTCAGCGTACTCTGTCATGTCTTTGCTAGAAATTGAGTCAGCCGTTCCCTCTAGGTCGAACAACGCCTCAAAACCATAATCATGAATCAAATAACGAGAAATAAACCAAGCTTGTTGAGTGGGCTTATATTTTAGTGGAGTGAGGTCTGCTACTAGCTGTTTAGCGGCTGTTCGAGTCTCATCTTCAGAGATCCCTTTTGCCGCTTCAGCGATGACCTTATCAATCGCCTGTTCAATTTTATCTGAGTTTTCTGGAGCCGTTAAAGAGCCGATTAGCCAGTCATAACTAGGCTCACTGTCTTGCGCGACCGAGTACACATAAGGCGCATAATCCAAACCTAACTCTTCACGAACATAAGCCGTTAGACGACTCGACAATACACGCTGAAGCATGTCGTCCATAAACACATCTTTTGCAGTTTTATCCCGAGCTTGCTGGGAAATCACACGCAATAAATACTGACTGCTGTCTTCATTATTGACGGATATATCCATTCGTTCTTTCGAATCAGTACTATATGCCACCTGATAATCCGGAGACACAGCGGCTTCTAATGGCAATGATGCAACATATTGACGCACAAGAGGCTTAATTTCAGCGGGGTTAATATCAGCAACAATAACCAATGTATTGTCTCTTAATTTTTGAAAGAGTTGATGCTGTACGTCTAGTATATCTTGCGACGTGACAGCTTTGATATCGTCACTTTCAAGCATCATGTGACGGCTGCTTGTTTGATAGCTATTGCGATTAACCATCTGAATAAACTGACCAACAGGTGTTTCTAAATATGCTGTACGATCTTGAGCAAATTCAGACTTCACAGCCTCAAGCTGGGCACTGTCTATTTTAGGTTCGGTTACAATGGTGTGGAGCGCAGCTAAACCCTCTGCAAGCGTCTTTTTCTTGGCGCTTATTTCTAAGCCATGATGAGTAAAGTTGATGAAGGGGTAGATTTCAATGTCTTCGCGTCTCAAGTGAGCGGTTAACTCCGAACCACTAAATTTACCAACACCACTACGAATCGAAGCTGGCAGGGCAATCTCTACAGCAGGAAACAGCGAAGGATCCAACGCCGCTTTTCCCCCTTCACTTGCATAGTAAACCCCGACACTATTACCTGCCTCAGAGTTACGGAGATACAAAACTTCAATACCGTTGCTTAATGTCCACTGCTTCAAATTAGGATCGTCACTCACCTGAACTTGTTTTACAATTTCGCCTTGAGACGCTGGCACACTAAACGCCGAGCTTGCAGTAACGAGCAATGGCCTGTTGCCTGTTTTTTTATAGGCTTTTCTGACACCTGTTAGCTCGTTATTCATTGCCTGCAAGTCTTCTTTAGACGATAAGCCTAATCCCAAAATATATGGGCTAGAAAGTAAATCATCTAAATTATCATTTACGGCTTCCAGATCCGTACTCGAAAGAAACTCTTTCAAGCTCGACTTATAATCAAGCTGTGATTGAACCGTTTGGTTAATCACCAGTGCCGTCGACTTGCCGTCAGCATGAGCTACTGCGTCCATTCTCTCCCAGTTAGCTTGAATGTCATCAAGGTTCGCTTGGTATTGCTGTATCACACTCGTAAATTCATATTCGCTCACACCATGATCACGCAATGAGGCGAGAGTAGAGATAAAATGCTGCTGGCTTTGCTCTCGACTATCGATAGGAAAGCCAACCGTAGTAATGGAATACCTTTTGTACTCTAAGAAATAGGGAGTCGAAGCAACCCATTGCACTGGCAATGCAGCGTCAACAAAATCTGAATTCAACCTTTGTTGGATGAGTTGTTGAGCAATATCATCTAGCCAAAGCTGATGTTGTTGCTCATGGCTCTGTGTCACTCTTTGCCCACGCTCAATCACTATCCCGATGCTCGGTGGCTCGCTCCCAGCTCCATACGCCACAAAATCTTGAGTATTGTAATCCGCTGACGTGTTCTTCACGGGAACCGGTGTTGTGCCTCTTTGCCAATCAGAGAAAGTTTCTTCAATCAAAGGGATCACTTCTGCCAGAGTGATATCACCAGAGACAATCACCTCGGTTAACTGAGGTTGATACCAGGTTTGGTAATAGTTATTTAACTCTTGAACATTCGCATTAGAAACGGATTCTTTATTGCCAATGGGATCGTTGGTTTGGTAATTCGTGCCTTCAACCATATGATCGTAGAATTTAAATGAGAGAGGCTTATCTTCAACTCGTGTGTGTCGAAATTCCCCTAATATCACTCCTTTCTCTTTTTCGATCTCAACTCCGGACAGCAGTAAACCATCGCCAATATCTCTAAACCATGCCAACGCTTTATCTAGATTCTTGTTGTCGGGTAGATCTAACTTATAGAGGGTTTCTTGATAAGAGGTATAAGCATTTAAGTCAGCGCCAAAGCTAGCACCAGATTGCTCAAATAACTCTACTACATCATTCCCTGAAAAATTTTTGCTGCCATTAAACGCCATGTGCTCAACAAAATGGGCATAACCTTTTTGTTGATCGCTCTCTTGAAAAGAGCCGGCATGCACAAGTAAGCGTACCGATACTGGTTGTTCTCGGTCAGGGTAAACATGGTAGGTTAAACCGTTATCTAATTCACCTGTGACCCAATATGGATCGGATTTCAATAACGTTTGTTGATGAGGAGTAGAACTGCAACCTAGCAATGTGGAGCTCAATACGACGACTAAATAGTATGCTTTCATAACGATCTCTTTGAAGGGCTTTCCTCCAATATATCCGATCGCAAAAGTATAATAATTCGCCATTAAATCAAACGACTAAAATTTTGGAGTCACTCGATATAAGTATGAAAATGTTTGATTTATAAATTACACAAATGAATTATAAAGCCGATATGTAGCGCCTTTTATTTGTTCGCTACATACCCTTAAACAACGCTTGCGAGGCACGGCTGATCGGTAGCTTTTCCCCTGACACATAAGCCGACATCTGACCTGAGAGCCCTTTCTTCACCTTATCGATGGCCGACACTTTCACCACCACCGAGCGATGGATCTGCCAAAACTCATCCGGGTTAAGCTGCGCAATCAGCTCTTTTAATGATACGCGAAGAATATACTCCTCTAGCGAACCGCCTTGGCCTGTTTTGAATATAGACACGTACTTGTCTTCCGCTTTGAAGTAAGCCACATCATCGACTGCGATTAAGTGAATGTCTTCTCCGACACTGGCTTTGAGCCACGTGAGATACTGTTGCTTGTTTTGTTGGGAAGACGATTGTGATAGCTGTTGAAGCTGAGCCATTAACGCCGTGATATCAGGTTGTTCAAAGGGATTACCTGTTTGCGTTTGGCTGCTCGACAAACGCGCTTGCACCTTCTGACATGTGGCCAGTAAGCGCTCTTCATTGATAGGCTTAAGCAGGTAATCCATCGCATTGTGCTCAAAAGCTTTGACCGCGTATTCGTCATAAGCCGTGATAAACACAATCAATGGCGGTGAAGCTAGCTTGTTGAGTTGTTTCACCAGCGAGATGCCATCTAGCTCAGGCATACGAATATCGAGAAAAGCCACGTCGGGCTTAAGCTGCTGAATACTCTGCATCGCCTCCAAACCATTTTGTGCCTTGCTGACGATCTCTAGCTCCGGCCAAACCTCAGCCAAACTCTTGTCTAGGTGGTGCCTTAACAGTGCTTCATCGTCTGCGATAATCGCCGTTACGCTCGGTTGTACTGCTGGGTTGTTCATGGTTAGTCCTTTAAATTCACACTGTAAATCGTCTATTTTTCGTCACTGTTCTGTGCTTTCTGGTCTGTAATTCTAGGCGGCTGCATCAGTCAACGGTAACAAGATCGTTGAGACTACCCCACCTTCAGCGTGTTCAGTAATCGTTAGGCTCGCCTTATCACCATACAGGGTTTCGATTCTTTGACGAATATTGCTTAACCCAACACCGTGACCCGTATTCGCAGAAGGCGTTTTCAGCCCCGCACCATTATCGGACACTTCAATTTTTAGCTGCTGTGCTTGTTGAGTAATACGAATATTCACTTGGCCACCAGCGGCTTTGGGCTCGATGCCGTGCGTGAGTGCATTCTCGACCAAGGGTTGAATCAAGAACGGGGGAATCACCTGCAAATCACTAGTCTCGTGTGTTTCAATCGAGAACGTTAAGCGCTCACCCAAGCGTATCTTTTGGATATTAAGATAAGCGTCTAACAAGTCGACCTCTTGTGCGATGGTCGATTGCTCGGTGCGGCTGTTTTTCAGAGTTACACGTAATAAGTCAGTCAGTTTTTCGAGCATCAACTTGGCTTTCGCGCTGTCACTCTCAATCAATACATTGATGGTCGCAAGCGTGTTGAACAAGAAGTGCGGTTCAATTTGGCTCTGCAGTTGCTTAAGCTGACTCAGCACCACCACCTTTTCTTGATCAGCTTGGCGACGCTTGGCCACTTCTAATTCATTGTCGGCACGTAACTGCTGCTCTCGGGTATAGAAATAGTAATAGCAAACCGAACAGAAGATCACACCGAGCAACACCACAGATTTAAGATCCGAAATATTGGCCCCGAAATACCCGTTCAACCAATAGTGCGCGTTCAAGGTACCAAAGGTCATCGCGATCACCATTGAGATACCCACTTCAAGCGTTCGAGATGTCCTCTTAAACAACTTAACCAAGATGAAAGAAGAACCTACGGCGCTGTAG
The DNA here is from genome assembly GCF_041467855.1 of Vibrio sp. 10N.247.311.51. Classification (NCBI taxonomy): domain Bacteria; kingdom Pseudomonadati; phylum Pseudomonadota; class Gammaproteobacteria; order Vibrionales; family Vibrionaceae; genus Vibrio; species Vibrio sp. 10N.247.311.51. The sequence continues at coordinate 468,601 of NZ_JBFSVK010000001.1, read as the reverse complement.
CCAAAGCCAAAACTGATTGCCAGGTTAACCGTTAATCCGCCGCCCCAAATCGTATGAGTTGTAATCGCAATAAGAACACAAAATAGCGTGGTGAACGCGAAACTCTTAATCCATGAAAATCGACTGTTTGAAGAAGTGTCCATTAAAATCGTCCTTTGATATTTAAGAGAATCATATGACTATCGGGTAAGCTGGCGTAAGCAGAATCACTTTTACCGCCTAGAAAGCGTGCTGCAAGTTCCAAATCCAACGATGAATCGCCATTATCTAAAGCCTGATAATTGAGCCACTGAGTCGCAATAAAACCACCATCTTGTGGAGACAACATGACATCGAATGTTGGCGTGATATCTTCAAGCCAGCCATGTGTCGAATCCAGAGACCAATGAAACATGATGTTGTGTTGAACCAAATTGGCGTGTTGATAACCTTGAGCGTAAGAACCTGCCAACGAAGATGTCATCGGATTAACTGACAAAGACTCTGCACTTTCTATTGCGCTTTGCCATTCAGAGTCACTCCAAGCACGGCTATCAAACCAGTATTCCAACACCACATTGTGGCCCGTGTCATTGGCCCATGTTAATCCTGCCAACGCTTGATAAGCCTCGCCCTGCTCTTCAAGATAAACCGGTTTAAGCTGTGAGTTGGGCTGACTGTAGCCAAGGCTTTGTCGTTGATAGACCACCGAACCATGAAACTCCCAAGCGAGATTCAGCACCGACACTAAACTCGCCCCAAGTAAGCCGTGGCGTACATCGTCATAATAAGCGACCCACTGATATTCGTGGTCGCCCACTAAATTGTAACGACGTACCCCAAACCCTTGTTGCTGATTCTGCTTTTCGAATTCATTTACGTCCTGAGAAGTCCATGACGAATCGCTGTAAAGCAGTGTCCATTCTCCTGTCATATCGAACAATGACGCCGAGGCCACACCTGCGCCCTCTTCTGCAACAATACCAACGGGGTTCTGGCGATAAGGCTTGATGATGTCTAAAGGTCGATAGCCATAGCCCACGCCCCAATCCAAACGAACCTTACCGAGCGTAACATCAAGATAGTGGTCACCGAACGCTGAATTCGACAGCTCAACACCACCTTGCCAGAACAACTCACGCACAATAAATTCAGATTCAAAGCTCGCGTCTTGTTCTTGAGGGTTATTGCTCAGAATATCATTGGCTTTGACTGCGAACAGACCAAGCCAATTGCCATATCCAACCTCAAGATCCAGCAAACCATTTAAAGACTGACGATTATCAGATGGTAAGGGGCTAAATGGCGACTCACGCGATTCAATCGCTTCTGCACTGAGTTGCCAATCCCACGCCAAGCTCAGATCGTCCGCTTGAATCGTGTTACTCACACAAGACAAAACAAGCAAAGTCGCGATTGAAGACTTGATGTGGAATCGGCAATTGGAAGCTTTCATGAAGTCCACCTACAGCCCAGATACGCTATTACGCGATAAATAAGCAGGGTTGTAATATTTGTCTTCCAAGATTTGCTCAATCACTTCGCGGTACTCAATCACGGTTTTCTTGCTTGGTTGAATCTTATCGAGCAGGGTCATCGACATCACTGTGGGTAATCCATCACGCACGCCTTCAGTAAACCAAGCTTGTTTCGCCAGCTTTCCAGAACGCAGATAAAGATCCGCTTTAACTGGAAACGCTCGGTCTGCCGTTAACCACAGATCAATCGATTGATAGCTGGTACCCTTAGTTTTCGCCGCGAGCTTTAGATGATGGGTATCGAGTGTCTCGCCAGTCGGCATCTCAACCTGTTGCTCGGCAACCCACTCCCCTTGGTAATCTTCGCTCCAAGTGAGCGTCGAGATGTCCCCTACCGAGGCTTCACCCAATAGCTTTTGCATCGGTGTAATACGAATGGGACGGCGTGATTTCGGCATCAATAACCAATAGTTATCTTCAATCATCAGCATCTTTTGACCTGCCTCGACGGCTGATTTGAACACCACCAATGACTCTCGGTTTGGCCTTGTGTAGACGTTGTATTCACGGGTTTTGTCCAGTTGGTCGTCTTGATATAGCGCGACTAAAGAGACCACTTTGGACGCTTGTGCGCTGTTCAACCGGTAACTATCCGCCTTGGCGATCATCTCTGTGACTTGTTGTGAATCGACTGACCAGCTTGGTGTCGATGCTAGAACCAAAACCAATACAGAACCTAAAACAGTGAGTGAACGAGTAAATTTATACATAAACCAGCGCCTCCGTGATTGGCTTATTCACGCCTTTGCGAGCAGAGAAATAAGCAGCCAGCAAACATATCGTCAGCACACCTAAAGTGGCGTAACCAACTAGTTCCAATGAGAAGTAAATGTTGAGTGGGTAACCCTCGGTTCTGCCGGGAGGTGGTGGCATTTGGATATCAACCACTAGCAGTAACACCGACACAAAACCACTCACTAAAGCGCCAATCGCGCCGCCAATCACAGCCAGTAATCCCGCCTCTTTTAAGAAGCCTGCCACGATTTCAGAAGGGTAACTACCGAGTGCCGACAAGGTGCCAATCTCACGAGTACGTTCCGTCACCGACATGGTCATGGTGTTAAACAACGACACAAACACCACCAATGCCATCACTGCACCCATGATGCCGAAGATCCGGTCATAAAGATCTTTAACCTTGGTGTAGAAAAACGCGCGATCTTGCCATGGGGTGATCTCTATTTCGGGAGCTTGTGGATCGCTTTGTCTATTCAGTAACACCTCAATGCGTTGCTGCACGGTCGAGGTCTTGCTTGTTTCAAATAGGAACACCGACAAGGTACTGACTTTGTCTGAGGCTAAAAGCTCTTGAGCAGTGGTGATATGAACATACAGCTGACGCTTATCCAGCTCAGGTACACCCGTCGAATAGATACCCTGCACCTTAAAATCAAAAGCATTCAATGCACCATCACTGGTAGTGGCGAGCAATGTTACCCAATCGCCAACGACCACTTTGAGGTTACGAGCAAGGTCGGTTCCCAGCATCACTTGTGGTTCTTGGTTGTCGTATCTTGGTGATTTCACATCCGATAGGGTTTGACCACTGCGCACATCAAGGAAAGGTCCTTTCATGTCGAACTCGCGCTCATTAACGCCTGTTCCCATAAAGATGGTCGACTTGCTTCCGTTAGACACCAAACCGCTAAAATAAACTCGTGGCTGCACCCCACGCACATCGCTGTCGCCAATAATGCTCTTGGTGAGCGCTTGAACGTTATCCAGACCATTGCTCAGCGGCATGTCTTCGTCTTGTTCAAAATATCCCGGCGTACTCAAAGTGAGATGACCAGTATCGCGCGCGGTCGATTCACGCAGAGATTCATAGGTGTAAAGCCCATAACCTCCAGCCGAGGTCAGCGCAAATACCGCGATGGCGATAATCAATACCGACAACAAACTGCGGCGACCGTTTCTCAATAAATTAAGCCACGCCAAACGCACCGAGGTAGGAAGCAAAAAAGTGCTCATTCTTTGTGTTAACTTGCCCATGAGATCGCCTCCGTAGTTGCAGCTTGTGGCGCCAGTTGGCCATCGATAAGCTCAATCACTCGGTCACAACGCTGCGCCATTCTTGGGTCATGCGTTGCGACGATAAAGGTCGTGCCCATTTCATGGCCGAGCTCTTTCATAATGTCGATCACAAGATTGGCGGTGTGGCTGTCTAGGCTTGCAGTCGGCTCATCGGCAACCACCAAACTTGGGTTGTGGATCAGCGCTCTGGCTATCGCAACACGTTGCTGCTGACCGCCTGAAAGGTTGTCTGGACGGTGATGAACGTAATCTCCTAGCCCAACACGCTCTAACATCTCTTGAGCTCTGGTCTGCTGTTCTTGTTTTGAGCATTGGTTCAACATCAATGGGTAAGCGACGTTTTCTAGCGCGGTCATCACAGGAACCAAATTGAAGCGCTGAAACACAAAACCCAGCGACTGACGACGAAAACGCGCAGCGGCGATTTGCTCAGTCGGATACGGTTGGCCATCAATATTGATCTGTCCTCGATAGCTCATATCCAACAAACCAAGAATATTCAAAAGTGTGCTTTTTCCTGACCCAGAAGGGCCACACAACGCCACCATTTCACCGCGTTTGATTTGACCATCGACCCCGTTTAATGCATCAACACGTTGACCGCCCGTGACATATGCTTTGCCGATATTTTTAAATTCAATCATTCCTTTGTCCTCCGCTGACCCATAATTTTTAAGCGTTCGCAGTTGTTAATGAGCTTTAGTAAACCGCTATTTGGCTTTCGCTATTAGGGCTTTAGCCGTCATTGTCTCGATGTTGCCAGCATCGGTGTTTTCCATCTTTTCAAGCCACACCTGTGCTTGTTCGAAGTCTTCAGCACGAATCGATGCGGTGATTGCGTAACGGTAAATCCACGAGGTCGCTGCGAAATGCTGTTGTTGGAAATCATCTTCCGCGAGTAACGAGAGGAACAGGTCATAACCACGATCAAAATGGTTAAACATGTCTGGAAGAGAGGTGTAAGTCACCGCAGCCATTGCGCGAGTTAGGTAAGAATCTGGCAGCCCTTGAACACGAGGTTGCTCATGAATGGGTTGGTCTTCGTCTTTCAGCAGCACCAGTGATTTATCAATGGTTGATAAGCCCTTCTCCACATACTTCATCTTATTCCAAGGCAAGAACGCATCACGCCCCATCAGAGTTTCTGTGCTACCTAGGTAAACCAAAGTCAGTGGTGTCGCACCGTCTTGTTGTAGCGTTTCGTTAAGGCGTTCATACGCCACCTCAACCAAGTCTTCATTGCCTTGCGCCGCTTGGTTGTAGATATCGAGCACGTCTGAACTTGGGTTCGCCAAAGCTAACGACGGTGCAAACGAAACAAGAGCAACCAGTAATGAACGCTTAAGCAGAGAAGTGGTAGAGCCTGAATTAAATGAGTGTGAAGTAGTCATGATTTCTAATCCCTTTCAAATGTTGACGTTGAAAGGTTAACGAGAATTTGTCGCGCAGTTTTACCAATGCGACGAATGGTAATAATGAGGAGTGAATGGTTGAGTTGGGGCGTGAGTGGGGAATATACGTGATAAGTTTCGTGAAAGTAAAAAGCCTCCACATACTGGAGGCTCTATCTATATTAACAACAACTAATCGCTATACTTGCTTTGGCTGAAGTTCTTTTTCTTCGACCTCTTTTATATCAAATCGTTGCTTTAACTCTTTCTCGATACTTTCTAAACTACGATTTGCTGTCTCAGGAAGGATTTTTATCGCAAACCAAACTTGGCCAAGCAGGATAATCGCGAACATGATGAAGAGTGCCGATGTTCCAAATGATTCTCTAAAAGCTGGTGTAAATGAGTTCAAGATAACACCTTGAATCCAGATTGCTGCCGTTGTTATTGAGACCGCGCGGCCACGGACTGAAGTTGGTAAAATCTCAGCTGAAATCGTGAACTTCAGAGGACCTAAACCTAGTGCTGTGAAGGCAACAAAGAACGCCATTAAACCAACTATCAACATAGGTGGAGTATCAGGTCTGTCGAAGAATATTGCCAAACCAATCAAACAAGTGAAACAACCAAGTGCAGAGGTTATTAGCATTTTTCTGCGACCCACTTTATCGATGAATACCATTGATAAAGAGGTAAATATAACGCTTACTAAGCAGATCCAACCAAAACCTCCCAGTGCAGAACCTTGGTTGCCCATTATCTCTTCTAGCATTACAGGGCCGTAGTACATCACAACAGTTACGCCAGACCACTCTGACCATATTGCTAGTAATACACCCGTCATCAAGCCGAAACGCATCACTGGATTTTTGACTAATTGTTTATATGACCCTGCTTTCTCTGAGCGAATTACTTGACGACATTCAATAATCGCTTCTTCTGCTTCACCCTTGGTTAAGAACTTTCTCAGAATGTTAGCCGCTTCCTTTTCTCTAGCTTTAGATATCAACCAACGAGGTGATTCCGGAAAAAATGCTACCAAACCAAGGAAAATAACTGCAGGCAAAAATTCAACAGAGAACATGCCACGCCAGTTTTCAGTAATAAAGAAATGGTCAAGGTAATGACCCGTAACAACGGCAGCCTGGCTGTAGTTAACAATCAATGTGTTGGTGATCACTGAGCAAGTTAAACCGATCACAATGGCAACTTGAAACAGATTACTGAGTTTTCCTCTATGCCTTGCTGGAGCTACTTCGGCAATGTACATAGGGCAAACCACGGTCGCGATACCAATGCCAAAGCCACCAATGATACGTGCCCAGATCAGTAAGTTGAATGAGTTTGCGTACATACAGCCAAGCACCGATACGATAGCTAGTAAAGCACCTAGCATCAGAGGTTTTTTACGCCCAGCATAGTCAGCAATAGGACCTGCGATTATGCTACCAAATAAGCAACCCACAAGCGCTGATGATACATACCAACCTTGTTGTAAGGTCGATAATTCGAACTGTTGTGTGATTTGCGTGATCGTGCCGCCAATAACAATGGTGTCCATTCCAAATAGGAACCCACCAATCGTTGCCGCAGCGCAAATGAATGTTAAAAAGAACATCTTCTTATTGTTTTCGCTAAGAATCATTTGATCTCTCCATGAGAATTGTAGGGTACATGGGACGCTGTTCTAGTGCGTCTGGATTACGTAGTCTGCGTTTGATTCGTATTGTTTTATTTTTAACGCATTGACTAGATCCACGCGCTCGGTTTTATCGAGCGCCTCTTGTTTCGACTTTCCACCAGCTAGGTGTCTTGATATTAATCGCTCTCTGAGTACTTTTTCACTTGCTGTGAGAAAGATCTTCAAGTCAATTAAATCGCTGACTGGTCGCCAGTCTTCGTCGGTTGAGTAGATGTAATTGCCCTCGAGTAAAATAATTTGAGTGTCTGGCTCAATTAAAAAACCTTTTGCAATGGGATCGTGTAACTCACGACAGTATTTCGGCCAAAAAAATGCGTCAGTGTTTGGCGTCACCGCTTTGGAAAGCAAATGTGCCAATGAGGTTACATCAAATGTTTCGATGCTACCTTTGACTGACGTCAGTCCTTTCTCTTTCAGTACCGAATTGGAGTAGTGAAAGCCGTCCATTGGACACAGTTGGGCTTTAAATCCTAACAGTGACAGTCCAGACAGTAGGGATTCAGACAATGTTGATTTACCCGTCGCTGGAGCACCAGAGATACCGATGACAAGAATTTGTTTCCCAGACTCTTGGTAGGTATTGGCGACCAGTTGAGGGACGCTTGCAATGTCATCAACCGTTAACGAATGTGTTTTAGCCATGATCTGGTTCCTAATTCGGTACATGATAATGCCGCTATGTGACTGGCTTTCTTCAGAGAGTCACGGAAATCTTGACTCTCCAAGTAGTAATGGCAAAAAGCCCCATGGAAAATATCTCCAGCACCTAGCGTATCGATAGCATCCACTTTAGGTGCAGGGATTAACCCGCTACCGGACTCATCACTATAAAAAACACCTTTGTCGCCCAGCGTCATTGCCCACTTTTTGATCCCGTGTTGGTCGCAAAGTGCCTGCATTTTATCTTTGTCACCATTGGTGAATTCCTCTGAAACAATAGGAATAGTACAGAGAGATAAAAACTGTTCGCTGTGCGATTTCCAAGTACCAGCGTCTAACACAATATCCCCAGTAAACTCAGCCAAAGCTTGTACGTTTGCGCTAACAAACGGATGCTCATATTGATCAAGTAATACGAGCTTTGCATTATCTAGCCATTTCGGGTCTAAACTCATCACCTTTTCGCAATCGGGCTGACTAGCGTTGACGATGAGCCTAGATGCCGTTTGCTTTGCAGAGATAATGTTCGATAGTGGTAGCTGGTATTCATCGTCTAAACTTAAATCCACAACCGAAATTTCGTGTTCATTAAGCTCTGCTGTCACTATCGATTTATAGAGGTGCTCTTTACCTAAACATGTCCAAAGGTGTACATCAGAGCCTAATGCGTTGCATGCAATGGCAGCATTGAGTGCAGACCCACCACCACCAATAAAATCAGCAATTGCATTCACCTTTTGATCAGGATCAGGCATCACTTCAACAAAGCTCATCAAATCAATCGTGCTTCTGCCTATAAATACACAATTTCCCATACGTAGAACTCCTTTGAATTACAGCTCACCGCTAGCGTAGCGCGTAGCCATATCATCCATAGAAATTGGTGTAATCTTGTCACCGTGACCAGCACAACCAAATCGTTCAAATCGGTTTAAACAAAGCTTCGTTAATTCGTCCATTCCAGCTAACAGGAACTTACGTGGGTCAAACTCTTGCGGATTTTTCATCGCGAGTTCACGAAAGCGACCAGACATCGCCATACGACAATCAGTATCGATATTTACCTTACGAACACCATGTTTGATACCGCGCTCAATTTCTTCGATTGGCACACCATATGTTTGAGGCATTTCACCGCCATTCTCATTGATCATATCCTGAAGGTATTGAGGAACCGATGAGGCACCATGCATAACTAGATGAGTCGTTGGGAGCTTCGAGTGAATTTCTTCGATAACGTTCATCGCTAAGATATCGCCATCCGGTTTGCGAGTGAACTTGTAAGCACCATGGCTTGTACCACAAGCGATAGCTAGTGCGTCAACCTTTGTTCTTTTCACAAAATCAACGGCTTGATCTGGGTCTGTTAGCAATTGGCTCTTTTCAAGGATACCAACAGCACCAACGCCATCTTCAGCTTCCGCTTCGCCAGTTTCTAAAGAGCCAATACAACCCAACTCACCTTCAACTGAAGCACCTACCCAGTGCGCAGATTGAGCGATACGAGAAGTAATATCTACATTGTAATCGTAGCTGCTTGGTGTTGAAGCATCACGCTCCAATGAGCCATCCATCATTACCGATGTAAAACCGTGGCGAATTGCTGACAAGCATGTTTCTTCGCTATTGCCATGATCTTGGTGAAGAACGATTGGTGTTTTCGGGAACATTTCAGCGAGAGCGCAAACCATCTTATAAAGCATCACGTCACCAGCGTAGCTTTTACGAGCATTGATGCTCGCCTGCAGAATGACACCTGAATTACATTTTGCTGCAGCGCGAACAATAGCAAGCCCTTGCTCCATGTTGCTGATGTTGAATGCTGGAACTGCGTAACCATTTTCTGCTGCGTGATCCAGTAATTGTCTTAGTGTAACGATAGCCATTTTCTTCTCCAAAGTAATTTAATTGTTTCTTGCAATTAAACTTACTTAATTTAATTGCAAGAAACAATTAAATAGAATTTAGAATGTGAAAAGGATCGTGTTTTTGTTTTGAGGATCGTTATTTGAGTTGGATAACCAGGACTTTTATTAGGGGATACTTTTTGAGGTACAAAAAAGCCCAGCAATAAGCTAGGCTAAAAAGAAGAAGGAGAAAGCTGAATCAGTTACTCAGCAACACTTTTCATACCGAATGTTTTTAGTGTCTCAATTCTTGCATTACCGTTCTGAGCGTAGACATAGAGACCTGCACTGTCTTCATCAGAGAAGATGTTATTGGTCATCACAGTACGGCCGCCATCGGTAAAGATTTCAACAGAAATACTGTCCATAAAGATACGGATGTTTGCTCGATCTTTACTCGCACACTCTAGTGGACATGTTCTACGTAAGGCTGAACGACTGCCCGATTGAGTGCGATCGAAAGCCAGTTCGCCTTTCTTTAGATCCAACTCAATCAGTGTTTTCTGCTCACCTTTACTGCGAATTTCAAATACAACGCTGTCACAATCGCTTGCAGCTAGGTCAATGTCCGCAATGATTTCACAGTGAACATTATCACCAGCTTCAAATGCGAATTTTTCACCATCGTTTAACTGGAGCTCTGTATGTCTTTTTGGAGAATGGCGCAATTTTTCAACTTCTTGCACAGGCGTGAACTTCAGTTTCCCATCGTGACATAAAGAGACTTCTCGGGCCAAAGTGATACTACCGTACCAACCCAGTTCACTGGTATCGTAAGTGCCATCACACCATGGCATGAATGGCCATGAACCAATCCATGCTTGGATTAGGGTACGCCCATTTTCATCATCGAATACTTGTGGTGCGTAGTAGTCGAATCCCCAATCTAGAGAGCCCATCGTAGACCAATGGAACTTACCGGTTCGGTAATCAAGGTCACCAACAAGGTAAACTACTTGACGTTGCTGCATACCCATAGGTGAATACATAAGGACGTGTTTGTCACCCAATTTGAAGATATTTGGGCACTCAAGCATTGTCCCGAGTTCGCCCATACTCTCTACACAATAACCTACGAATTCCCAATCGGTTAAATTGTCTGATTTGTGAAGGCAGACTTTACCGAATCCATTGGTCTCGTAGTTTGATGGGTTAATTAGATCGCTCACGCCATCTGTTACACCGGTCACCATGTACCATGAGCCTTCATGCTTCCAAACCTTTGGGTCGCGGAAGTCATGTAGGTTAATTCCCTCTGGTGGATCAGATAAAATTGGGTTCCCGTCATATTTGTCAAAGTTAACGCCATCAGTCGACGTTGCCATACATTGAACTTGGCGAGCTTGTGCACATCCCGTATAGAAAAGAGTCATCACACCATCGTTATTCACAGCACTACCCGTGAAGATACCTCCGCCATCCCAACCGTCATATTCTTCGCTTGGTGCTAAAGCTTCTGGCAGTGTTTCCCAGTGAATGAGATCTTCGCTGACTGCATGCCCCCAGTGCATGGTTCCCCACTTACCAGTGAAAGGATGGTGTTGATAGAAAAGGTGATATTTACCCTGATATTGAATCAGTCCATGCGGGTCATTGATCCAGCCTACCGGTGCTTGGTAATGGTAATGCTCACGCCAATGGTGCTGCTTAACCGTATCTTTATGCTCAGCGATGTATTCTTCAACTTGATCAATAATTGCCTGATGCTTCTTCTTATCGAATACCACAAGGACCTCCAATGTTATCGAAATATATTTAATTGCAACCTGCAATCAAATATATTTCATTTAATTGCAGCTAACAAATATAGTATGATGAACTTGAGATTGCGCTCACATAAGTAAAGTAGACTCAATTTCTAACTATATGATTTTATTGAAACTTAACTTTTTCTATATATTGTGTAGATCCATTGGAACGTTATTGCAGATCAAATTGGTCAGGAGAACTATGAATAAGCCTATGAGAAGCGGACTGGGCGTTTCGTTAGATGATGTACAAAATCATAATAAGCGCGTCATTCTTAATGCACTTCACAATAGTGGTAGTTGCTCCAGAAAAGAGATCAGCCAATTGGTTGGACTTGACCAAGCGACGGTGACTAGAGCGATAAAACCTTTAATTGAACAAGGGCTTATTGTTGAAACTGGTGTGCGAAAAGCGGCACGTGGTCGAAGCTCTATCTATCTGGGGTTCAATACCCAACATCTACGAATTGTGTCCGTTCGAATACAGCGTACTAACTTCTCAATTGATACCTACGATCTCAATGGTGTTTCGCTAACCAGCATAGTCAAACCAATTAATACTGATAATAGCCCAGAAGAGCTGATCGAGTATTTGACCAAGCAAGTGAGCGATGTTCTGAAAGATCAGGAAGGTGACATTTTAGGGATCTCGGTTGCGATGCCCGGCCCATTCTTAGAGCAAGATAATAAAATTATACTGATGACTGACGCAAAAAATTGGCAAGATGTTGATTTTATTTCCCACATGCGAGAGCAATTTCCAGACTATCCAATTTATGCAGGCCATGATGCAAAATTGGCTGCGCTCGCGGTTTGGCGCCAGCTACAAAGCACTTATGAAGCAAGCGTTTTACTGTATGTCTCTCTTGGGCAGGGTGTAGGTTCGGGCTTAGTAATTGAAGGGCAGGTTTATCACGGTAGTTTAGGGACGGCTGGAGAAATTGGTCACACATCGATCAATTTTCAAGGGCCGCAATGTAAGTGTGGCAATCTAGGTTGCCTTGAGCTGTATAGCTCAACAACAGCCTTGGTTGAACGTTACAAGGAAGAGGCCTCATTAGAATCCGCGGACTTTGAAATGGTAATAAATGCATTTCATGACAGAGAATCTGCTGCGATAAACGCGGTTGATTACTTAGCTAAGTGCTTAGCACATGGATTAGTGAACAATATTAACCAATTAAACCCTGATTTAGTGGTAATTGGTGATGAACTGACGCAATTAGGGGCTGATTTCTTAAATCGTGTAAAGGAATACACATTTCGTTTATTACTTCCGGATCTGGCAAGCAATATCGAACTGGTTCTTGATGAAAGTGATGAAGATTTGGTTCATAAAGGTAACTATCACAACGTGATGTCAAATGAGCTACTTCTGCCTTTGGCACATCTAGGGATTAAAGCCACCAACACACCTGAAAGTTCTAAATAAAGTTAGCTAACACAAACAAAAATAGCCGCTAATCAGCGGCTATTTTCAATGTTCAGAACAAAGCTTGATGACTTTTACTTCTTCGTCTCTTCAACCACGGCTTTCATCAATACCGAGGTATCCATGCGGCCTTGTCCTTGGGCAGACAGTGCCTTGTAAGCGTTGTTGGTCTTTTCAGTCAGTGGAAGCTGGATGCCTTGACGCTCTGCTTCATCTAGGCAGAAGCCTAAATCTTTGATCATCCAATCAATGGCGAAACCGAAATCGAACTTGTCTTGCGCCATTGTGGTAGCACGGTTTTCCATCTGCCATGAACCTGCTGCGCCGTTTTTAAGACAATCAACTAGCGTTTGGATATCCAAACCTGATTTCTCTGCAAGTACTAAGCCTTCAGAAAGACCATTCAATACACCTGCAATGCAGATCTGGTTAACCATTTTCGCGCGTTGGCCTTGGCCGACTTTACCCATTAGAACTGACGACTTACCGTAAGCTTCGAACACAGGTTGAAGATCATTGAAAAGCGCTTGTTCGCCGCCACACATGATGGTTAGCACGCCGTTTTCTGCGCCCGCTTGGCCACCAGATACTGGTGCATCCATAAAGCGAACACCTGCTTGCTTCGCTGCCACTTCAAGCTCTTCAGACAGAACTGCAGACGTTGTGGTGTGATCGACAAGAATCGCGTTTGGCTTCATCGCAGCCAGTGCGCCTGTTTCGCTGGTTGTCATGCTGCGCACGTCGTCATCGTTACCCACACAAACCAATACCACGTCAGCTTCTGCTACACATTCAGCCACAGATTCTGCCGCTTTACCTTGGTGTTTATCAGCCCAGTCTAGCGCTTTGCTGTGAGTACGGTTAAATACCGTTACTTCGAAACCGGCTTTGACTAGGTGACCTGCCATTGGGAAACCCATAACGCCTAGCCCGATAAAACTTACTTTCATTTCTTTCTCCTTTTATTTGACCAAACCATCGCTATGAAAAGATCGAACACTCTCAATCAATGCATCAATAAGCAGGGTCAAAGCCTTTGGCTGATATTTTCTTTCTTTGTACACTAAATACGCTTGGCGATCACCTCGATGATATTCAGGAAGCACTTGAATCAAATTCATGTCTGGGGAGACATGACGAAAAGGCAATGAAGCAAGCCCCAAGCCTTTTTGTGCCGCGGCTGCCACCGCATGAATATCGTTGACGATAAACTTAGGTTTAATCGTGATCATCTGCTCTAAGCAGTCGGATTTGTAGAGCGGCATATCAAACACATCATCGACGTTAATCCAGTCTTGTAGCTCTAGGTCGTCCGGTTTTTCTATTGTTGCACGCGAATCTAAGTATTCTGGGCTTGCATAAAACCCGTGTTTAGCTTTAAACAGCGGTCGAGCAATCATGCCTTCCATGTCCGAGATCTTAAACGTGATCAGTAAGTCACGATCGGTCTGTGGAATAAGCTGCTGCTGGCTCAGAGTAAGGTCGAGCTGAACGTTTGGATATTCAGTGAGGAATTGCTCTACCGTCGACCGTAGAAAGCCACTGTAGAAGTTATGAGGCACTGCGAGCTTTATCTTGCCTTGGATAGCGTCACGCTCTTCAAGCAAGCTATTAAAGCCGTGATGGATCGACTCCATGCCGCTGCTCAGTGCAGAAAATGCCGACTCGCCGTCTTTAGTGGCCACCAACTCACGACCTTTCTTTTCTAAAAGTCGGATATTGAGACGATCTTCCAATGCAGTTAGCCGACGCGACATAGTCGACACAGGGAGTTGCAGCCGTTTCGAAGCCGATAGCAAAGAGCCCTCTTCAACCACTGCACAGAATAAGAACAGATCATCGATGTTTCCAAATATGGAATTCATACTTCTATATGTGCCTATTTTTCTCATTAATGGATAAATATAACCTTATCTCATCAACATCAGAAAATCACGGGAGAAACACAGTATGAGCAACAAACAATTTTGGGTAACCGCGATTTTATCTTCACTGACCATGGCGACCATCATGTCTGGGTTAATTTCTGGCTACAAAATGGGATTTAGCCCCGAATGGCCGCCAATCTGGATGCAAAGCTTTTTCATCGCTTGGCCTTGTGCCATCGCACTCAACCTCACCGTGCTTCCTTTGATCAGAAAATTCTCAGCATGGATTTGTCGCCCGAGAACGCTTTGCGAACCTGAGATAACGGAACGATGATCAAGGGTTTGTGACCAAGGCGCTATGACCTAAGTTCTGCCACCAAAGAACTGCAGTCAAAAAGCTATGTTCACGGATAAGCGCCTGAATTAAGACAATAAAAAACCGAGCACTAGGCTCGGTTTTTTTATAACTGTTGTTACTGTAAAGATTACAGCTCAGCGTTGTGGTAAACCTGCTGAACGTCATCACAGTCGTCAAGCATGTCTAAGAACTTCTGGAATTTCTCAGAATCTTCTTCAGCTACTGGCGTAGTTGTTTGAGGAACGAAAGTGATTTCCTCAACGTCTAGCGTTAGCTCTGGGAACGCAGTGTTTAGTGCGGTCTTCGTTTTGAAGAACTCAGTCGTTGGAGCGAATACAGTGATAACACCGTCTTCTAGCTCAACGTCAGTCACGTCTACGTCTTCCATCATTAGCGTTTCTAGGATGATTTCGTCATCTTCGCCTTTGAACTGGAATACAGCTTGGTGAGCGAACATGTGAGAAACAGTACCTTCAACACCGATTTTCGCACCAGTCTTAACGAAACATTGGCGAACGTCTTGGAAAGTACGGTTGCCGTTGTCAGTTAGACAGTCAACGATTACGCTTGTGCCACCTGGGCCAAAACCTTCGTAACGAGCTGGTTGGAAGTCTTCACCGCCGCCGCCGTTCGCTTTATCGATCGCTTTGTCGATAACGTGAGCTGGTACTTGGTCTTTCTTCGCTTTAGCAATCAGGTGCTTAAGAGGTAGGTTCATGTCTGGGTCAGAGCTGCCGTTCTTAGCCAGTACGTAAATCTCTTTACCGTATTTAGAATAAACTTTAATTTTTGCGCCTGCAGTTTTCGCCATTGAGGCCTTGCGCACTTCAAAACTTCTTCCCATCGGGATCTTCTCTCTGATTCAATTAACGGTGCAAATTCTAGCAAATTACTGTGTCATTTCAATTCTACAGCACTGCTGGGCAAGGTTTGTCTGCGTTTATGCGACACCCATTACCCGTTTGTATTTTTCTACAGACTGATCAAACCAAGCCTTTTCTTCTGGGTCACCTAGCTTCATTGCTTCTTCAACAATGGCTTCAGGGCCACATTTCGCTTGCTTCAGTTTCCATACAAGAAACGATGCTTGCTTATCCAGTTCGATTTTATTTTTCTCGCTGGGTGGAAGGAGTGAAAGGTTGATAGACATTATTAGCCTTCGTCTGTAATACACTTGGCCGAGAAATATATCATAGAGCAGCCTCATAAAACCAATACTATGAGTAACAGAAAGGGTTTATGAGACAAGAAACCAAGCAAGTCGCTGATGCAGGTCAAGCTAGTTTAAGAGAAGTGACGCCCCATGATGAGAAAGTATCGAGTATTCGACTCACCTAATGAGCCGAATAATGAGGTAATCGCATCACGAAGGTTGCAAGAGTAACTCCTAACCTACAAAACTACTCACTCACCGCGAACACATCACAACGTGAGGCGCAGATGAAGTCATTCTTGTGCAGGCCTTTGATTGAGTGGCTCCACCAAGTGACGGTGACTTTGCCCCACTCCAATAAGATCGAAGGGTGGTGGAACTCTTCTTCTGCCAATTCTGACACTTTGTTGCTGAATGCCCATGCTTGTTTGTAGTTCTTAAACTTGAACACCTTCTCAAGCTGCGGGATGCCGTCTCTTTCGATAATCTGCCAATCAGACAACTCCAACAGTAAAGATTGTTGCTCATCTTTACTTAGGGCAATCGCGTCGATACTGCAGGCTTCGCATTTTTGTTCATTCAACATGTGTTGGTTCCTTGGGTTCAAAAAGTGGTGGTAGTAACCCCGCGTCTATGGCGAGATCAGCTTGCTGTAATAGGTTTTCCTGACTGATTTTGAAGAGCTCAGATAGCTCGTCGATCACGTAATATTTCGGCTGCATGATGTCGATACGATAAGGAGTTCTTAACACCCTTTGCAGATCGAACCGCTCACGAACCGCCAAATCACCGCCTAATGCGTACATGGTTTCCGCCGGAGACGAGAGAATGCCACCGCCATAGATTTTCAGTTGTTGGCCTTCTTTTACTAAACCGAACTCGACCGTAAACCAATACAAACGGGCAAGATAAGCGCGCTGTTTGGATGTAGCGGCTTGGCCTAGTTTTCCATAATGCTCAGTGAATGCTGCGAAATCGGCATTAGTGAGCATGGCACAGTGACCGAAAATTTCATGAAAGAAATCAGGTTCTTGTAAGTAATCGAACTCGTCTCGCGTTCTCAGAAATGTCGCAACTGGGAATTTCTTATTGGCGAGCAAATCAAAGAATCGGTCGAAATCGATCAATGCAGGCACAGGCTGAACTTGCCAACCTGTTGTTTCCATTAGCACTTTGTTTATCTCTGGCAGCTGGGGAACTCTGTCTAATGGCAGATCCAGCAAGGTCAAACCGTGCAAATAAGCATCGCATGCGCGGTCATTGATGACGTCCAGTTGCCTTTTCACTAAGTCGTGCCAAATGGCGTCTTCTTCGAGGCTCCACTCAACCCATCCCTCTTGGCTCACGGGCTTAGAATGATATTGAGTCATTACACACCTCCTTTCGAATGTCTCACTTTAAGCCTATCTCCACTCCTTATATCCGCCAATTTGCACGATTTTTCGAAACGGGCGGTCGTGTAACATTTTATTTACACAATTCCGACGACCCCTTATTTTGCTGATCTTTTGACTTTGTAAAACCTAAATACCAGACTGAAATCGTTAACTTTTTGTTAAAGGTAAAGGAATGCACGAGAGCAATAAGCCAATTTGGCAACCCAGTGACCAACGTATCGCACACGCCAACGTAACCCGATTTATGAATAATCTCGATCAGCAGGGCGTATTCGAGCGGAAATTGAAAAACTATACGGAGCTTCATCAATGGTCTGTGGAGCAGCCGGAGTCGTTTTGGCATAACGTGTGGCAGTTTTGTGGAATGGTGGGTTCGCAAGACTGTATTAACAAGGCAGAAAGCGAGCACATCAAAACTCAAGGCGAGAGCCGCTGGCAGCAGCCAAAATCGAATCGCGATGCGGTGTGGTTTCCTAATGCTCAAGTTAACTACGCCGAAAACTTACTGCATTCAGCAAAAACGTTGCCAAACAAGCTTGCGATTTGGTTTGAGAATGAGCGTGGCGAGCAGCAAAGCTACACATGGCAAACCTTGTGTGAGGAAGTTTCTAGCGTTCAACAATGGCTCGTGGATTGTGGCGTACAACAAGGCGATGTAGTCGCCGCTTATACTCCTTATCTGCCGCAAACCGTGGTCGCGATGTTGGCAACCACCAGCTTAGGCGCGATTTGGACATCAACCTCGCCTGATTTTGGCGTAGAGAGTGTGATTGAGCGATTCGGACAGGTGAAACCTAAGGTGCTGTTCACCTGTGATGGCTACACCTTCAATGGCAAGACGTTCGATATGACGGACAAGAACCGTGAAATTATCGAACACTTAAACGAATTAAAACAGGTGTGTGAGATCGGTTATTTGAAACCGAGTAATGACTTAGAGAAGAGCGATTTAGAGAAGAAAAAAGTTGAACATGATGTGTCGATTCTAAGCTGGCACAGCATCATTAATCACTATCAGACAAAAGCTCTTCGATTTGTGCGTATCGGCTTCAATGAACCATTATTCGTACTCTACTCTTCCGGCACCACAGGCAAGCCAAAGTGCATTGTGCATTCTGTCGGTGGCACCACCATCAACCACCTAAAAGAGCATCAACTTCATTGCGATATTAAACCGAGAGATCGCGTGTTCTACTACACCACTTGTGGTTGGATGATGTGGAACTGGCACGTATCTGCGCTCGCCAGCGGTGCTTGTTTGGTTATCTTTGATGGTAGCCCGGTTTACCCGCAACCTAACGTTCTATGGGATTTAGCACAGCGTGCTGACGTATCGACATTTGGCACCTCAGCCAAGTATCTAGAGGCGATTGAGAAAGCGGAACTCTCACCGATCGACAGCCATTCTCTGCCTCAATTAAGAACACTGTGCTCGACCGGTTCTGTGCTTTACCCAGAGCAGTTCGATTACGTTTACAAGCACATCAAGCAAGACCTGCATTTAGCGTCCATTTCTGGCGGCACGGATATTTGTGGCTGCTTTGTGTTGGGTAGTCCTATCTCGCCAGTGTATCGCGGCGAGTGCCAACAGGCCGGGCTCGGCGTCGACATCAAGGTGTACAATTCGTCTGGTCAAAAGGTCAATCAAGAACGAGGCGAGCTAGTATGCACCAACTCCCTACCCAACTTCCCCGCAGGCTTTTGGAATGACACCGGAGAGCGCTATCACAGCACCTATTGGGATAGGTTCGATAATGTGTGGCATCACGGTGACGAAGTCTCACAGAGCATGCATGGCGGCTATCTGTTCTATGGCCGAGGCGACACTACACTCAACCCTGGTGGCGTGCGAATTGGTACCGCTGAAATCTATCAGCAAGTAAACACCATTGAAGGCATCATCGATTCGATAGCAGTCGGTAAAGACATCGACCGCAACGAGCAGATATGGCTGTTTGTTCAACTGCAGCAAGGTGTGGATCTAGATGAAACGTTATTGGCAGCCATCAAAAGCAAACTCAAATCCTCTTGTTCGCCAAGACACGTGCCAAGCCAGATATTTGCGATCAGCGACGTGCCAAAAACACGCTCAGGCAAACTGGTGGAGTTGGCGGTGAAACAGGTGATCAATGGCAAGAGTGTAGAAAACCTTGGGGCTATCGCTAACGCCGAGGTCTTGGAAGAGATAAAGAGTGTTGTTTCGCTTTAGTGTTGAGCCTTAGGAAGTGGCTAACTATCTCCAATTTTTACTTGGCTGTCAGATAACACTTAGAGGAAAGGCAGCCGATTGAAAACCGAATCTAAACTTCTATTTAAGCTTGTGAACCCTCGCCTCAGTATAGCCCCGTACTTTTTCCAAAGCTCTTAATGCGATCTGCTCATCATATTTAAAACAAAAATAGAAAATTAATCATTTTATAGCCAGAGATAATATTCACTAAACACGAATCATTTATACCAAAAAAGCCTCCACCGCTAGATTGTATCCAAGCTTATGGATATTTAATCGAATTGCAATAACTCCCGTTTCCACAGCTCTATTTCTAGTGAAATAATAATTTGATAGCTATCACATTTAGGACGGTTATTTTCCCATACTATCTCGGCATGTTAATTACTTAAGAGTAATTAAAAACCTAGTCATTGTTATTAATAAGCTTGAATTTAATTAGAAACAAGCGGTTAATCCCTACGTAAAATAAAATCATTATTAAATGATCGGAGACATTATCATGCGCATAGTATTAGCTTTAGGCGGTAACGCTCTTTTAGCAAGAGGCCAAGCATTAACGGCTGAGAACCAACGTGAAAATATAATCAAATCAGCGGCGAGTATTGCCGCGATCGCTCGCGAGCATGAGATTGTTATCGTTCATGGTAATGGCCCACAAGTAGGTTTGTTGATGGAACAAAACGCAGCTTACAACGAATATTCACCAGAGACGACCCCGTATCCAATGGATGTACTCGGCTCTCAAACCTGTGGCATGGTGGGCTACATGTTACAGCAAGAACTAAGAAACATTGACCCTGAGTTAGACGTAGCGACGCTAGTCACGCAAACTGAAGTATGTAAAAAAGACCCTGCGTTTGCTAACCCGACTAAATTTGTTGGCCCTGTATATACAGAGCAACGAGCTAAAGAGTTAATGGCTCAAAGCACAATGCAGTTTAAAGCTGATGGCGAGTACTACCGTCGCGTTGTGCCTTCTCCTATGCCAAAAAACATTGTTGAAATTCAGCAAATTGAAACTCTTCTAGATACAGAAAACCTTGTTATCGCTTGTGGCGGCGGCGGTGTTCCCGTGAGTATTGAGCAAGGTAAGAGTACTGGCGTAGAGTGCGTCATTGACAAAGATCTTACGGCTGAACTACTGGCTGAAAAAATCCATGCCGACTTATTTATTATCTTAACCGATGGGTCGATTTTCCGTAACTATGGTAAAGAAGACCAAGCAGAAATGAAGCAAGCAACGCCTGCTGGTTTAGCAGAATTTTCATTCCCTGCTGGTTCTATGGGGCCAAAAATTGATGCCGTTTGTAAATTCGTTGAAGCTGGCTTAGGTAATGCGGCGATTGGTTCATTATTTGATTTAGATAAAATAATCACCAATGAAGCTGGCACTCTGATAACGAAAGGTGAAGGTATTGTTTATTATTAATATTATCGAGCAATAATCACCACTAATATAAAACCTTGGGTTAAAGCCTCTTATTTAATAACGAGGCTTTTTTATTAGGAGCATATTAGTGCTAAACGGGATAAATATTCACACACTCACTGCATTTAATATATTTAATTTTGGAAACCGCTTCTTTCAAGAGTCGGTTTTGGTAGCGCAAGCGGCGAGTATTTGCGTTTACATCAGTGAATCTACATGGATTCATTCGCATCCGCTTGGTTCTCTGGCATCGCGTCGATAAAAGCGGGTAACTGATTACACGCTTCGACAATTGAGTTAATCAGTGGAAACGGCGACATATCAACGCCAAAGCGCAGCGCGTTATACACCTGTGGCACCAAGCAGATATCGACAATGCATGGTAAATCGGTGAGGCTATACACCGAATCACCGTGTGTTTGACGATGCTTAGAAAGCTTCTCTTCTAATGCCGAAAAACCTTGGCTCATCCAATAGTGAAGCCAGTCTATTTTCGCCTCTTGCTCACACGACAATTCTCGATCCAAATACTGCAATACACGCAGGTTATTGAGAGGGTGAATTTCTATCGCGATATCCTGAGCCATTGCCAACGCTTGATAGCGCAATGGTGTTTGCTCAGGAATCAACAAGGAGTCTGGGCTGGTCTCACACAAATAGTTTTCGTCCAAGTATTGCAAGATCGTCAGCGACTGATTGAGTTGAACGTCACCATCCACCAGTACTGGCACTAATTCACTGGCATTGAGTTCACGATATTGTGGATCATGCTGCTCGCCGCCATTACGCACCAAATGCACCGATTTCGACTCATAGTCGAGTAGCTTTAGGTTCAATCCAATACGCACCCGATAAGCGGCCGAAGAGCGCCAGTAACCGTAAAGTGTCATGTTCTGATTCATACAATGATCTCGCTCGAGCTGAATCTTTATAATATGGGCTATAACGCTCGATATTGGCTAACTTTTTGGTCAATCGCACCAAAAATTGAGCCACCCGCCGCATCAAACATCTCAAGCTTGATCGAGTCACCAAACGACATGAATTGAGTCGAAGGTTTGCCATCGCGAATCGTCTCTATCATGCGCACCTCGGCAATGCATGAATAACCCACCCCACCTTCGGCAATTGAGGTGCCGTGGTCAGTGCCTTGCTTATTCGATACCGTGCCTGAGCCAATGATCGCGCCTGCCGACAGCGGGCGAGTTTTCGCTGCATGCACAACCAACTCTGCAAAATTGAAAGTCATATCGACGCCCGCATTCGGACAACCAAAAGGCTGGTCGTTGTAAGTCGATATCAACGGTAAATGTACCTTACTGCCTTTCCATTGCTCGCCAAGCTCATCAGGTGTTACCGCAACCGGAGAGAACGCCGAAGACGGTTTAGACTGGAAGAAACCAAAACCCTTAGCAAGCTCTGCCGGAATCAAACCACGCAAAGACACATCGTTCACCAACATCAGTAGACGAATCGAATCGTGCGCTTGTTTAGCACTGGCGCCCATCGGTACATCACTGGTGACAACCGCTACCTCTCCTTCGAAATCGATGCCCCACTCGTCACTGGCAAATTCGATGTTGTCACGAGGGCCGATAAACGCATCTGAACCGCCTTGATACATCAGTGGATCAACCCAGAAGCTTTCTGGCATTTCAGCACCACGTGCTTTACGCACCAGCTCAACGTGGTTTACATACGCGCTGCCATCAGCCCATTGATAAGCGCGTGGCAGAGGCGATTCACAATATTGAGAAGCGAACACTTCACTGCCTGTCACATGCCCGTTGTTTAACGAGGTGTATAACTCTTCTAACTGATAAACAATTCTGTCCCAGTTATCCAACGCCACTTGCATGGTGGGTGCAAGGTGCATTGCATGGAAGATTTCGGTGGCAGGTACACACTGTTTGAGATCTTTACTCACGACCATCAATAGGCCGTCGCGAGTACCATTTTTCTTGGTTGCTAATTTCATCCTTGTCCCTTATTTCTTATCGTCAGCCATTTCTTTCAAACCAGAGTCTTGCCA
This sequence comes from Vibrio sp. 10N.247.311.51, assembly GCF_041467855.1. Classification (NCBI taxonomy): domain Bacteria; kingdom Pseudomonadati; phylum Pseudomonadota; class Gammaproteobacteria; order Vibrionales; family Vibrionaceae; genus Vibrio; species Vibrio sp. 10N.247.311.51. The sequence continues at coordinate 445,740 of NZ_JBFSVK010000001.1, read as the reverse complement.
ACTGTAGACATATTCTTTGTTCTCAACACTATCGAGTTCATCAGAGAACTGCAGTGCGTGGCGAGTATCGATCATCACCGCGACTTCATCGGTGAATTTCTTCTTGTGTGCCTGACCCGCTTTAAAGGCTTTAGGATGAGGCCCATGAGTGAAGCCCGCAGGGTGGAAAGTCACCATGCCCGCTTCAATATTATCGCGACTGAAGAAGTCACCAGCGTGATAGAAAAGCACTTCGTCGTAGTCATCATTGTTGTGATAGAACGGCACTTTCAATGCACCAGGGTCGCTCTCAATCGGGCGAGGTACAAAGGTGCACACTACAAAGCCTGCGCCAACAAACGTCGTATGCGCAGAAGGTGGCAAGTGGTAGCGATGTGACATCAGCGGTCTGATATCGCGCCAATTCACTTTTACCACGGCCAAATCGCCATGCCAGCCAATCGCATCCAATGGATTGAACGAATAGGTGATCACACTGACTTTGTCGTGGCGCTTCACCTGAACCTGAGTTTGATTTTCTGAGTACTGAGCGCGGAATTGATCATTAATAGAAGGAATTTCAAGAACCGCCGGGTCAAACACCGCGTGATTGCCGACCATGCCTTTCTCTGGCAAGGAATAAGCCGCGTCAGTGTTCTCAATCATCAAAATAAACATCGGCTCGCTTGGCTCCAAGCGCCAGTTGGTCGAGCGCGGGATCATCACGTAATCCCCTTCACTGACTTCTAAATGGCCATAGTCACAATAGAGATCAGCACAGCCTTGGTGAATGAACAGCAGCTCATCACCATCGGAGTTACGCACCAAGAAATCCATCTTCTCATCCATGCGCCACACGCGGATTTTGCAGTCCGCGTTGTACAAAAGATGAGGCACCGCCCAAGGGGTTATCTGGCTGGCTTTGTCCACCAGCGTAAAATCGAAAGCGCGAGGACGCAGATCGCCCTCCCACTCCGACCAACCTGTTGGGGCATGTTGGTGATGAAAGTGAGCGGCAGGGCCGAAGAAACCACTCCGACCCGCTTCTCGCTCATAGATGGCCTCTTCGGGGAAGTCGGCATGCGCTTGTTTCGAGCACACACCCTCCCGATGAGGAAACGAGATCCATTTATGCATCGTCTAATACTCCTCGACGAATCTGGTCCTCTTCAATCGATTCAAACAGCGCCTTGAAGTTACCTTCGCCAAATCCTTCGTTGCCTTTACGCTGAATGATTTCAAAGAACACAGGCCCGATTACTGTCTGCGTGAAAATTTGCAGCAAGATGCCGTCTTTGGTCGGCGCACCATCAATCAGAACCCGTAAGTCACGCAGCAGATCAGTGTCTTCACCGTGGCCTTTCACACGCTCGTCGACTTTCTCGTAATAGGTATCTGGGGTTGGCATAAAGTCCATGCCGCGATCACGCAGGGTTTTCACCGTTTTGTAGATGTCATCGGTGGCGAGCGCGATGTGTTGGATGCCTTCGCCGTTGTATTCGCGAATGAACTCTTCGATTTGTGATTTGTCATCTGAAGACTCATTGATTGGAATTCGGATCTTGCCACACGGTGAGGTCATGGCGCGGCTCACAAGGCCTGTCAGCTTACCTTCAATGTCGAAGTAGCGAATTTCGCGGAAGTTACCAATGCGCTCATAAAACCCAGACCAAACATCCATATTGCCTTGCTTCACGTTGTGCGTGAGGTGGTCGATTTCATACAAGCCAACATTGGCTTCAGCCATGCGCTGCTCCGCATCATCATAGAATCGGAAATCGACGTCATAGATGCTCTGCTTGCCATAGCGATCCACAAAATAGAGCAGGCTTTCACCGATACCGTAAATGGCAGGAATGCTCAGCTCCATCGGCCCTATTTCTGTTTTGTACTCTTCACCACCGCCCTTAAACGCTTGTTCCATTGCAGCGGTTGCTTCGTTGACACGAAAAGCCATACCACAGACCGATGGCCCATGCACTTTAGCGAACGCTTCCGCTTGGCTGTGAGGCTGTTCATTGACGATAAAGTTGATGTCACCTTGTCGATACAGCCAAGCCTCTTTTGAGCGGTGCTTGGCGATCTCAGCAAAACCAAGTGACACAAACAGCGCTTTAAGTTGCTCAATTCCCTTGTGGTCAACGGCCGTGTATTCAACAAACTCGAATCCATCCGTGCCAAGCGGGTTGTATGTATCCACCATGAACTTTCTCCTTGTACCTATTGGTTTTGTATTACGTGGTTTTTGTCCTTAATTAAATTTGGCCCACAAGCGGAAAGATTGGAATGGATGGAAGGAAATGGGCAATAACGCTCAAAACCCGTCAAGTTGTAAAATATTTGTTACACACAAAACCTCACAACAACAAAGTGAGTGCTATCAAGGGATTGAAAGATGGTGGTTTGATTTACAGCAGAGCAAGAGATGTTATTGAATTGTTACATGCATCCTTTTGTCAGCTAAGGTGATAAATCAAACATTAGACTGATGATGCAAAAAAGCCGCTGTAGTCAGCGGCTTTATGAGTTCTAGAACGAACCTAATTTGAATATAAGATTCAATTTAATCCCAGTTGAGAATCGACCAATTCGGTTGATCGGCTAACGCTTTCAAACGCGGGCATGGGTTTACTAGGTAAGCAAAATCAGCGTGTTCACACAAAGGTAAGTCGTTGATTGAATCTGTATAAAAGTGGATATCTGAGTAATTAGTTTCTTGATTGTCTAACCACTCTTTTAAACGCGTCACTTTGCCTTCACGGTAGCTTGGCACACCTGATATTTGAGAAGTAAAACGGCCTTGGTTTTCAATCAAATCAATACCGAGTGCGTTCTCAATACCAATCTTACGGCCGACCGCTTCCACTAAGAAAGTCACGCTGGCAGAGATGATCAGCATATCAATATCATCATTCTCAAGCTGCTCAATCAAAGGTTTTGACTGCTTGAACTGTTTAGGCAGAATATGCTGTTCAACACACTCTTCCATCAACGCAGTCACTTGCTCTGTTGGCATATCGGCTAATGGCTGCATGGAAAACGTGAGGTAATCTTCCATGTTCAGTTTGCCTTCCGAATACAGGCCCATTAAGCGTTTATCTTCTTCAATAAAGTTGGGCGCAGTGGCAATGCCCTTTTCAACCAAGAACTCATTCCAGAGCATCGCTGCATCAGCATTGATGAGCGTTTCGTCCATATCAAATACATACAAAGGTTTGAACATCTTAGGCTCTCACAGGTTGAATTTCGTTAAGGTTAAACAGGAGTTCAAGTTGGCTGAATACTATAGCGAATGTATGACAATTAGAGCGCATTTCTGTGGCAATTATGTTTCGTGAAGATGACAATCAAGTCTACTCCATTTATTCTAAAATGATAAAGAGGTAGAAAGGAATTCACTTACTGAATACATACAAAAACTCCGACTGATTAGGTCGGAGTTTGGGGTTTAACGATTGGGTTTAATGACGCCTGAGCTAAACAATCTTCTGCTCACTTTCGTCCGTTAGTTTACTCTTATCAGACAAGAAACTGGCTACGATCTCTCTCAGTTTCCCTTGATTAACAGGCTTAGGTAAAAACTCATCCATGCCTACATCGAAACACAAATGCTTGTCTCGCTGCACGACGTTGGCTGTCAGCGCAACGATTGGAATGTGCTTTGCAGACCCTTCTTCGAGCGCTCGGATCTGCTTGGTCGCTTCAAAGCCATCGAGAACTGGCATCTGACAATCCATAAAGATCATCTCGTATTCGTTAGCCTTGAATTTCTCGACACCAATTTCACCGTTGTCGGCAATATCAACCTCAAAGCCAAGTTTCTTGAGCATCATCTTGGCAACTTGCTGGTTTACTCGCGAGTCTTCAACGACCAAAACCGTACCACTAAATTCTCCGGCAGCCGCGACAGGTTTTGACTCTGCTTCAATTGGAGCTTGTTTACCGGCTTGTGGGGCGTTTACAGAAACAGTGGGATCCTCTTTAACAACCGCCGCAGGTTTGATTAGCGGCACAGGCTCATTGTCTTTAAAGGCAACCTCTCCTCTATTCGGATAAGTAAAGACTGAAGTATCAGCGGCTCTCGCGAGTACCTCACTGATGGTCCATTTAAGCTGATTATCTTGGTAAGGACGCGCAATGTAGGCAACAAAACCGACTTGTTTGGCACGAGCTTCATCTTGCTTTCTAGGGTCAGCAGAGATCATCACTAACTTGGGACACTCACCACCAAAGCGTTCAACTAAGCTTCTTGCCAGTTGAAAGCCATCAACGGACGGCATCACTTTGTCTATCAGCACAAGATCATAAGGTGATGACTTAGCCACAGACTCTGAAACCAACTCTAACGCTTGGTTTGCCGTTTCACAGCACTCAGACTTAACACCAAAGGATTGAAGCTGTGTAGACGTTATACGCATGTTCAGCTGGCTATCATCCACAAGCAGAACCGAAACCTTATTGAAATCGATATTGCTTTCATCGGCTTCTAAACATGGGTCAAAGTCAGCCGTAAAAAAGAATGTACTGCCCTTACCTTCAACACTGGTGAGTTCAAGCTTGCTGCCCATCAATGTCACAATCTTCTCGCATATTGTTAGACCAAGCCCTGTGCCTCCGTAAATACGTGTGGTACTGCCGTCGGCTTGTTGAAACTTATCGAACACCGATTTCTGTTTGTCTTCTGCAATACCGATACCGCTGTCGACAACCTCGAACTTCACTCTGAGTTTTTGTTCAGGCTCAACCACCTCTTCCAAACGAAGCGAGAGCGTGACGTGGCCGTGCTCGGTAAATTTAATTGCGTTGCCTACTAAGTTATTTAAGACTTGTCTTAGTTGAGTACCGTCGCCAATCACCATGGTTGGGATCTTAGGGTCGATCGCTAATTGGAATCGAAGCCCTTTCTGCTCCGCTTTCACTCGGAAGGTTGATTCAACGTCGGCCGCAATGCCCATCATTTTCATCGGCTCTTGCTGAAGCTCTAGTCGCCCCGCTTCGATCTTCGAGTAATCGAGAATGTCATTGATTAAGTCGAGCAAAGTAAGCGAAGAGGTATTGAGCATGTTGATATACTCTTTTTGCTCTTTCGGCATATCCATTTCAGAAAGCAAAGACGACAACCCGATAATCCCATTCATTGGAGTACGGATTTCGTGACTCATGTTGGCAAGGAATTCACTTTTATTACGGTTTGCCACCTCAGCAACGTCTTTGGCTTTTTCCAGATCTTGATATTGTTGACGAATACGTTCTACCGATCGGTTATAGCTACTCTCTAGAGTCGATATCTCATCTTTGTAAGTAGAGTGAGTTGGCGTTATAAAGCGCGGTTTGTTGTCTTCGACCTGTTGCTGGTTGATTTGGGAAGACATGGTCATCAAACGTTTTACGACAAGACGATAAACGATGGTTAAACATACCAGAGACAACAAGAAGATTTTAACGGCTTCGAAGGCGAGCAACAGTAACACTCGTTCTTCAAAGTCATCTAGAATCATACTTAAATCAGATTGCACCGTGAGCGTCGCCAATGGGAAGTCTGTGCCGCCCATCTGGTGCACCATTTCCCAAGACTGAGAGTAAGATTGGCCTTCGGTCTTTTGACCTAACTCTAGAATTTTTTCATCGGGACTTTCGATAAGAAGGTAACTTACCGAAGGGAGGCGAGAGATGCCTTCGGCTTGCACAAACAATTGCTCTCGATCTTCCACCCACAAACTGGCCGTTAAACCAGAAAGGTAACCAGCCTTGACCTGCTCGATCTGAGAGCTGATAAAAGAAACTCGACTTTGGTACTCTACATACAACCCGAGACCTGTCACTATAACTGTGAATAAGGTACTGATCGCTATTATCATCCCGATCAACTGTCGGGAGAGTCCAACGTAGCGTTTTCCTTTTGTCACCATACACGAATTACCATTATTGTTATCCTAGTAAACTACAATTACTCAACTAGTATAATAGTAGTCATTCATCAAATAACTAGGGAAGGTTATGAAAAAACATCTTATCTTTGCATCCATAGTCAGTTTGTTTTCAAGCAGTTATGCTTCTGCAAGCGAACCTCTTCACTACTACATTATTGCGAGCCAAGCGCAACCTTTTCAGATCGAAACTGACGGGTCATCTCACAGAGGAATTGTTTCAGATATTGTGGAAGCCGTGTTTGATGACAGCCAATATGAGATCAACTACCACACCTACCCTTTTAATCGAATGATCGACAAGCTCGATGCGAGAGAGAACCCAAACTGGGTTACCTATGGCAGCCCTAGTTGGGGAAATATCCAATCTGTGAACCTATCTGAAGATCCGATTTACAATGTAAAACACGTGTTACTGAGTAGTGGTAAAAAGCCATTTGAGTTCAACACAATCGATGATCTAGACGGGAAAGCCGTGGTATTGCTGGTGGGATTTGAGTATCCGAATTTGGAACCTTATATCCAACAGGGCAAGCTCAACGAGATTCGAGTAAAAGATTACACTGCTGCGTTTCGTGTCCTGAACCGAGCACCTGGCGATACCGTGTTTGTGGAAATGGAATCACGAATCAAATACAACCTAAACGAGCAAAAACTGAGTATTGATGATTACCAGATGCAAGAGTTTGGTTCTGTAATCAATAACTACCCTATCCATTTGGCGTTTGACCCTGAGATGGATCCTAAGCTGCAAAGCTTCATCAACCAACGCCTAGACACAATGAAAGACGATGGACAGCTCGACGACATCGTACAGAGTTACTTGTAGCACCAGCGTAACGTAGAACTTAGCAACGGATAGCTTAGTCACGTACTTTAACTATCATTGATGACTGACTCTCTAAAACCGAAAAGGCCGCCCTGCTTCATACTAGATAGCAGGGCGGCCTTTTAAATGCGTCTTAGGGGTAATCATAAGTATGCCCGCTATCTGAATCGACGAATCAGTGCGAAGCAATCAAATGCAGTTGCTGAGTACGAAGCTGGTGACGCACTGCCATCAGAATCTTACCCAAATGGTTCTCGCCGGTTCCATCGCCACCATCGCCCCAGAAGTGGTCTTTGTGCGAATGTTCTTTGATCACCGAATCTCCTGTATTGGTAAGAAACAGCGCAAACTGTGGATTCTGTCTGAACTTCTCTGTCACAATGAACTGCATCACTTCAACACGAATGTCATACCAATCTTCGCGAACTTGGTCTTCGTAGTCACGACTTAAAGAGAACGCTTCGGCAGGTGTACTGGCTTCCAAAATGGTATTGCGTAGCGCTTCGGAGGCAAACTTCATCGCTTGATAATAATGTTCGCTGGTTGCCCAAACTTGATCACCCACCTTGATAGGACAAGCGGCAAAATTTGACAGGTATCCGTTCGGATCTTCGGGTTCGTAAAACAGCACTTCTTTAGCTTGAGCCACAGAATTAGACATAGCCTTCTCCTTACCAACGACATCGCATATTTTTGCTTTAACTTTAAAATTAGTGGCGTTGAATATTACTGTCAAACAACTTAGTTCAAGAGTATGCCATGTGCGTGTTTTTCATCTGAAAAGCGTAATATCAAAAGGGATAAGCTAAACGGAACAGTGAGCCAAAGAATCAAGGAGTTGATTCAATCTAGATAGGAACTATGAAAAAGTACTTATAGATCAAAGGGTGGCGTTGTACCACCCTTCTAAATGCAATGGGGATTATTAGTGAATAAGACCTAGCTCCCTCGCTTCTTCCAGACTCAAACCGCTTTCTCTAATTTCTCTTAGAGTCTCGATACGACGACGAGCTTCAGCAGACTTCATTTTCTTTTCTGGTTTGAAAGATACTTCTTCTTCAGCATCCCACTTGTTTGCAATATTTGTCATTTCATCATGGTTGATAGAATTAATGGACATGTTTTCCTCCGAAAAGCACCATGTAATGGACAGGTAATCTGTAGCAAATGCTTTTTCGCTTGTTAAGAAATTCTGTACTGAAGTGTGATGATTCCGACGCTTCACAAAGCTAATTAATAAATGCCTCATTTAAACTTTGCCAAAGCCATTTTCTGCAATTACATTTAAAAGATTCCCCATAAGAAATGTGGTTTGATCCAACTCTCATTTTCCCCGCTTTCAATGCTTCTCTTCTGCTGAAAATTCGTGAAATAACCCAAGATAAATTTCGAGGCACTTCATCCTTTTCGTGCTCATCGCTTCCACTAAATCCAACACATGCTAATGATAATAGTTATCAATATCATAACTGAGTATTTATCATGTCTGTGGGAAATTCAGATAAACCACTTCTCGAAGTGAAGAATCTATGTGTCGACTACATCACCGATGACGGTGATTTCAATGCAGTCAAATCCGTTAGCTTTAACATAGGCCAAGGCGAGATTTTCGGCTTAGCCGGAGAATCCGGTTGTGGAAAAAGCACCATCGCATTTGCCATTAACCGCCTGCATAAGCCGCCAGCTTTCATCTCAGGAGGCCAGATACTGTTTGGTGGGCAAGACCTACTGAGCTTATCGGACAGCCATTTGAATACCTTGCGTTGGAGTGAGATCGCGATGGTGTTCCAAAGCGCCATGAATTCACTCAATCCCGTATTAACCATCGAAGAGCAGTTTGCTGATGTGCTGCGTCACCATAAAGGCATGACCAATGAACAGGCCAAAGATCGCGCCGAGAAACTGCTCGACCTTGTCAATATTCCACGCCATCGCCTAACAGAGTACCCGCATCAATTCAGTGGCGGCATGCGTCAGCGTTTGGTGATTGCCATTGCTCTAGCCCTTAACCCGAAGCTGATCATCATGGACGAGCCAACCACAGCTCTGGATGTGGTGGTACAGCGCGAAATATTGCAGCAGATACACCAACTCAGAGAGGAGTTTGGTTTCTCGATACTCTTCATCACCCATGACCTCGCACTAATGAGCCAGCTGTGCGATCGCATTGCCATCATGCGCCACGGCAAGATAGTTGAGGTCAATAACGCCCATGAGATTCGTAATAACCCACAACACTCCTACACCCAAAAGCTATGGAGTTCTTTCCCTAATATTCATGAACATGCTCACGCGACGGCGTGCTAGGAGATCTCCATGTCACAACCTATTTTTCAAGTAAAAAACCTCGTTAAAGAATTCACCGTTGGTGGTGGATTTGGCAAAGAAGAGATCTTTAGAGCACTGCATGGTGTGAGTTTTGACTTACATGCAGGCAAAACACTGGCACTGGTTGGCGAATCTGGCTGCGGTAAAAGCACCTGCGCACGATTGATGACCAAGGTTTACCCTGCGACAGAGGGAGAGATACTGTTCAAAGGCAGAGACATCTCTACGCTGAAAAGCCGTAAAGATATCTTGGATTATCGCAGCCGTGTGCAAATGGTTTTTCAAGACCCCTTTGGTTCACTCAATCCCACTCACACCATTGAGCACCATTTAACCCGCCCACTTAAGATCCATAAACAGGTAGCCACTAAACAGGCTCTCACAGAGCGCCTCAAAGAGTTATTAACGCTGGTGGAGTTACCCATCGAAACGCTCGCCAAATACCCGCACGAGCTCAGTGGTGGCCAAAGACAGAGGGTTAACCTAGCCAGAGCACTGGCCGTTGGTGCTGAGGTTATTCTTGCTGATGAACCCACCTCGATGTTGGACGTTTCGATTCGACTTGGCGTGTTGAACTTGATGCAAAAAATGAAGAAAGAGTTAGGCATAGGCTTTTTGTACATAACCCACGATCTTGCCACGGCACATTACATCGCAGAAGAGACAGCGGTGATGTACAAAGGACAGATCGTCGAATGGGGATCAACCCAGTCGATCTTGACCAATCCACAACACCCATACACTAAGTTGTTGATCTCTGCCGTCCCTGATCCCGATCTGCCATTTGGCGAACTCGTTAAAAATGAGCCAAACTATTCAATAGACGCTGATCGTATTCGAGAGCAGAGCAGTGAAATACAGCATAAAATCAAACAAGTTGCTGATAATCACTTTGTAAAACAGTGGGATAACGTTGCATGAATGAACTAGACACTTGGTTAGAGCGGATCGGAGATTGGTACAAAGACCGAAAGCATGATCAAGTGGACCGGTTAGAACCTTTGATCTTAACGCCTCCAGATGCACTCTGGGGGCCATTGATCACAGATGAGCAGAGCAAAGGCATCGCATGTTGGCTAGACGGATGCCTGAGAATCTTTACTTTCTATCGCCACCTCGCGGATTCATCGAATTCTGAGTTGGCTTCGCAGGAGGTCAGCAGTTCAAGCCATCAAGATAAAGCCTACCAATACCTGATGTTTGCCTACAGTAAGCTGCAAGCGGTGTCATGCGACCCAAAATCAGAAGCAGGATTGCAAGAGTGGTGTACACAGCGGCTACAACACTTGTGTGTATTGGCTTTGGAGTTTACGAACCAACAGCAAGAACCACGTTGGAAAGCAGAATCAGAGAAATTGATCGAATCGCATGTACGCTTTATGGCAACCCACCCCCGAAACGATGATCAAGGCAGCATTCAACGCCATCTCCACTGATCAAGCCCTTCTCGATCAAACATTAAATCAGAATATCATCAGAGTTAGATCCGTAGAAAGCATGATCTGGCCTTGATCATGCTTCGGCGTTTAACTCTGTAAGCTATTGAATTTTAATGATTGACTGAATTTCAGGCAAAAAAAAGCGAGTCCCTTAGGAACTCGCAAAAATCTATTCAGTATGATGTAACAAAATATGAGCCAATCTATTAATCATAAGAAAGGACAAAGGTTGTCTATTCGGGATAAATAATAATCAACTAGATGCGTTACTTTGTCATCACTTTGTCAGCGTTAGGTGCGATTTTAATCAGCACCTAATGTGTTCAAAACTATCCATTCAGCGACGGTAAAACAGGCTTATCGCGATAGGATAATGACTAGTGGCCAATCGCCATTTCATCGAGCGCAAGGAACACGTTTTCGTCTAAATGACCTTCATGAACTTGTTTACACACTTTACGACGCACCGCTAAACCAGAGATCAAACGTTCAATGGACAGATGTCGATTGCTGGTACTATCACGGTCGTTGTAAAGCTCAATTAAGCGACTCAGTGTTTCGTATGGGATAACGTCCTCCCCTACTCTCAACCAATCAAGCTTCTCAATGAGCTCTGAGCACTCTTCTTTGATTGAGGCATGTGAGTGCCCTGTCATAGCAGATAAAGCCGTTATGCTGCGTTCTAGAGCCTCTGCTGAGGTATATTTAGAGAGAGTAATCATGATCTCGTCAGCGTTGATCTCAACAGAGTGTTTGCGCTGCTTAACTCGACGTCCCAATTTGCCTCTTGGCGACGGTGCTTTACGCTGAATTGGCTCAAACTCACCGTCGATAATCTCAGACAGCTCTTCCAGCTTCTGCTTAGACACCATCTCGTTACGAAGTGGGTTCGGCAGCGTTGGTGCCATATTACGCTTACCTGCGTTAGTGGTACGCGCTCTTGAGTAACGTAAGACTTCTTCCACATTACATTTGATATCTACCTGATAATCGGTCGTTTTCCCTTTTTCGATCAACGAGGTGATCGTCAAGTGATAACCCCAAAGGTTAACCAGGAAGGTATCTTCTTGATCTCCGACTTCACCCAGCTTTCTAAGCTCGCGGATCAGATCCATCGAGAAACGACGCCAATCGATGTTACGCGCCAATTTCTGGTTGAGCTCACTGAGCAACATGCTATCTGAATGGCGACGTGCCATGCGGCTTCTAAAGTACGAATACATTTGGAAGACCAAGGTATGTTGCTTCAGGATTTCTGGCGGAAATAGGAAGAAATAGTCACGCGTCAGCAGCTCTTCGTAGAACGAAGGTTCCCAAACCAGGATGTATAGGTTCGGTTTAATGCGAATTTCGCCGTCAGAGCCCTCTGTAGGCGCTTCTTCCGATGCGGTAATGGTTCTAGCTAAGAATCGGAAACGATCACTCTTAAAGCCTTCTGGCATGTTCTCACTAAGCCAACGGCCTGTAAGCTCGTGCAGTTGGAAATCCGTGAATTCGATACGATCAATACTATCGCGGATCGAATCACGCGCAGGGCCGCTGTCTTTCTTGCCACGTAAAGACAAAATATCAGTGATGTAGAGTGGTGTTTTGTTCGGCGTGTGTTTCGCGTCTAGATGGTAATCATCTTGGTGATGATCATGATATTGAACGGTGAGCGTGAATAACGCGAATAGCGTCATCAGATCGTCAACGGTCATGATATTTTTAGAAGATCGTGTCTCGATCACAGCTCGAGTGCCAGAGATCGAAACCATGGATTTCTGGTAGCTCTTACGAGTTCTAGGTGGCGCTAACGCTTGATCAATAATCCCCGCCCAATTGGTTGGCGAAACAATGAATTGATCCGCTTCATCTTTCATCGTTGGTGGGGTATTCAGCCCATGTTCATTCAGTAAGCGCTTGTTTACTTTGGTTTGAGCTAGGGCTTTAGAGCGCTTTTGCTTTTCGTTTTGCTTCACGCTTTCTGTCACTAAGCTAGTGGCACCCAGTACCGATATCAATTGGTTTGGGTTCACAAAGCGATGCAACATGGTTTTCCCAGCAAGGCCTTCTTCAAAGCGAACGGGGATTTGTTTGAACAATCCGATATTGACTGCTGCTCTCAGCCTTTGCTGTAAGGCCGCGCGAGTGACTTGACCATCGGTTGATTCAATAATCTCAGTGGTGGAAACGTACCCGTCTTTGCTGCTAAACCCACGAAGTGAAATTAGGTTAAGAAGCTCAACGATGCTTTTGGTGACACCTTTGAAGTGTTGATATTGTTCTATCCATTCAACGGCTGTTTCAGATACCTCAAATAAATGACCATCTTTGTGGCTTCGTGCCTTAATTAACAATTTCTCTTCTGGTTTCATTTTTGATCCGTATCACACTAACCGTAATTTCACTATAGTTCCTGAATGATAAAGAAAGAATGATCATAAATAAAGAGAATTTATTGGCTTTTAAATAACTGATCTTTTTGATTAATATGATCTTAAATGATTAAGTGATCTAATGATCTGGACGTAACTTTGCTTTTAAGTAGCTGAATTTAAAGTATTAAAATAAATCGCCTTGGAAAGCATGATCATAAAGGTTCCGAAACTATGATCATTAAACTTAAGAAAGCATGATCACAGAACATCAGAACGATGATCATTAAGTCATTGTAAGCATGATCATTATTGGTTCGAAAGCATGATCATTATACTTATACAGCTTATCCACAGATCGGAATTCAACATCGGTTTCTAAGTCGCTTTTGACTTGTCTATGTGGACACTTGTGGCGGCCAATCTATCGGAACAATGATCAAGAGAGCATACTTTTTTATCGTTCCTACCCTATTGAGTGCAAAATTTAGTCTGTATCCGCTGGAAATGGATTGCTTTGATGTATTTAGCGCTGGTGGGTCTTAACTAGGAAGCATGATCATGAAATTGTCATGTTTGTGTATTCTCGGTCTGTGTCGATTGAATTTTCAATCATTGAGCCCTTATAGGCGTTGAATCCCCATTCCAAAAGCATTTGTCCGTAACTTAGCTCATAAATTACATGCTTCCGGAACTATGTTTACTTGATCATTTTTCCGGAAGTTGATCATTTCCAATGTGCAGTTGCTCGGATCAATATCGCTCAGTTTACGCCTTGATCATGCTTCATAATTTGGCGTTATTAATTATCTTACACTGGATGTGTTCCATGATCATTCTTCCGGTTAGGCTCCAATCCTCTGCTTTTTTTTGACACCCCATCTCTCTTCTGTTTTGAATTTTTTTGTTCATTGAGCGTTTTTTAATTTTTATTGTATTGAAAATCTATAAATTCGAATGCAAATCACACCAACCGTAATCTACGGTTGTATTTCAATCGTTCCGAAGGTTTTTCTCTGAAATTCCATTTACATTGTAAATAAGTGATGCTGTAACATTTTAAATGTAGGCTGGAAATAATATGGTTATGCATGATAAAAACGGTGATTTTTGTGTTTGTCTAAGGCGATGTTTCATCAAATTGTAAAAACGCAGTCTATTTTATGTGATTTTACTCATAAATGTATGTTCATGTTTTTGTTGTGTTTGTTGTTAATCGCTGTACAATTTGTACTTAGTTAATCATTACGGAAACTGGCAATGAAAAGAGAACAAACGATTGATAAGCTCTATCAGCTAGCCGAACAAACTCAACAAGTTCAGGCTGACCGAATTGAGATTATTTTGGAAGAGCGAAGTGATGAACATTTCCCTCCAATGTCTAAAGCTATGATGGAGACTCGTTCTGGTTTAACGCGTCGTAAACTCGATGAAGCGATCACTAAACTTGAAGCTGATGGCCATCAGTTTACAAAGAACAACGCCAATCATTACTCGATTTCATTGACAGAAGCTCACATGTTGATGGACGCGGCAGAAGTGCCGAAGTTCCATGAACGTAAGCAGCACGCTGACAATAAGCCATGGATTATCAACGTACAAAACCAGAAAGGTGGTACGGGTAAATCAATGACAGCGGTTCACTTAGCTGCTTGTTTGTCTCTGAATTTAGATAAGCGCTACCGTATCTGTCTGATTGACTTGGATCCACAGGGCTCTTTGCGTCTGTTCCTTAATCCACAAATTAGTGGGGCAGAGCACGACAGCATTTATTCTGCCGTCGATATCATGTTGGACAACGTACCTGAAGGCCAAGATGTCGATCTAGAGTTTCTTCGTAAGAACGTACTATTGCCAACTCAGTATCCAAACCTGAAGACAATTTCTGCTTTCCCAGAAGATGCGATGTTTAACGCTGAAGCTTGGCAAAGCCTTTCACAAGATCAGTCACTTGATATTGTTCGTCTGTTAAAAGAGAAGCTAATCGACAAAATCGCCGATGACTTCGATGTGATTATGATTGATACCGGCCCGCACGTTGACCCTCTAGTATGGAATGCAATGTACGCGTCGAACGCACTTCTGATTCCATGTGCTGCTAAGCGTTTGGATTGGGCTTCAACGGTTAACTTCTTCCAGCACTTACCAACGGTTTACGAAATGTTCCCGGATGACTGGAAAGGGCTCGAATTTGTTCGTCTAATGCCAACCATGTTTGAAGACGACAACAAGAAACAGGTGTCAGTTCTGACTGAAATGAACTACCTGTTGAATGACCAAGTAATGATGGCAACCATTCCAAGAAGCCGTGCTTTTGAAACCTGTGCCGACACTTACAGCACGGTTTTCGATCTAACGGTGAGCGACTTTGAGGGCGGTAAGAAAACTCTAGCTGTTGCTCAAGACGCAGTACAAAAAAGTGCTCTAGAATTAGAGCGCGTATTACATAGCAACTGGCCTTCACTTAATCAGGGATAACAACAATGGCAATTAAAACATCTGACTTAAATGCAAAGCTATTTGGTAAAGCAAACAAACGTCGCGTAGCAACACCACAAGAAGCGCAAACAGCGGCAAAAGAGCAGGCTCAAGTGATCGAGCTTTCTGTTGCTGGCGAAGATTTGGTTTCATTTGAATTGGTTCGAATCCCTGCGGCTGAAGTAGCTACTCGAACGGTTGTTTTTGAAGAGAACGCTCGTGAGCAATCTTTCTTAAACGAGCACGCGCTTTCTGATGTTCTTACAACATTGAAAGAACGTGGTCAGCAATACCCAGCGGTTGGTCGTAAGAACAAAGACGGTAAGATTGAAGTTCTTGATGGTAGCCGTCGTCGTATGTCATGTATTTTGGCTGACAAAGAGTTCCTAATCTATGTTGCTGAAAACATTAACGGCGAACACGCTAAGTTCCTATCAGACGTTGCTAACGCTCATAAACCGCTTTCTCTTTATGAGAAGGGTAAAGAGATGCAAGCGAAGCTGGATAAAGGCGAAGCTGAAGACCAGAAAGCACTGGCGAAAATGTTCCAGTGCAGTGAAGCTTTGGTGAGTGGTGCATTGAAAGCGGCTGCTCTACCACTTGAATTGCTACAAGCTTACCCAAATGTGAGCGACCTTGGTCGTCCAACCATTGTTAAACTGCACAAGCAGTTTGGTGGATTGACTAGTGAACAGCAGCAAACACTGCTGACTAAGTGTGATGCTTCTGAAGGTTTTGTATGGCAGCGTAGTGAAGCTCAAGGCGTAACTCGTCTAACCAAAGACGTGACAGAAACTTTGGAAGGTTGGATTCTTGAATTGGCGCCAGCGCCAGCGAAGAAAGCTTCTCCAAAAGTTGAGCTTATTAAGGGCCGCGCATCATACAGCCGTAAGGGTTCAAACTTGGCGTTGAACCTTAAGAAAGTTGATGATGCAACAATGGAAGAAATCCTCGCCTTCGTTCAATCGAAGCTCGACTAAGTCGACGACTTTTCATTACTCCTCCAAAGCCGCTTTATGCGGCTTTTTATTTGGCTGTGATAAACTGTGTTTAGATGAATCTGGACGCTAACTATGACAAACCCAACCAACACTTTTCTGCATACACTTTCTAATATTGCTCAACATAATGATCACCGTTACGGCGTGGTCTTTGATGGCGATTTTGATTGGCAAAACTCAGCTGTTTTTACTTTCCTTCAAGACTCACACACTCCGAGCATCTTCCAGATTGGCGGTACGCCATTTGAAGGTGTGATTCATGCTCCAGTAAAAAAAGGCCAACAACTGCTTGGTCGTGAGTGCCAAGTTCTTGTTTGTGATTTTAGAGAGCAGTTTGATGCGAATGGTTTTAGTGCCGCACTAGGTTCGTTAGTCGGAGGGGGGCTGTTGTTGGTGTTGCCGCCAAAATTTGATGGCTCTGAAGATAGCGAGAGCTTTGGTCAACGTTGGTTAAAACGTCATTTCGATAAACTGATTTCTGTTTCACAACACAATGAAGCCGGCGATGTAGTTCAAGCAACTCACGCTCTTCCTCAGATGCAAAGCGCCCGAAACGGATTGGACAAATTTGAACAGCAAAACACGGCTGTTGAATTAGTTAAAAAGGTAGTGTCTGGACATCGTAAACGTCCTTTGATTCTCACCGCGGATAGAGGGCGTGGTAAAAGCTCAACATTGGGTATTGCAGCAGCGCAGCTGTTAGCTGAGCGTCACGGGTTTAATATTATTGTTACGGCACCTTCAGTGAAGGCGGTAGAGCCGGTATTTTCTCATGCTAGCCAAGGGTTGGAATCTTGCGAAGTGGTAAATGCTACTCACATTCGTCATCAAGGTGGCAGTTTAAGATTTGTCGCGCCAGATGAATTACTTAAATCTAAGCCTGATTGCGATCTGTTATTGGTTGATGAAGCAGCTGCAATTCCAATTCCGATGCTTAAATCCATGGTCGACATCTATCACCGTATGATCTTTTCAACCACGGTACATGGTTACGAAGGCAGTGGACGAGGGTTCGGTATTAAGTTTGAGTCTTGGCTTTCTGAGCATCGTCCGGGGTGGAAAGGCTTTAAGCTCGAACAACCGATTCGTTGGAATAACAACGATCCGCTAGAAGCTTGGTTGTTTGATTGCTTCCTACTTGGTAATGACGCATCACTCAGTGAATCGTTGGTTGATGAACTCGATGGCTTTTCTGCCGAGGCAATCAACCAATTAAACTTGGTCGAGTTATCAAAAGCAGAATGCTTGGCTAATCCTAAGCAGCTACAGCAATGTTTTTCTCTTCTTGTGGATGCGCACTATCAGACCTCGCCTAATGACTTAATGCAGTTTCTCAACAATCCAGCAATCCGTTTATACGCCGCTTGGCAGCAAGATGAATGTTTAGGTTGTATGTTAGTGACGGAAGAGGGTGGTTTGGATAGCGAGTTGATTGCTCAAATTCAACTTGGAAAACGCAGGCCTCAAGGTCACCTTGCTCCAGTATTACTGGCAAACCAACTTGGCTGTACTCAGGCGGCGACCAGCCGTTGCCTTCGAATTATGCGCATTGCTGTTTCAACGCTTCATCAAGGTTTGGGTATTGGCCGTTGGATGTTAGCTCAGTTATCACAGCAAACCAGCCAAGTAGATTATCTGGCGACAAGCTTTGGCGCGACCAGCGAATTGATTTCTTTTTGGCGTGGTAGTGAATTCGAAGCTGTACACATCGGCCACCAGCGAGATCAGGCCAGCGGCTGCCACTCGGTTCTGATGGTTAAGGCGCTTAGCTCAAACTCTCAAGGCTGGTTAAATCAAGTTCAAAATCACTTCGAGCGTAGCTACTGTTTTCTTGTTTCAGGTTCTTTGGTTTCACTTGAAACCGATATGGTGCGAGCACTGCTGCCAAAGAATATCCACATCGTTAGCGAGTTTGAAACTCAGTTAGTTAGAAATTACGTGAACGGTGGCAACAGCTATGATGCGATCAGCTTCAGCGTACTGAACTTGATTCTACTCAGTAACGATCGAAATATAGGTATTTCTGACTTACTCATCGCAAAGGTTGTTCAGCAGAAAGAGTGGGGGATTTGTGTCGAACAGTTTAATCTTGTTGGTCGCAAACAAGCAGAGATTCAGTTTCGTAAAGATGTCGATGCTCTGCTAGCAAATTTACAGTGTAAATAGACAAGCCATCATTTAAATAGACTGACCGCTACAAATTAGATTTACAGTGTAAATTAGAATCTTGGATTTACACTGTAAACTGAAGCTCTATATTGAAATCCGTTTTTACCCTGATTATCTGTTACATCACTTCTGTTTCATCTCTCCATGACAGCCTTTAATCTTCTAAAGCTATTCGCCTTTACTATCTTGCACCAATATCGAATCGACATTCAATCACACGAAATATGCTGAAAAATTTTCCTATGTATTTGTAAAGGCGAAGCAGATCATAAAATGTGTAAGTCTTATTTATGAGTCATGTTTGCAGAATCGAAAGTAAGTGATGTGACGCTGATTATTCTAATAATGTGATACTCAGCGCAGAATGAATTATATAGACTGAATAACAACTGAGTCATTAGGGATACTCAATTCGAATGTGGGATAACATCGTTACATTGTCGGAAGACAAGCAACAAGTAATGGCATGTCTGCCAACCGGGACTGTGGTTGACGCAAGCTTTGATAACAAGACGCTGCCACCAACCTTGGAAGCTTTGAATGCATCAAACTATTTTCTTTTCGAAGAAGAGGTTTTGCGTTTTGTTACTCTTGCTAAAGAAGGTAAAGGTGAAGCTTATGAAGGTATCTTGATTGCAGAAGTTCGAAATGCCAGTGTTACGGTCGAACTGTCTGATGATGAGATGTTGGCGAGTCTTGTAGTTACTGGTCCCTATAATGGACACCCACTGCGTGGCAGCGACATCATCCAATGTTTATCTCAAGCTCAAATAACAAAAGGAATAAATAAGTTAGCGCTCAGAAAAGTTCTGATGATGAGTAGCAAACTTAAGCCCGGCGAAAAGTTTACTCAGCCAGTCGCTAAAGGGACACAACCAGTAAAAGGTAAAGACGCTAAGTTTGCCGCTTTGGTTGAAGATATTACTCGCCAAGTCTTGAAGCCTCGCAGCAAAGATGAAGGCAAGATTGATATGCGAGACTTGGGACAAACCATTACCGTTGGTCAAAATGATCACTTAATGAAACGTACCCCCGCTACCAAAGGTATCGCTGGCTTTACCGTTCAAGGCCGAATTATCCCACCGCTTCCTGGACAAGACAGTTTAATCAAGCCTGGAAAGGGCACCTACATCTCCCCTGAAGATCCCAATTTACTACTCGCCTCACACCCTGGATTGCCCATCATTAAAGATCGAACCATCGAAGTGGATGACGCCTTATGTGTCAGCAACGTCGATGTCTCAACTGGGCACGTTAAATTTAAAGGTAATGTGTTTGTCTCTGGCAACATCGAGCCGGGGATGATCGTCAAGGCGACCGGAAGTGTTACGGTTGGTGGCTTTATCGAATCGGCCGAAGTTCAAGCTCAGGGGGATATAAAAGTCGCCAAAGGCATTATCGGCCATACGACCAAAGAGGGTGAGCCAAAAAGTTGTAAGGTATTTAGCAAAGGCTCTATCACAGCAAGCTACGCACAGAATGCCGAGCTACAAACGGCCAACGACCTTAGACTTGGTGTGCACAGTATGAGTAATGACATTCGCTGTGGTAACAACCTTATCGTGATGGACAGTTTGAAAAAACACGGCACGCTCAGCGGTGGTGAAGCCAAAGTCGGCGGGAAAGTAGAATGTGTCTTCTTAGGCGTTGAGGGAGACACCGCAACTAAAGTACATGGCTTTGCGCGATACGACGGTTACCGACAGAAGATAGCCGAGCTGAAGGAAACTTATAAACATACGCAAGAGCAAACCATGGGTGTGATTCGCCAAGAATTAGAATTTAAGAAGCGTCCGAAAGCCGAGAGAAGCGAAGAGCAAGCTCTAGAAATTGAGCAGCAACGAGAGAAGAACAACCTCGCAATTGAAAATACAAAATCGCAGTTAGATACACTCGAAGCGGAGTTTGAAACCAACCTTGCTGAATGCACGGTAGAGGTTCACGAAAAAGTGTATACCCGAGTGACGATTCAATTTGGTGATGAGACAGTCACAACCAAGCGAACCCACGGCGGAAGTGTTTTCTCATTCAACCAATACGAGATCCAATGTTCATTCAAGATGGAGCAAGAAGACATTGCTTTGTAGGCTTTGTGTTGAACACGAGTGACGTATGGCTTAGGTGACGATACCGACAAATAGAAAAAGGGGAGCTGATGCTCCCCTTTTGCTTTCTACTGATAATGATTTATTTAGATGGCTTGAGCGCTCTAGCTCACCGCTCTTACTTTACCTTGTTTGAGGTCTGACAGAACTTGCGCTTTCGGACCATCGGCAATAATGCAGCCTTTCTCCATTACAATCACGCGGTCGACAATATCCAGCATCGACGTTTTGTGTGTGATCAGGATTAACGTCTCGCTTGGAAGCAATTGGTTAAGCTGGTGCTTGATGTGCATCTCTGAACGGTTATCCATAGCACTGGTTGGTTCATCCATTAACAACACTGGCGGACGGCCTAAGAAGGCTCTGGCAATTGCAATCGACTGACGCTGACCACCAGAAAGTAACGCACCGCCTTCACCGACTTGGCGTTCTAAACCTGCAGGATCTTGCTGAGTAAACGCAGTTACGCCTGCACGGTTCGCTGCATCCATCACGTCACGGTCATCCACCAAAGGGCGACCTAAAGTAATGTTGTCTCTTACCGAACCGTAGAACAGGTTACTGTCTTGCGGAACACAACCTATATTGCGTCGTACGTCGACATGATGCAGTTGCTCCATGTCGGTGTCATCAATGCGTACATGGCCTTCTGTGGGCTTGTACAGGCCCATAATCAGACGTTCTAGTGTGGTTTTACCTGAACCAATACGACCAATGATTGCTACTTTCTCGCCTGGGCTAATATTGAGGGTTAAGTCTCTGATAGAAGCCACTGGTGAATCTGGGTAGTGGAACGTCACCTTATCTAGTGCGATATGACCCTGAATAATCGGACGGTGGATGTAGCGTTTACCTTCTTCTTGTTCATCAGGCATCGACATCACTTGCTCAATCAGAGTCATTGACGACTTCGCTTGGTTGTAACGAGTCGAAAGCAAAGACAACTGAACAAGAGGACCAATCGCTCGGCCGCTCAACATGGTCGCGGCAATCAAGCCACCCATAGTAAGTTCGCCTTCCGCTATTAGGTACACGCCAAAGATGATCATACCTACATTAGTACTTTGCTGAACGAAGCCGGCGGTGTTTTGGATGCTGTCTGTGATGCGTCGGCTTTTGATATTCCAATTTGCCATGTGAGCAACCGCTTCTTCCCAACGGAATTGGAATTGGCTTTGTGCACTGAACAGCTTAACCGTTTCTAATCCTGCCAAACTCTCAATCAAGTTTGCGTACTTCTGCGAAGCAAGACGAGAGCCTTCTTCAATGGTGCGGCGCAGTGGGCCTTGGATTAGCAATGCATAGACGATCAAAATGACCACGCCAGCAACGGGAACGAATACAAGGTTTCCAGCCATTAACCAAATGAGTGCTAAGAACATCAGTGCAAAGGGGAGGTCGATTAACGAGCCAATGGTTGCAGAGGTAAAGAATTCACGAATGGATTCGAACTCTTGCAAGTTTTTAGCGAAAGCACCGACAGAAGCAGGCTTTGCTTCCATACGAATCCCCAGTACTTTACTGAACAGCTTGGAGGAAATGAGAATATCGGATTTCTTACCAGCAACATCAATGAAGTAGCTTCTCATCAATTTGAGCAGCAAATCGAATAGGAACACGACAAAGATACCACTCGCTAGCACCCACAAAGTTTCAAAGGCGAGATTGGGTACTACCTTGTCGTACACCAAGCGTGTAAACATCGGCGCGGCTATCGCGAAGATGTTGATCAGAATGGAGGCAATCAACACATCTCGGTAGATGTTTTTAGATTCCCAAATAGTGCTCCAAAACCAATGTCCTTTACGTGTTTTTAGAACCTCTGGTGAACGTTCATCATATCGGAACTGTTTCTTTACCAAGAAGTAGCGACCGATGAATTGTTCTTTCAGCTCTTCGACAGGAATGATGATTGGCACCATTCCGCTTTCCGCGGTAATGATTTCCGCTTCTTGCTTCTCTAAATCGATACTGTTGAGAACGCACGCCTCGCCTTGTTTAAGCAGTAAGACAGCAGGCAGTATCAGGTGAGGGATCTTTTCTAAGTCGGAACGGTTTTCTTTCGCCACTAACCCTGCTCGTTCAGCAGAGCGAGGGAATAGGAAAGGGGTTAGCTTTCCATCGGATAGTGGTAGCCCATTGATCAACGCTTCGGGCGAGTTAGCTAACCCGTAATACCGGCTAACGTAGATCAGTGAGTTCAATAGTGGATCTTGCATGTGATATAACCCTTACAACTATTTATCAACAATGAAGCCTTGGAACACTTCTACGTAGTTATCAGACAGGATATCTAGCTGAGTCTGAGTTTCTATTCGAGACGCGATGGTGGTGACGCCTAGGTTGTGAGCGGTTCTAGAGATCGACGTTAAGGTGAACTTCTGTTTTTCGTCATCAAGGTTATGTGTGAACAGGTAATCTAGCTTCACATAGCTTGGACGGTATTCGTTGATGTAATCCAGTGATTGGAAGTTACGTCCGTAGTTATCGACACCAAACACCGCTTCAGCGTTGCGAATGGTGTTACACAAGAGTGCCGTGTAGTGCGGAACGTTGATGAAGCAGTTTTCTGGAATCTCAAAGTGCAGCAAATGAGCGATTGAAGCATTCTGTTCAAGCGTCTTACCGATCCAACGGATGAAGCTTGGTTGAGAAATACTGCTTGGTGAAATATTGATAGCGACAGGGCTGGTTACTTCTTTTGCATTGAGCTTTTCAATCATCTTCTCGATAACGTATTGGTCGAGAATGTGGCTCATTTCAAGCTGCTCTAGGGCGTATAGATATTGGTTAGCACCGTAACGCACGCCATCTTTTTCAATCGCAGAGAACACCTCTTGGTGATACGTTTTACCAAAGGCATTGTTTGCAGCCTGCAGACGGAAGGTAATGAGGTCGTTGATGATCGCTTCTTCAACCAACATACGCCATTGTTGTTTGCCCATCACTGCGCCGTGATCGTCTGCGGTTACGTAGCCGTAAGCAAGTTCTCGATTCGCCTTGGCACTTGAAAGTGCGTTATCCACCAGCGACATGATTTCAGTACTGGTTTTACGCTTGTTGCTGTAGGTCACACCAAGAGCAATATGTGGATTCGCAGTACCTGTTGGGTCTGAACCTAGGCTCTGAATACAGTTTACGATGCTGCTCGCGACAAGTTTCAGTTCGCTCTCATCAATGTTTGGCATGATGAAACCAAATTCGTCACTAGAAATACGAGCGATGGTAATGTCTGGTGATGAAATTGAAGCCTGTAGCTGTTCAGCCAGTTGATGAACCAAGGCATCACCTTCTTGATAGCCCTTTTCATCGTACTCTTCACTAATAAACTCCGCTTTAAGTACCGCTAAACCACCTAAGCTCGACTCTTCTAACCATTGAGTTAACTGAGACATGTAGTAAGCACGGTTACCTAGCTGAGATACAGGGTCGATATACGCTCTTTCACGTAACTTCTGAGCTTCTTTCGCTTGGTTTTTAAATGCCAGTTCAACTTGAGTCGACATGTGGTTGATACCATCGACAACCAAGGTCAGATCTTTTGTCTTTGGACGAGCCAGTGGTTCGCCAAACTGATTCTTAGCGATCTGATCCATCTTAGTAATGATCAACGAGAGTGGGCGTAAAGCACGCTTAAGGATCCAAGAGATAGACACTAAACCGAGCAAGAAGATCGTGCCAAATATGCTCAGTAAGCGGATGAATGCTTGCCAAAGTTGATCGTAGGCAGGGCCTGGGTGACTTACGATCTCGACTTCGGCCAATTGCATCCAGCCACTGGTGATCACGCGGCGGTCATGAACAGGTTCGAACAGGTTTAGGTTGGTAAACCACTCTGGTACGCCGGTTGGCTTTACAGGGTATGAGCGGAGAATGTCTTCACCGCTGTCGAGAAAGATTAATCGAACGACGGAATAAGAACTGCCATCAAACAGGGCGTTGATAACAGACTCTACTGCCACCTTGTCCTTTTCTTCTAGGTAAGGGGCGAGAGCCAGTCCAACAGTATTAATGGTATTACTTACCTCAGAGCGTTGCTGCTCTTCTAAGTATCCACGGGTGGTATTGAATTCGATCATAAAAACTGACGTCATCAGCAGTATGAACACTGCAACCATCCCGACCACAAGCTGTTTATATAAAGTCATTGTACCTACTCATCGTAATTGATAATGGGTTTGTTTAATTTTAGAGAGCGCTCACGTGAACGTAAGTCGTTCCATAAGCTCAATCTTGAAGATTTCCCTGCTAACTTGCCGCTGCCTGCTGCCGACTTGATCAACCAAAGGTTTTTACCGTTGAAACTGTAAATTGGTCGTAGATCTGGGCGTTTGGAACCGCGTTTAATTTCAGGGTTTAAGTTGTCCAAAATTAGTGGCTCTGCACTCGGTGTTGAGTAATACGCCAACACCATGTGGAACTGATTTAGCTCAAGTGCCTTTACGTACACTAATCGTAATTTCTTATCTGGGACGCCCAGTTCAAGCAAAGAGAAGTATTTTGCGATAGTGAAGTCTTCACAATCACCGGCGTTGCTGCCTAAAAATTCCAGTGGTGTTGCCCAGTAGTCATTCTTTCCCCACAGTATGTTGTCATCGACAAAGTACATCTGGTTGAAGAACTGGTTCACCGACCTGAGCTTCTCTTTTTCACTTAATCCGTCGTATGACGTCATATTTGAACGCCATGTTGCCACTCGCTTTCCGGCTCTGTCGCCGTAGGTTTTGGTCACCGCATCTATCCACCGTTGGTCGCTCTTGTTGAGCGCCACAGAGGTAAAAGAGGTGAGGACCAGCAGCAATAGCGAAATCCGAGACTTCATAGCCTCTGCTCTTGTCTATTTGCTGTGTATTGAAAGGCGTTATCAAACATCAAACGTCCTTACTCTTTTAGTGCATTGTTTTGAGCGCTTAATAGTGGCTTCAACATGTACTCAAGCACGGTTCTTTTACCCGTGATGATATCGACAGAGGCGGTCATACCTGGAATGATTGGCAACTCTTCGTTCTGTCCAAAATTGTGTTTTTCGGTGCGCACGCGCACGATGTAGAAGCTATTGCCTTCTTCATCTTGAGTGGTATCGGCACTGATGTGCTCTAGCACGCCTTCTAGACCACCGTATTTAGTGAAGTCGTAAGCACTGAATTTAACGATGGCTGTCAGTTCTGGGCGTAGGAAGGCGATGTCTTGAGGAGCGATTTTCGCTTCAACCAATAGAGAGTCTTCTGTCGGTACAATCTCAACGATGTCCATACCCGGTTGGATAACACCGCCGACAGTATTAATACCGAGTGTTTTAACGGTGCCAGTTACCGGAGAAACCACTACGGTACGGTTTACTCTGTCTTCTAGGCCAACGGCCGATTCGGTCATTGCAGAGAGCTTGTCTTGGGCTTGATTGAGTTTTTCTTGTTGTTCCGAGCGGAAGTTCAATGCGGCATCAATACGGCTGAGCATGGATTCTTTGATTGCTGAGCGTAGCAGAGGGATTTTTAGCTCGCTTGAAGTCATTTCTCGGCGAGTGTCGTTCACTTGTCTTTGCAGTTTAAGTAATTCAATTCGTGGTACTACCCCTTCATCGGCGAGAGGTTTGGTGATATCCAGTTCTTGGCGGGCAAATCGGTAACTCTGTCTTAAGTTATCGACACGCGCTTTAATTTCGACAAGGTCTTGTTGTTTCTGTTCAACTTGTTGATCAAAAACGGAAAGTTGGTTTCTCAGATTATTGAGATCTTGACGATATTCTGCTTTTTGACGATTAACCAGTTGAGGTTGAAGTTCATAGAATTTAGGTGGGAACGCAAGCTTGCCATAATCGAGAGTGACACTTTTCTTCCATTCTTTTTCAGAGAACTCTTCGTCGATAACAACACTGGTTAATGAGGCTGAAAGCATCAATACGTTGGCGGTTAAATTGGCAACTTGTTGTTCACGTTCGCGGAAGTCTGAGCGGAAGCGAGTGTCATCGATCAATAGTAGTTGTTGACCTTTTTGAACGCTTTGGCCTTCTCTAACTAAGATCTCTTTAACCAAGCCACCCTCAAGGTTTTGCACCACTTGGATCTGAGAGGAAGGGATCACTTTGCCTTGGCCAACGGTAACTTTGTCGATCTCTGCCCAGGCAGACCACCCAATAGCAGCAATAAAAAACAGAACGATCACCCACAACATAATACGCGCACTGGTGGGCGTATTGAGGAGCAGTGCCGCTGTTTTATCATCGACATACTCAAGCTCGGTCTCGTTCAATTTGCTGAAATTTTTCTGACTCATAACAGTCCTTGTTCGCTAAATAAAAGTGCAAGCCTATTGAGTGTATTCTTACTTCTGATAAATGTTAAGATTTTGTTCCTTTAAATCTTTGAATTTATATATTTTTTAAGACCTATCGGTTCTTGAAATCCGTTTTATCGAGCTGGTGCTTTCTTAGTTTGTCATACAGTGTTTTTCGCGATACCTGCAGCTCTTGTTGTACTTCTTTTAAACGGCCTTGATGGCGATGTAGCGCCTCAATCAAAATAATTTGTTCAAAGCTATCGGTGCGTTGGTTTAACGACTGTTGTTGATCTTCAATGCTCATATCGAGTTCATTTTGCTCATTAGTATCTCTGTCGAGCGACGGCTGCTTAATTTGAGTCAGCACTCTGAGTTCGGCATGTTGGCGAAGCTGACGAATGTTCTCCGTCCAATGCGTTGCAATGAGTCGCTGAATCTCTTTTTCTGTAATGATGGGTGGCGGCAGTTGATAGCGACTGGCTGCACCACGAGCAAAGTGTTTGAACAAAGAGCCAATATCTTCCGTTCTTTGCGCCAAGGGTAGTAAATTAAACCGGCGCAGTTCACCTACAATTGTAGTAGGAACTACTGTAGTTGCGATAATGATACAAGTTGCATTGGTCTTGCATGAGTTTTCACGAAGTAGAGTGGGTTTTAGGTTCGCTAACCAAAGCCATTGATCCTGAGTTAATGCTTCTGTCTCATGGATATAGAGTGTTCCACCTCGGTGCTTCAAGAACAGTTGCAAAACAAACTGATGGAATGTCGCTTCGTCACCGCGTGGCAAATTAAACGCAGCGACAGGGCAAAGCTCTGCGGTTTGATGACTGTGTAAATCATGGGTGTATTGTGCAGTGACCCTTTTCCCCGTCCCTAAATCACCAACAAACAATAGAAGTGGATTGGTTTTGGTATCTAGGGTGATCAACTCTCGGCGCAATGCCTGCATCGATGGAGATTGACCAATCAGTTTTGGGCCAACCTGATTTTGCATTGCCAACTCTTTACGCAATAGGTTGTTCTCTTCAACCAGTGCGAGCTTATCCGCGGCTTTTTTAACGGCAGTGAGTAGGGCATCGACCACAAATGGCTTTTCCAGAAAATCGTAAGCGCCGGCTTTCATTGCGGATACCGCTGTTTGCACGTCACCATGCCCAGTCAGCACGATGACCTGAAAATGAGGATTTTGGCTCAGTAACTTTTGCGTCAATTGAATGCCATCCATCACCGGCATGTGAATATCGGTGATGACAATTCCGGCTTGCGTGGTATCTATTTTTTTTAATGCCTCAATAGCATTGGGAAAGCAGACGATATCGATGCCTTCAATGAGCATGGCTTGTTCTACGGAGTCTCGAATGGCGGGTTCATCGTCGACAAAATAGAGTTTAGGCATAGAGTGCAAAAGTCGAGTCCTTAGCAGTATGTGAGATTTGTTTTCTAATCAGCGATAATAACGGCGTGTTAGCCCTTATCGTTATATAACGGGATGCTTAGCGAGAATACCATGCCTGAAGGCTCTAACCGGTTCGCGCTGATCGTGCCGTGATACGCTTCAATAATCCGTTTCGATATTGAAAGCCCTAGCCCTAAACCTTCCGGTTTGGTAGTAAAAAACGGGTCGAACAGCTGTTCTAGTTTGTCATCCGGCATGCCAATTCCGTTATCCCAAATGATCAGCTGACATGAGTTGTGATGCAGTTGCCATTCGATGCCTATCTGTGGGCTAGCCTGTTGGTCAACGCTTTCCAGGTTTTGTTGCTCCTGCAAGATTTTCTGTTCAAGAACTTGTTGTTGCAGCGCTTGAGTCGCGTTGTGAATCAGGTTCACTAGTACTTGTTCGAGTTCGGTTGGATGAATCGCAATATTGATGTCATCTGGCACCGTGCTTAGCCTTAGCGTAATGCCTTGCTTGATCATCAGCGCACTGAGAATGCTGGTGGCGTTATTGACCGCTTGATGCAGGTTCGCCACATGATGCTCTTGTTTAGTGACCTTGCGAGTAAAGACTTTGAGTCGTGCGATTATGTCGGTAATGGTGTTGTTGAGGCCAATCATTTTCTCAAGATTGCTTTTCACCAAATCGGTTCGTTCCATTTCCAGTAGCTTTAAGCTGTTTTCACTGTAGGTTCGTAGTGCTGCTAGTGGTTGGTTGATTTCGTGATTAATGCTGGCTGACAGCTCACCGAGTACCGCTAATTTTGCGGTTTGTGTCAGCTCTTGTTCTGTCTGTTTCAACTTCGACTGCGACTCTTGGTATTGAAAAAGGGTTTGTTGTAGCTGTTGATTGGATTGCTTTAAGTAGTGAGTGCGTTTATCAACGGTTTGCTCTAGGTTTTGGTTGAGTCGGGTCAACGCCACTTTCGCGAGATAAGTCTGGCGCCACGACCAAGCGATGAGCATCACCAAGCTGTAAATCACCACGAAGATGACATCGATCTGAAAGATTTTAATAAGTTCAGCTCTGGTCTCTTTTAGGGCGACAACTTGGTACTGGTTGTTGCTGACCGTTGCAGGGTAAAGATTAAAAGCACCAAGCTTGAATAACTGGTTGGCGGTGAGCTCTTTTCGGATTTCATTGGATTTAAGGTTATTAGATTGATTGGCGTTGCTAGCTTCTGACTGAGAGCTTGAAGAACGAAAGGTTTCGATGATCGAAATTTCGCTTTGACCGTATTGGCGTTGAAGTGCGATATCCGTTTGTTGTTGCTGCGTTAGTGGCAACAATGAATGGTAAAGCCACGGAGCTTGGCTTGATAGAAAGACCACTTGGTTAGAGTCGAGTACTACGATCTCAAAATCGTCGCTGGTCAGGATGTTTTCGAGATTCTCTAAACTCACTTTTACGGTGATAACGCCAACAATTTCCTTGTCGATATACAGAGGTGAAGATAGAAAATAACCTCGTACGTTCGAGCGAGCGCCTAGCGCGACATATTGTGTGTTGTTACCTTGTATGGCAGAAGCAAAGTAGGGACGAAACGAGAAGTTCTCACCTACAAAGGTACGAGGCTTTTGGTAATTACTGGAAGCGACCACAGTACCGCTCGGGTCGTGAATATAGATGGTGTCGGCCTGGCTTTGATTCGACCATTCAAACAGCAATTGATTGAGCTGTGCAGCGGAAATCTTGTCTGCTTGTGGTGATGAGTCAAAATAAGAGAGCAAGCGCGGGTCATGGCTGAGCAAATCTGGGATTTGTTTGAATTTATCCAGTTCAGAATCGATTTGTAGATTGGCTTTATTCGCCGCTTCATCGAGTTGTTGAGTGACGATTTTTTCTTGGAATTGCACTGCCATAAAGTGGGTTGCAGTCAGCCCTGCAGCTCCCAATAACAATGAGAATAAAACAAAGGGCGTCATTAGGTTAGGCAGTATTTTGGTCACTCGGATCTCTGCTTGTCATCGGTTTGTATAAAGATTATCAATATGATGGAGAGAGTACCGAGATCTTGTTAACACAGAGCACCTTCTGTGAGACAAAACCATGGCTTAGACTTGTGTTTCAAAGGATTACGGCGCAAAATCACAAAAAAATTAAAAGGAGCAACCAAATGGAACTGACAGATATTCGTCGCGAATACGCTAAGGGTGGATTGAGACGTAAAGACTTGGCCGCAGACCCGATTGAGCAATTCAATCTATGGCTAGAGCAAGCCATTGAAGCGAAGTTGACGGACCCTACTGCCATGACAGTTGCTACGGTTGATGAAAATGGTCAGCCATTCCAACGAATTGTTCTGCTGAAGAATGTTGATAAAGACGGGTTCGTTTTTTACACCAATTTAGGTAGCCGTAAAGCGCACCAGCTTGAGCACAACAGCAAAATCAGTTTGCACTTCCCTTGGCATCCACTTGAGCGACAAGTTCATATTACGGGCACGGCTGAAAAGCTGACCGCTATGGAAAATATGAAGTACTTCTCGTCACGTCCAAAAGAGAGCCAATTGGCCGCGATTGCAAGTAAGCAGAGTAGCCGCATCTCAGCACGTGGGATTTTAGAAGGTAAATATCTAGAGCTTAAACAGAAGTTTGCCAAAGGAGAGATTCCTGTGCCTTCTTTCTGGGGCGGCTTCCGTGTGCGTGTGGATAGCATTGAGTTCTGGCAGGGTGGTGAACACCGTTTGCACGACCGTTTCTTGTTCTCTCGCCAAGACAATAGTTGGGATATTGATCGCCTAGCACCTTAGGCTGCTTGATCACTTAGCTGTTAACAGATCCAAAAATGCCGTTGATTAGACTTATCAAATTAACGGCATTTTTTTGTCTGCATTTTCAGTTGAACAGTCAATCAGTCACTGTGTAGAACAACAGAGATCTGTTTTTTGAGCAGAGTTTCTGGGATCACTGAGCCCAATCCTGAATCCAACGCATACTCAATCAATTGGCTTTTACTGCGTGCATCGAATTTCTGTTTCAATCTGGCGACATGACCTTCGACCGTTTTGATTGAAATGTTTAACGTCGACGCGATGTACTGTGGTTTCTTGCCGAAAAGCAGTAAGAACAGCACCTCTGATTCTCTCGAAGTCAGCCGCTTTTGCAGTTTAGACACACGCGGCTCTGACCCCGCAAGCGATGCCTGATCGCCTTTTGTTCCTGTGGCCTGACAAACCCAATGACCAACCTCTAAGATCGCGGTATCGGTAAGCTCTTGGCCATAGAAGATGGTGCCTTGGACGTTGTCGTCATCATCAAGCCAAGGGGTTTTGGTAAAGATATGGGCGTGCCAGCGTCCGTCTGGATAGGGGTGAATATCGAGGATCTTAAGGGTACTGCGTGTATCCATCACATGTTTGTCTTGAGCTCTGAAATCTTGTGCGCACTCAGTGGTTTGACTGGGCATGTCGAAGTCGGTCAAGCCAGTACAAGTCTCATTGGGTTTTAAGCCAATCAATTGGTTGTAAGCAAGGTTGGCGTACACGAAGACCGAGTCAGTATCTTTGCAGCCCCAGCAGCCTGGAAGTTGTTCGAATAAAGAACGATGTATGGAGTTGAGTGGATCTGGCAAGGTTTTATCTCGTAAGCTGAGGTATGGCAATGATATCAGTTTCTTATAGCGCTGCAATGGCAATTAGAGTACGAAAAATAAGGGGTGACTGACAGTTGAACGGACTGCTGTTTAACTGTGTCAATCACGGAGAATCGATGGGCATAAAGGGTGATAATCAGGCAAAAAAAAGCCAGCCTGAAGAGGGGCTGGCTAAAGACAAGATATGCCTTGTCGACATGTAGAAGATTTTCAGTCTAATTTACGAGGGTCAGGTAAATTAAACTGAGGCATCAATTTGATACCCAGAGTGACTTACTACTCTATCGACGAATCTACTCCTAGGAGTGCTTATGCATAAGGGGGGAATTCCCCTATAAATGCTGCTCAATGTGATAATTGAGAACCTAGAGTAAATATTTGGCATTCTGAGCCTGTGACAGGGAGCCTACAGCTCTCGTACTACTCGGAATCCTAGATAGTTCGCTGCCGTTGAAGGCGGTACGTACAGTTCGTTGAACACCTTTGCCTCTTCAGGAGAGAAGCTCCACGCGCCACCCTTCGCTAAGCCTTTCTGAACGGTTGTCCATTCCCATACATTACCCACCATGTCGTAGAAGCCTGTTGGCGTTGGTAGGAATGACTTAACTGGAGATGTGCTAACGTTTGACCAAGGTGTACCTGCCCAACCTGTGTTGGCTTTGCCTGAACGGAATTCATTGCCCCACCAGAAGTTGGTGTCTTGGCCTGCTCTTGCTGCAGCTTCCCACTCTTGTGGCGTTGGCAAACGGTAAGTAAAGCCTGTGTTTTTAGATAACCAACGAGTATAAGCTTTGGCATCATTTTGGCTAACACAAACGACCGGTGAGTTATCAGCTTGCTTAAAGCCTGGGTTCTGCCAGTCTTTATCTGAAACGGTTGTGATCTCTGCATTGACGAACGTATCGCAGGTGTTCATCAGCTCAGCGTCTGTTTGGTAGCCTGTGTTTTTTACGAATGCTTTGAAGTCTTGAACACGGGTTGGTGTTGCGGCTAATGCAAACGGCTGTTTGATCGTCACTTGTTGTGCGTTATTTTCACCCAGTAGGTAGCGACCCGAGCCGACGACAATCATTTCAGGGCTCTGAATGTCGTTACCCATCGGATCAGCAAACTTGGTGCCGACATTCAATGAATTTTGTTTGGCTTGCAATACGGCTCGTAGGTTGTGATCGCGGGCTATCTTCAGCTCTTGATGGAAAGAAAGGTAGCCTTCTTTTTCGATCGTGACCATGTGTTGGCCTGTCGGTAACATCACTTCAACCGGTGTACTGCCATAGTTTACGCCGTTGATAGAGACATTGTCGTTGTATTGATTTGAACGAACCACCAAGTTAACCCAAGCGACTTCTTTTTGCTGGTCGTTGGCTTGTTGCTCGCTTTGAGAGAAACAGTTTGATGACTGAATACCAAGTAGGCGACAAGGGGTGTTCTTATCTGGACGAGTTTCTAGGTTCGCCGCAATCACCGCTCGGTAACGGTTATCTTCAGAGAAGCCAGAGGATTTCACTTTGTGTTGCAGAACGTGAATGTTCAGCGAAGCAGACGCAAGGTGCTCTTTCACTGTTTTCGATTCAGTCGCGTTGTCCACTAGGCTATGCTGGAACTGTTTTACCGCTTTTTGAAGTGCCAATGTCACCGTTTGGTCTGAACATTGCGCCAGTGTCATATCGCTGCTGCAACGGTTGGTAAAGCTAACGGTTTGCTCTTCCGTCTGAGTGATCTCGTTTCTTAGTCGCTCAGCTCTTGCCCTTAGCTTGTCTTGGTTCAGGTTTGCGATTGAAGCTTCTGCCGCGGCTTTCTCAGCTTGAATAGCCTCAAGCTCCATCACTAAGCCTTGCTGCTTCTGTTCTGAGTCTGAAATCGCAAGCTTGCCCTCTTTTACGGTTTTCCAAGCGTCTTGGAAGCGGTTTTGAGCAAGCGAGATATCGAAATCGGGCTCATCAATCATGCGCGTGTAATCTTGCTCTAGGCTGGCTTTCGCCTTTGCGAGTGTTTGCTCTACTTGAGCTGATAACTCAGCTAGACGTGCCGTTTGCTGCGCCTGATTGTCGACTTCATTTTGTTTGTCAGCCAATTTCTTCTCAACAGCCGTTAAGTCGGCATGCTTTTCGAAAAGTGAGCTTTCAATGTCGGTGACAGATGACGCGATCGCTGGTGGTGTTGCCTCAGCAAAAACAGCTGGCGTCATTAAGCAGGGAGCAAGTGCAAATAATAGAGTAGGAAGACCTTGGCGCATGATGGGCTACTTCAATCGTAATTTAGGTTAATCGAATATTCTAAACGAGAACGCCATTTCGTCTGCAGCTATTGTTTATAACGATAAAATAAGGTTATAACGACCATACAAGTTTGTAACGATCATACAGTTTATAACTATCAACAAAATGGCGAGTGTTCATTCAGCTTTGTGAAATAGGCACGGCTATCTGATATAGAGCTAAGCGTTTTGAATTGGCTCAGCTCTATATAGAAAGGGTGTTTAGCTTTCTTTGCTAGGAAGAAGCTTAACCCAAATCGTGTCGCTACCGTTGATGGTAACTGTGCGGTTGTAAGACTCGTAACCTTGTTTTGAAATGGTTACTTGGTGACGACCACTTGGTAGCGCAACCTCAAGAGGGGTGCTGCCATACTTAATGCCGTTGATGGTTACTGAGTCGTTGTACTGATCAGAACGTACCGTCACGTTAGCCCACTGTTTGTCACTCTTCTTAACGACTGCTGCGTCACTGCCTGTTAAACAGTAGCGAGTCGAAACATTCAATAGGTTACATGCTGCCACTGCTTCAGGTTTTGCTTGAAGTTGAGCTTGCATCTGCATGAAGTAAGAGTTGTTACCAGAGAAGCCGCTCTTGATCGCTTGGCTGTCTTGAACATGGATATTCAGCTGAACACCTTGTAAGTTTTGCTTCGCTAGTGTGCTTTCTGTGAGCTGCTCAAGTAATTGGCTCTTGAACGTTTGTACGGCTTTTTGATTGGTCAGGTATTTACCCTGAGCAGTACACTCACCCAGTGTCATTGTTGATGAACATGTGGTGGTGTAGCTGGTTTCAAGTACCGCACTTTCACGCAGTTCTGTTGCGATACGTTTTACGCGAGCTTCAACTTTTGATTCTCTCAAGTTTGCCAGCTCATTATTCAGGCGAGCTTGCTTTTGCTTGATTTGAGAAAGATGAATTTCGCTCTCGTTGATCGTTTGTTCGTTATCTAGTTGAGACGATTGGTTCTCTTTAACCGCAGACCAAGCGTCTTGGTAACTTTTCTGGAAAGAGACTAAATCCGTTTCTGGATCTTCAAGCAAGCGACTGTACTGCTTGTCGAGTACAGACTTGGCTCTGTTACGTTTTGCCTTAAGTTCTTCACCTTCGCGTAACAACTTGCTGTTCTTGTTTTGAAGTTGTTTTAGGTTTTCAGTCGCCGATACTTTGGTTGCTGAAATACGCTCAATATCTGAGTTTTTCTCTGTTAGCTTTGCATCGATAGCTGAAACGGGATCGACTTGATTCAGTTCTTCAGCGGATACCGATGCAGATACCCAAAGTGGGGATAGCGCAAGTAAAAGCGCTGAAATTCGAAAGTTAGTCATAGGTCCCTGCAACTTGTAGATTGAAAATTGGCTCGTTAATAAAGTGTCTACTTCCTAGTTGTGAGTCACTAGTTATTAGCAATTAACACAGTACCCGTCTTTATACCGTTTTATTGCTATCCAATCTACTCAAAAGCCAAGTTTCGGTACTTCGGATACACTTTTTACAGGTTTAGAGCCAATTATTTGAGCTATATAAGAAAATTTATTCATTATGTTGGCGTGAAGAAGCATTTATTGACCACATGGTTTTTCGTGCTTGTGTGATTGCTGGTGAAGCCCCTAAACTCGCCGGAACGATTGGTTTTACAATGCCCGTAGTTTGTACACTCTTGATCATCTTTCCGGAGGCATGATCAAGACGATCGCGGTAATGATCTTCTGTT
This sequence comes from Vibrio sp. 10N.247.311.51, assembly GCF_041467855.1. Classification (NCBI taxonomy): domain Bacteria; kingdom Pseudomonadati; phylum Pseudomonadota; class Gammaproteobacteria; order Vibrionales; family Vibrionaceae; genus Vibrio; species Vibrio sp. 10N.247.311.51. The sequence continues at coordinate 409,851 of NZ_JBFSVK010000001.1, read as the reverse complement.
TAAGGCGAGGAAATGACTCTCATGATCATTTACAAATTCATCTTATGCGGATTTCAGAGTATTATTCTTACTATGTCGATCTGAGTATTTTGCTGTCATGCCAAAACCTTTACCCTTTCCAAACCTAGACTTGTCCCCGCTAGGCCTTACTGGCCCTCGCCCTGCGGAGATCATTACTTTGCCTTCGCATATGGATTGTCACGATCACCATTATTCGCAGGTCGTGATTGGTTTAAAAGGTCAGGCAGAATTTGAAGTTTGCGGTAAGGGTAATCTTATTGGGCCGGGTCAAGGTTGTGTGGTAACAGCGAGCTCTGATCATGCTTTCGGTGGGGTGGTCGGTCAGTCGGATATCCTAGTGCTCAACATGCCTGTGCCAACCGATGATGACCCTCTAATGTTAGAGAAGATTAACCAGTTAGAATCATCGAACGTCTACTTTCAATTAGACGCGCAAATTCAAAAGCTTATCCATATGTTGGTGCAAGAAATGCAGGCGAGCCCGGATGATCTATTGTTAAGCCGTGCCTGTAATGACACGGTGATCGCTCTGATGCAAAGGCACATCTCGGCATTTGAAACCTCAATTAAAGACTCGCGTTTTGATCTTGAAGCACTGGATCGCTACATCGAACAACACCTCGCGAATAAGATCTCTGTCGCTCAGCTTGCGGGCAGCGTATTCTTGGGCGAAAGCCAGTTCCATATGCTGTTCAAAGAGCAAATGGGCATTACCCCTCACCAATATGTTCTTGGTAAGCGTATCGACCGTTCTCGCCGTTTAATTGAACAAGGTAATCTTAGCCTTGGCCAGGTCGCTGAGCTGGCGGGTTTCTCCGGTCAATCCTCTTTTACTCACACCTTTTCACGCCTTCAAGGCATGTCTCCATCCCAATACAAAAAGAAAATTTCTGTTAAATAGTGAAACAAAACGGCATATTATTTTAAAGTTTCATATGTGACGTTGTGTTTGTTTTGTTAATAAAGCGAGTTTTTAGCAAAAAACTCGGAGTTTTTGACAAGTAATCCTTATATACTCTAAATACACTGCAGCCATTGTAGAGATCCCGGGCTAATTCCGGGTGTGAGATTAAGGAAAACGCATGTTTACAGCTACTGATGTGTTAAAGCCAGAATTCAATGAGCAGTCGCTTACTGATCTATGGTCGCTTATCTCACCATTATATATGGTGGATGAAACCCAATGGCTAGAGCAACTTCTGCCACTAGCTACCCCTTCTGAGTCAGAAAAGCAGCAAATTTCAGAGAAAACGACCTCATTGATCGAAGCTATCCGTGCGGATAAGGCTTCTATCCAGATGATCGATGCACTGTTGCTTGAATACAGCTTAGATACTCAAGAGGGCATCTTGCTGATGTGTCTGGCGGAAGCCTTGATGCGTATTCCTGATTCAGCAACGGCTGATGCATTGATTCGCGACAAACTCAGCGTTGCGGATTGGAAATCTCACCTAAAGAATTCTGACTCAGTGTTTGTTAACGCATCCACTTGGGGATTAATGCTAACGGGTAAGGTAGTTGGGCTTTCATCTAAAGAGCAGAGTGCAGGTCAAGCGGTTAACCGCTTAGTGAACAAGCTTTCTGAGCCGGTAATTCGTAAAGCGATGCACCAAGCAATGAAGGTCATGGGTCACCAATTCGTTCTTGGCCGCAGCATTGCTGAAGCGCAAAAGAACGGTAAGTCTATGCGTGATAAAGGTTTTACCTACTCATACGACATGCTAGGTGAAGCGGCACTGACCACTGCTGACGCAAACAAATACTTCAAAGATTACCTAATGGCGATCGAAGCCGTAGGTCGAGATACGTATGTCTCTTCAAAATCGAGCCCAGCACCATCGGTATCTATCAAGCTTTCTGCGCTTCACCCACGTTATGAAGTGGCGAACGAAGACCGCGTATTGACGGAACTTTGCGATACGTTAGAGCAGCTATTGCGCCGCGCAGTAGAGCTTGATGTTGCAATTACGATTGATGCTGAAGAAGCGGATCGCCTAGAGCTTTCTCTTAAATTATTCGAAAAACTGTACCGCACTGACCTTGTAAAAGGGTGGGGTAAATTTGGTCTGGTAATTCAAGCTTACTCAAAGCGTGCACTTCCTGTTCTGGTTTGGCTAAACCGCCTAGCGAAAGAGCAGGGTGATTTGATCCCGCTTCGCTTGGTGAAAGGCGCGTACTGGGACAGCGAAATCAAATGGTCGCAACAAGCGGGCTTTACTGATTACCCAGTTTACACACGTAAAGAAGCGACAGACGTAGCTTACCTTGCGTGTGCACGTTACCTATTGAGCCCAAGTGTTCGTGGCAATATCTTCCCGCAGTTTGCGAGCCACAATGCTCACACGGTTTCTGCTATTGCAGTAATGACCGAGCATAAAGACTTTGAATTCCAACGCTTACACGGCATGGGTGATTCTCTTTACAACCATGCGATGGAAGCTTACCAACAGTCAGTACGTATTTACGCACCGGTTGGTAGCCATAAAGACTTACTGCCATACCTAGTACGTCGCTTGCTAGAAAACGGCGCAAACAGCTCGTTTGTACACCGTCTAGTTGATGCACGTTGCCCAGTGGCAGAGCTGACTCAACACCCTGTCGATATGCTTCTGGCATTCGATACATTGAACAACACTAAGATTCCTCTGCCTCCAGCGGTATTCCCTGAGCGTAAGAACTCATACGGTGTGAACATTGATATCGAAAGCGAAGCGCATCAGTTTGAAGAGCAAGTAAAAGGCTTCTTAAACAATCAATGGACTGCTGGCCCTGTGATCAACGGTGAATCTCTTGCCGAAAGCATGATCAAGGCTGATCAGAACGTTGAACAGGTGACTGCACCTTATGATCGTCGTATTAATGTGGGTCAGGTGGCTTTTGCTAACCTTGATCATGTTTCCGCAGCGATCACTGGCGCAGATGCTGCATTCGCTGATTGGAACGCAACTTCGGTTGAAACCAAAGCGGCGGCACTTGATAAGTTAGCTGACCTGATGGAAGACAACCTAGCTGAGCTGGTGGCGATTTGTCATCAAGAAGCGGGTAAGACGATTCACGATAGTGTTGATGAAGTGCGTGAAGCGGTCGACTTCTGTCGTTACTACGCAAAACAAGCAGATAACCTACAAGGTTTCGAACTAAAAGGTTTTGATGGCCAAACGCGAATCGCTTCTCGACAAGGTCGTGGTGTGTTCGTTTGTATTAGCCCTTGGAACTTCCCTCTAGCGATCTTCCTTGGCCAAATTACAGCAGCTTTGGTTGCGGGTAATACGGTTGTGGCTAAGCCTGCCGAGCAAACAAGCTTGATTGCAGCTCGCGCCGTTGAACTGATGAATGAAGCGGGTTTCCCTGCTGGCACGATTCAGTTACTACCGGGTCGTGGCGCTGAGATCGGCAGTGCACTCACCAGCCATGATGCAATTGCTGGCGTTGCCTTTACGGGTTCAACACCAACAGCACAACGTATCAACGTGTCATTGGCGAGTCGTAACGCTAAGCCTGTTCCGTTTATCGCGGAAACCGGTGGTCAGAATGCGATGATCGTCGACAGTACGGCACTGCCTGAACAGGTAGTTCGTGATGTTATTCGTTCGGCATTCGCTTCAGCAGGTCAACGTTGTTCTGCACTGCGTGTGCTTTACATCCAAGAAGACATCGCAGACCGTGTGATTGCATTGATTCACGGTGCAATGGACGAGCTGAGTGTTGGCATTCCACATCTTCATAAAACCGATGTCGGCCCTGTTATCGACCAAAACGCGAAACAGAAGTTGTTGGCCCACTTAGAAAACATGACCAATACCCAGAAGAAGGTGGCTCAACTTTCTCTAGGTACGGATTGTGAACATGGTGACTTTGTTCCACCAAGTGCGTTTGAAATCGATGACATCAGCTGCTTGAAAGAAGAACAGTTTGGCCCTGTGCTTCACATCGTTCGCTTCAAAGCGAGTGAGTTGACACAAGTAGTAGACCAAATTAACCAAACCGGTTTTGGTCTAACTATGGGTATCCACAGCCGTAACGAAACAACTTACCGTTGGATCGAGAAACACATTCGTGTGGGTAACTGCTACATCAACCGTGACCAAGTGGGCGCTGTTGTTGGTGTTCAACCATTTGGCGGTCAAGGTTTGTCGGGTACTGGCCCTAAAGCGGGTGGTCCTCACTACCTATACCGCTTTACTGATGTTCATTTTTCTCAATCACAAGACAAGGCATAAGGAGCAGTATCATGGTTCATCAAGTGACAGGTTTTTCTGATGCTTTGTTAGCGTGGGAACAATGGAATCTTACCGACTTTGATCATAAGAGTGCTCAGGTACTTTCATTTAAGTCAGAGATCGAAAGCCAATCTGCGCCTTTGGCTGCGGTGGCGACTTATCATCTAGAGCAAGCATCAGCGCTGCTTTCTGAACATCACTTAATGGCGGGTCCTACGGGCGAAACCAACGAGTTGTATGCCGCTGGCCGCGGTGTGGCTTTGGTGATTGTTGATGATTGCGAAGAGAAGCTGCCGGCACTGCAAACCGCAACAGCAATGATTACTGCAGCATTATTGGCAGGTAACAGCGTTCAATTGTGCAGTGATGACGTGCAGTTCAACACCTTAATTGCTGATGCTGCAAAACAAGCGAATCTACCAACCAACTTAGTACAGGTTTCATCGTACGACGCTGCTCAACAGCTGCTGTCTTGCGATGTGCGAAGTGCAGGTTACGTGGGTAATTCACAAACGGCACAAGCTATCAATTTACAGCTTGCTAAGCGTGACGGTGCAATCGTCGGTTTAGTGGCTGAAACGGATCTGGCGACAATGAATGTTGCTAATGATCCACACCTATCGCTGCGCTTCATTACCGAGCGTACGCGAACTATAAATATAACAGCCGTGGGCGGTAACGCGACCTTGCTCGAACTTGGAAGCGAAGCTCACTAACCTTCAGTAAAATTGGCTCTAAGCACTTTTGGTTTCTCCATTGTTGGTTTTTTCCATTTTTGGATTTAACTCTGAGTGCTTTAGAGCCTGAATACCTAACTCAATGCACTTGCTTGCCTTTTAGGTGAGTGTCTTGCATTGAATTAGGCATGGAAGGCTTTCTACAAAATGAGGACTATCAAATGATAGAAAACAGTTTTGCAATAACGACGACGTTCATTGCGTATCTAATTATGATGCTAGCGATCGGTGTTATTGCTTACAAACGTACATCTAACTCAACTGACTACTTCCTAGGTGGTCGTTCGTTAGGCCCATGGCCTGCTGCACTTTCTGCTGGTGCATCAGACATGAGTGGTTGGTTGCTACTTGGCCTGCCTGGTTACGCTTACGCTGCTGGCTTTGAGGCATTCTGGCTTGCTGGTGGCCTACTGGTTGGTACTTGGGCAAACTGGTTAATCAGTGCTAAACGCCTACGTACTTACAGTATTACAACTGAATCACTGACGCTGCCTGAGTTCCTATCTCGTCGCTTCAACGATAACTCTAAGCTGATCCAAACAATTTCTGCTTTCTTTATCCTTTTATTCTTCCTTTTCTACACAAGCTCAGGCTTGGTAGCAGGTGGTAAATTGTTTGAAACGGTATTCGGCCTAGATTATACAACGGCGGTAATTATCGGTACCGTATGTGTGGTTTCGTACACCCTGTTTGGTGGTTTCCTAGCGGTATCTTGGACTGACTTGGTTCAAGGCCTACTAATGTCTGCTGCGCTATTGATTGTACCAATCGCAGCAATGAACGGCGGCCTTGGCCAGTTATCTACTGACCTTCATAACATCAACCCAGAGCTACTCACGCTATGGAATGATGCGAAAGGTGAGCCTCTTTCTGCTATCGCGATCATCTCGCTAGCAGCATGGGGTCTAGGTTACTTCGGTCAGCCACATATCCTTGCTCGTTTCAAAGCAACGCGTAGCAATAAAGACCTAACAACCGCGCGTCGTATCGCTGTGGTATGGACTGCACTGTCTATGATTGGTGCAATGCTGGTTGGTCTTGTTGGTCTTATCTACGTAACTAACTCTGGTGCACCTAAGCTAGACGATGGCGAGAAGATCTTCATGCTTCTTGTGAACGCGATGTTCCACCCAGTAATCGCAGGTATCCTACTGGCGGCAATCCTAGCAGCAATCATGAGTACTGCGGATTCACAACTTCTTGTTTCTTCATCTGCAATGGCAGAAGATCTGTATAAGCAAGTTCTGAAGAAAGACGCTACGTCAGAAGAGATTGTTCGTGTAGGCCGTTTCGCGGTTATCCTAATCTCTCTGATTGCACTTGTACTAGCGATGACGCCAGACAGTTCAGTACTTGGCCTTGTGTCTTACGCATGGGCTGGTTTTGGTGCTGCATTCGGCCCAGCTATCGTATTGAGCCTGTATTGGTCTCGTATGAACCGTAACGGCGCTCTAGCGGGTATCGTAGTTGGTGGTGTGACGATTGTACTTTGGAAACAGTTCACGGGCGGTTGGTTCGATGTGTACGAAATCGTACCGGGAATCATCCTATCGACTCTTTCTATCGTTATCGTGAGTCTAATTACGGGCGAGCCTGAAGACGAAGTTAAGAAGCAACACGCTGAGTTCGAGAAGAACCTCGTTGAGCTAGACTAATTTACATTGTAAAACAGATGTGAATTAGCAAAGAACATGAGCTAAAAATAATAGAGTCACTTCGGTGGCTCTATTTTTTTGCCTATATCTAAATGCTTTGACCTTGTGTTGCGTCTGGCAAGTTGAGCATGTTTACCTTGTTGGTGACGCTGGCTAAGTCATACTTCTAGGCTCAGAGCATTTCCGTTCCCATTGCGATGCATTACTCTTGCTAAGAGCCGTTGAGTAAATGAATAGGAAGTTAATAGTGCCTCAAGTAATCCCGAATATTGGCTTTAACCATGAGAAAACGGCGCAAGCTGAGCTGGAGTTGGTGCCCTTGTCTCGGTTCTATTCAGAAAGCAATATTAACCACGATCCTCAATTGCCACATCGTGTCAGTTTCTTCCTGATTCTGTTTATCGAGCAAGGCTCAGGCACGCACATGGTCGACTTTGAGGACTACTCTTTTAGCCAAGGGAGCGTGTTGTTCATTCAAAGAGAGCAGGTGCACGCCTTTGATTTTAGTAACAAGCCACAAGGCACTGCGGTTTTGTTTACTCAAGCGTTCTTAGACAGTGTTCACGCTAATATGAAGTTGCCGAACTACACACCTACTCATTTGAACAAGGCGCACTCGGCACTGTTGTCACTAGACGAGTCCCACCAAGATCGGACGCAAAGTATTATTCAGCAAATTATGACGGAGCTGAATCAGCCAGAACCCGATCCCTTGATTGTGATGTACCTGTTCTCAGCACTAGCCCTGATTCTTCATCGCCTACGACCAGAAGTGAAGCAAGACGCCTTGAGCTTGCAGCAGAACATTAAGTTTGCCCGCTACTTTGAGCTTCTTCAAAACAACTACCTGCGCGTGCGTGATGCAAACTGGTACGCCAATCAAATTAACACCACCTACAAGACGTTGAACCAAGTGTGCAAAGTCGCAACGGGGTTAACTGCTAAGCAGATCATCGACTCTTTTACCGTTTTAGAAATGAAGCGTCAGCTGGTGGTAACCAATATTACGTCTCAGAAAATGGCGTTGGATTTTGGGTTTGAAGACGCCAGTAATTTCGTTAAGTACTTTAAAAATCATACTCAAATGACGCCGGGTGAGTTTCAAAAGAAGTATTCCAAGCCTTCACTCTCTGAATAGCTAGCAGGTCGACACGAATCATCTAAGGTTCGATATCTACCATTTTTCTGCCTAAATCCACTCTGCCGTGAGCCTCTTTCGTTGACTAATATAGTTTCCAAGCCAACGAGAGGACTCAATAATGAAAACAATAACCAACGCATTCCCAACAGCAACATTCAAAGCAGCTGAATCTAAAGCGACGAAACTCAAATCAACACTACTCACGGCAAGCGTACTCGCAGCCTCTATGATTACCGGCACGGTTGCAGCACAAGAGCTGTCTATTCAAGAAAAAGCGGTAGCGGTCATTTCGAGCATTGAAACGGGCGACGCAAAAGCGGTGAGCTACATTAACCCTAAAAAGTACATTCAACATAACCTAGCGGTAGGTGATGGCTTAGCGGGCTTTGGTGAAGTATTACAAATGCTTCCAGAAGGTTCAGCGAAAGCACAAGTGAAGCGCTCATTTCAAGACGGTGATTTCGTAGTAACACACACTGAATACAACTTCTTCGGCCCTAAAGTCGGCTTTGACGTGTTCCGTTTTGAAGAGGGGCAGATAGTTGAACATTGGGATAACCTGCAAGAAATTGCCAAGCCAAACGCAAGTGGACGCACTCAATTAGATGGCACGACTAAAGTCGTAGACCTCGAGAAAACGGATCAAAACAAACAGCTAGTCAGTGGTTTCGTCAAAGACATTTTGATTAGCGGCGATATGTCTAAAATTAATCAATATATCGACAACGAAGACAGTGCTTACTTACAGCACAACCCAGGCGTAGCCGATGGCCTAAGCGGTTTGGGTGAAGCTTTGGGGGCGTTAGCGGAAGCGGGCATGCCAATGGTTTATACCGCTAACCACAAGGTTTTGGGCCAAGGTAACTTTGTGTTGTCGATCAGTGAAGGCCAGTTCATGAATAACCACGTCGCTTTTTATGATCTGTTCCGTGTTGATAACGGCAAGATCGTTGAGCACTGGGATACCATCGAAACCATTCCTGCGCGTTCAGAATGGAAAAATGACAATGGTAAATTTGGCTTTTAAACCTAAGTGAAATTGAAGCAAATATGACTTATTTAAGCGGTACTTTCATCGAGGAAGTGCTGCTTTTTTATTGCTCAATTTGGTGGTTAACATGGGGGAGGTACTGTCGTTATAGGATTTTACAATGTAAATTGAAACCGAGTGAACGAGAGAAATTGCATGGAAGAGGTTGGACCTTTATGGCGTTTGATGTCAAAAAATGAAACAGAAAAATGGCTATTTTTTGAACTTGGCGCTCACTTTTGTGATTAGCTCGGTGAATTGTTGAACTGAATTGGACATGATGTGTCAATTGTCAGTAACCACTAAAGACCTATAGGACAAAGGTATGCCTGATCTCTATTGTAAAGGATGTAAAAAAACAACACTACATAAGTCTATAATGAAACGTTGTGAGTCAGAGCCCGAGACAACTTCTGGCCGTATGATGCAATGGACATCAAAGCTATTTAGTGGAAATCTGTATTACGATATGGAAACTCAGCACTTCTGCCGCACGTGTAACTGCCGTTGCGAAACAGGAAGTACTGTGCCCCAAGTTGGTTTAGCTTAACTTACAGTAAGCGCTCACTAACTTAGATCAAAAAACCTCCGTTTTAGGAGGTTTTTGCGTTTCTATGCGGCTTTGAGTGCTAGCTCAGCATCAATGGCGTCGCCATCAATCTTCACATCCCAACCGTAGTTTGAGTACTCATTTGCTAGTGCCTGAGCAACATCTTTTGATACCGTTACGTGTGTCCATGAACCAATACCGTAAGGTTTATATGCGAGTTCTTGCGTTTTCATAATAGAGTCATCCTTTCTCTTTGATAATTCTATTATTCACTTTGGCCTATATGCTTTCTTTCGTTTCCGGCTCAACTTATTTGTTAATCGGGTCATTTCTATAATAATTTGTTAATAACCAGAGTTTGATTTATAAGGGTTGTTATCTATTTGTATGTATTTATATTTGGTGTGAATATCATCTGCACATTTAGTTTTTAAATGTGTGAGCGAGGTTTTCTTCGATTGCTCTTGGTATGGAATATACTGAGCGGAATTTAGAATGTTTAAGGAATGTTATGTCTCAGCATCAGCTCGATCGTATCGATAAAGAGATACTAAGAATTCTGCATATGAAAGGGCGTTTACCTGTGGTTGAACTGGCAAAACAGGTCAACCTTACGACGTCACCTTGCTCTGATAGACTCAAGCGATTGGAGAAAGAGGGCTACATCACGGGCTATCATGCTGAGCTTTGTTCAGAAAAGCTGGGACTCGATGTTCAAGTCTTTATCCATATTCGTCTCGATCAGACTAGCTTTTCGATCTTCGACAAATTTGCCCAAGCGGTAGAAATGATGCCTGAGGTGGAAGAGTGCTACTCACTGTCGGGTGACTTTGACACCATGATCAAGGTTCGAGTGAAAGACATGAAGGCGTATCAAGCGTTTATGGCAACTAAGTTGGGCACCTTACCTGGTGTGATTCAGACACGCAGTGAAGTCGTGATTGAAGAGCATAAAAAGGGCTTTGGTGTGAACCCTGAGTTGTTGGCAACTCTAAAATAGTGGCCTGATTTCGCCTTACCAAGGTGATTTAGATATAAAAAATGGAAGCTAATAAGCTTCCATTTTTTGTTGAGCGTCAGATAAAGAGCAATCCGATAAACGTGTTCGGCTTACAGCGTAATGGCCGCAGAGATTAAGCCAATCACACCACCGAAGACACCGCCCCAAACCACAAGCCAGCCAAGGTGTTTCTTGATCATGGTCTGAACCATCTCTTTAACCAGCTTAGGTGTTAGTTCATTCAAGCGCTGATCGATGATCGCCTCAATGTTCTCTTTGATTTCATCCATCATCGCAGGTGATTCTAGCTCGTCTTTGATGGCATTTTTTACAGAGTCACTCTTGCTGATTTCAATCACTGATTCTTGCATCTTCTCAACAAACGGCGCTTTCATTGGCTCTAGTGCTTCTGTGCCACCAAACATTGCCAACATACCGCCAAACTGTGAGTTCTCGATAACATGCACCAGTGAGTCGAATGCAGGGTTAAAGTCGATCTTCTGAATCACAGGCTCTAGATTGAGCGACTTTCCTGTCATCTCGCTGCTTAGGAAGCGATCGATGTTACTTTCTGTAAAGAATTGCTCCATCATCAGTTGCTTGATGGCTGCCTTGAACTCTTCAAAGCGCGCTGGAATAACGCCAGAACCGTATAGGCCGGGTACTTTCTCGAACAACATGTGAATCGCAAGCCAGTTGGTGATGGCACCAGAAAAGGCGAATAGGCCTGCGTAAAGCAAGTATTGGTTTGCTGTCGTATAGCCGCCAGCAAGCAGTGCTAACGCAATAACGTTAGTTAAGACACTTTTGTTCATGGTTGATCTCTAGAAAGAATATTGCGCGCATTTTAAGAAAAAAACGCCAAGAAAAAAACAAAAGGATCGATGAAGTTTATTGGACAGGTAGCAAAGAGCGCTAAATAGCAGGCATAAAAAAGGCTAGCCTCCCCCCGAAGTCTAGCCTTATTCCAGAACGCGCAAGCGAGGCGTCTTTGGTGTTAATGTCATTATATAATTACGACATAACATTCTGCCACGTGTAATTTACCGCTAATAAACAAATTGGTGTGAATCACGCCGCACTTTTAAAATAGCACAAAAATTAAGCGCTCGTGGCTTGCTCAAGATCATCGGCAATGAAGCCACCGGTTTGGTGATTCCATAGCTGCGCATAAATACCATTCTGGTTAATCAGCTCTTGGTGCGTGCCTTCTTCTACGATATTGCCGGCATCAAGCACGATCAGGCGATCCATCGCTGCAATGGTCGACAGGCGGTGTGCAATCGCAATAACCGTTTTGCCTTCCATTAGCTCAATCAAGCTCTCTTGAATCGCTGCCTCTACCTCAGAATCGAGTGCAGACGTTGCTTCATCGAGAACAAGTAATGGAGCATTTTTCAGAAGAACACGTGAGATAGCGACACGTTGACGCTGACCACCAGAAAGCTTAACGCCACGTTCACCCACTTGAGCATCGTAACCAACGTTGCCAAACGGGTCGGTTAGCGTTTCGATAAACTCATGCGCGTGCGCTTGTTTAGTGGCTGCGTATACCTCTTCGTCTGATGCCTCTGGTCGACCGTAAAGAATGTTGTCTTTGATCGAACGGTGTAGCAGTGAGGTATCTTGAGTCACCATACCAATGTTGCTGCGCAGAGAATCTTGAGTAACGCTCGAGATCTCTTGGTCATCAATCAGGATGCGGCCACTTTCTACATCGTGGAAACGCAGTAGTAAGTTAACTAGGGTCGATTTACCTGCACCTGAACGGCCAACCAAGCCCACTTTTTCACCCGGTTTGATGTTGAGGTTGAGGTTGTTGATCACCCCCTTATTCTCACCGTAGTTAAAGCTCACGTTGTCGAAGTTGATACCGCCTTGTGGAACGTCCAGAGGCTTCGCGTCTTTCTTGTCTTCGATAGCGATAGGTTTAGACAGGGTTTTAATGCCATCAATCACGGTACCTAGGTTTTCAAACAGGCCACCAATTTCCCACATGATCCATTTCGACATGCCGTTAATACGCAGAGCCAAGCTGACCGCAATCGCAATCGCACCCACGGTGATCGCATTGTCTAACCATAGGTAGATAGAGATACCCGCAATGCTGAACACCAATAAATAGTTAGCGAACTCAACGCAGATGTTGAAGCCAGTAACCAAGCGCATTTGGCGATGAACCGTATCTAAAAAGCCTTCCATGCCTTCTTCGGCGTATTCGGTTTCTCTTTTACTGTGTGAGAACAGTTTCACGGTGGCGATGTTGGTGTAGCTATCAACAATACGACCCGTCATCAATGAACGAGCATCCGCTTGTTCGGAAGAAACGTCTTTTAGCTTTGGCACGAAGTGCAGTTGAATACCGATGTAAACGAATAGCCAAATCAGCATCGGAGCCATCAAGCGCCAATCTGATTCAGCAAGCATGAACAGCATCGCCGTGAAGTAAACCGTTACGTAGACAAACACATCGACCATTTTGGTCACGGTTTCGCGCACCGCGAGCGAGGTTTGCATCACTTTAGTCGCGACACGTCCGGCGAAGTCATCTTGATAAAAGGACAGGCTTTGCTTCAAAAGGTAGCGGTGCGCTAACCAACGAATCGACATTGGGTAGTTGCCCAGCAAAGTTTGGTGAAGCAATAGCGAGTAAACACTGATCAAGATTGGCATCACAACCAACAGCAGAATACCGAGCCCCATCAATGTCGACTCGTTGTCTGCTAAGAAAGTGTCTGGGTTGCTTGTTGATAGCCAGTCAACCAATTGCCCCATGTAACCGAACAGCGCGACTTCGATTATCGCGATGGTCATGCTCATCAACCCGAGCAAGATCAACGGTTTTTCGAAACCTCGAGTGTAATGGCGACAGAATGCCAGTATGCCAGTAGGAGGTTGTATCGGCTCTCCCTTTGGAAAGGCTTCAGTAAAGCCTTCAAATTTCTTGTACATAGATTTCCCTTTATAAACTAGTGCATCTATAAGCGACTGCATCGTTGGTGCAGCTTTGTTTTTATGGTCTTGATTTGAAATTTAACTGTCTTAGTTTGAAATTATATAAACGCCCATGGGCTCTTATCAGTATTAAGTCATTCGATGGATTTTGTTCTAGCGCTTATTTAGGCACTTGGCTTTAAAACACTAAAACTTTGTTTAAGCGATGCAGGAAAGGTCCAAAGAATGTCTTTCATGACGCTTATTTTAGATTGAATTAGACAGGAAAAGTTAAGCTTATTTCAAACGTAATTGATTGTTATGCAACGGTGATAATCCTAACGTTAAATGGATTAAATTGTAATCAAAACTCGTGATAGGCGAGAAAATGGAATCAGAATATTTATCCATAAAGTGACTTAACGAATATGCACACAGTTGGTTCTTTCTGATGTGCTGTTATCTTGCAGTAAAAATTACCGATTAATCTAAGATCTGCAGTAATTGTTTGGGATAAATATTCAAATCAATATTCTTTTCAGTGAATCTTGTCGTAACAAGTTGTTTACAATTCTGAGGTAAATAAAAGATAGGGACGGTTGAAATGTTAAACCTACACAAAAAATCACTTCATATTACTAATGTTCAAAACGCCAATTGCGTTGTTATGGTGCCGCCAAAAGAGTTTAAATTTAACGAAGAAACAGCACGTGATAACGAATTTCAGCACAGAGTGAATCTGACCGAAGCTGAGGTGAAGGTAGAAACGATGGCCGAATTTAAGGCTATGGTCGCTTCGTTGCGTAAAGAAGGTGTGCAAGTTGTAGAGTTTGATTACCCAGAATTGGGCGTTGAAACTCCGGATGCTGTTTTCCCTAACAACTGGTTCAGTACCTGCAGTGATGGAAGCTTATTTACTTTCCCTATGGCGTGTGAAAACCGTCAAAATGAAGTTAAGCCAAATGCTCTTATTGAAGCGTTAGAAGCGTCGGGTCGCATTGTTAACCACAGCGAGTCTCTAGAGTCTTACATCGCGCAGGGTTCTTATCTAGAGAGCACGGGCGTGATGGTTATCGACCATATCAACAAGACTATCTATGCTGCGCTTTCTCAACGTTGTGACCGCGAAGTATTAGAAGATTACGCAAAGCGCATTGGCTATTCTCGCGTGGTCTCGTTCCAAACGGCATTACCGTCTGGCCAGCCGATTTACCATACCAATGTCATGATGGCGATTGGCGATAACTTCTGCGTGATCTGTGATGAAGTGATTCCTGAGTTTGAACGCCGCTTTGTGGTGAAGTCGCTTGCTAAAGATAAGCAGGTTATCTCTATCTCAATTGATCAGATGAACCGTTTCTGTGGCAACATCCTGCAGCTTGAAACCGTGAATGGCGACAAGGTGATCGCCATGTCTCAATCGGCTTACGATGCGTTTTCTCCAGCTCAGTTAGCTCAGCTATCGACACATGGCAAGCTGCTACCATTTAACGTGAAAACGATTGAAGACATTGGTGGTGGTTCGGTGCGATGCATGTTGGGTGAGGTGTTTTTACCAACGCGAGTAAATCGTCTGTAACAAGCGCTCACTTCAGTAATGAATCTTTGAATACCACTCTTATCGCAGAGTGGTATTTTTGTTTTTATCTATCACAAATAAGAGAACAAGAGCTCGATACAGGAGTCAACGCGCAAAAGCTAACGGAAATAAGCTATGAAGCGTCCTTAAAAGCTCTGTGTTCGATGAACTGAGCCGACAGTGTCACGACTTCCTTGGAGTAGACAAGCGCCGTGTGGTTGAGTTTGAGGGCGTAAGTATCCGTTGCTCCTCTTAGGTTGGCGTCTTCGAGTGTGACTGTGCCATCGCCAGGATTTCTTCCCAGAACAATACGTCCGACTCCGGCGTCGTAGGTACCTGTAATCACGCCAATCGGCACATCAATATCGTAGTCACCCAAGCCATCGCTTAAGATCATTTTGCTCGAACCAAATATAAACCCAAGCCCATGATTCGACAGTGTTTTGGCTATGGTTGCCCCATTGTGCGGCGTGCCTGCTGTAATAATGCAGGTGTCTGCAAAGTCGGGTTGGTAGAACTTAAAGTAGTGGCGAATCAGCAAGCCACCGAGTGAGTGACCAAAGAAATAGACCTCATCGTACTCATTAAAGCGAGCATTCACGAAGCGATTGAGGCGTTTGGCTGCAGAAGGGAAACGCAGCGAGTTGTAGGCAAACTTGTGCGTTGTAAAGCCGCGTTTTTTGAAGTTTCTATCCAGATATTGCATGATCAACGCAGGCATATATAGACCATGAATTAAAACTATATGTTTGTTTTTATTATTCATTTTTGTCCTCCGTCTGATGATGTCCCCAGTATATTTAGTCGCAAATCTAAACTCAATAAAACTTGCTACTAATGGGACACAAAAGGCAGAGGTGTACGTTATAAACAGAGCCTTTGTTATAGAGAAAGGGTGGGTTAGTCCGATCTCACTCCACCATAAACATCTATGGTTAATCCGCCTTGTTTAGCGTAAGTATTAGGTGTTAGACCGATGGTTTTCCTTAGGTAACGAATCAGGTGCGGTTGGTCGCTAAACCCAAATTGAAAGGCGACGTCCATCCAGTCGATGTCATCCAAATTTCGCTTATACAAGTATTCCAACATCGCTTCGAGTTTGTTCATCGA
The DNA here is from genome assembly GCF_041467855.1 of Vibrio sp. 10N.247.311.51. NCBI lineage: Bacteria > Pseudomonadati > Pseudomonadota > Gammaproteobacteria > Vibrionales > Vibrionaceae > Vibrio > Vibrio sp. 10N.247.311.51. The sequence continues at coordinate 393,874 of NZ_JBFSVK010000001.1, read as the reverse complement.
TTGGCATTGTTTTAATGTCAGCCCTGTTACCTTGTTGAAGCTTCTTTCCAATGTTCTTTGCGAGCAAAACAGCTTGTCGCCAAGCTCTGCAATCGGTGTCGAACCAAGCACACCCAACACCTTACGTGTGAGTTCGCTGTGCCTATCCGTTTTAGCTGTCGATAACCAAGGAAGCAGCAAATCATCTAACTGCTGACAGCAGGCCTCAGCATCGGTTTGAGCGAGCTTGATCAGCGACATTGCTTCGGCATTAGGATTATCTAACAAACTCGCGAGATCGATAGGGTTAACACTGTCTAGGCTGGGGTGCGGACAGTCTGGAATATCTAACGTGTACAAGGCTCCGACATGGAATTTAATACCTAAGTGAACAAAGGGCTTTGAGTGATCCAATTCGATGGCTTTATGGTGTGGTAACAGCAGATGGCAGCCAACGCCTTGATCGATTTTTTGCTCAATCGTGTAGTGATATACCTGCTCGCTTGGCGATAAGATCAGGTGTGCCGATGGATCGGGATTGAGTATCGGAAATTGATGAGTTTGAGCGTCGGGCGTCTTTTCAATCAGCCAGTAGCAATCAATGAACTTAGCGATTTGAGGGGATTTTGGAGACTGTAACCAATTGATCATTAGACCTTCTATTTCAGATGACTGTCACCTCCAACTATATGTGGATATCGTTATCGGTGACAGTTTTTATCAGTATCTATTATCAGAACTGAACTTTCAGCTTAGTTCTGAAATTTAGTCAAAATCAAACTGCAAGATACGATGTTTTGAAGACAATCCAGAGCGAGTGATGGCCTTTTGTGCTCCAATGTTGCTGCTTTCCGTAGAACACATAGCTTCTAACCCTTGGCTGTTAGCGAGCTGCTTTAGAAAGTAAAGAACACGCGTTGCTAAGCCTTTACCGCGTTCTTGCTCAGCGACAATCATGCCTAGGTCGGCAAACTGCGTTTGGTGTTCATCAAATTTCCGACATTCTCCTGTTGCGAGAACATTGTTATTTTCCCAGTAGCCCCATAGCTCTTGTCGAGCAATTAAGTTGCTGTAGTAACCGGTCAGCCACTCTTTTGGTGCGCCAATTGCTGATGAAGCAAATTCAACTAGTTGATCGAGTTGCTCTTCCGTCGCGAGAGTCATCTCGATGTTTTCAATGCTGTTTTCGACGGCTGTTGGGCGCTGGCGAAACATCAGTGCGTTGACTTTGAAGGACTCAGTATTGTCCAAGCATAGTGACAGATATTGTGGTTCAGCCGTGCTCACGAATGCGCCTTTCACCTCACCAACCACAGAGCTGTTGTTTTCTACGATTAAGGTGAACAAGTCTGTAATAGTGGTGTTGGCGGTTGGTGCTAGATAGAATTGAAGTAAGTAGCCTCCACCATTCAATACGCAATAACCGACAAGTTTGTCGCCTTCGTAAAAGCCGTAATGGTCCGACATAGGTACAAAGCCGAAGTGCCACATGCCATCAAGAGGTGCTGTTGACTCAGCAAAGTAAGCCGTTTTAAGTTCGCTCAAGTCTCTAAGTGCTGAGATTTTTTTGATGTCTAACATCGCGTTAATTCCTGTCGTTTCAATAGCTGCAAGTTTAGGCGACTGCTTTAAGAAGGTATTGAACAAAAACGACAGTTTTATGCGTTTCACTAGTGGAGTGGCGGCCTAATCGTTTGGATCGGACCATGATTTAGGGATGTTGAATTGGGGCAAGCTGGTGGGTTTGTTTCTTTCGCCTTTGCGCCATGCTTTTAGCTGATTCACATAAGTTAGAATATGCGCTATCGCGACAAAGAGTTGGTTTGGAACCATTTGATCGATTTGAGTGGTGTTGTAAATCGCCCTAGCGAGTGCAGGGCTCTCGACGACTTCAACCTCATTTTTAGTCGCAAGTTCTCTAATGTAAAGCGCCACATCATCTTGCCCTTTCGCGACAACAAACGGTGCCTCTGCTTGGCTTAAATCATAAATTAGGGCAATGGCGTAACGGGTTGGGTTGGTTAACACAACGCTCGCTTTAGGTACGCGCTCATTGGCACTTCTCTTGGCATTTTGAGTTTGTATCTGACGGATTCGAGCTTTAACCTCTGGCCTACCTTCTTGGTCTTTGTGCTCATCTTTGACCTCTTGCTTGGTCATTTTCATCTGTTTTGTAAATTCATGCCGCTGATAAGGGAAATCAAATAAGCCAAACAGTAAGACGATTAAAAGAAGGTAACCCAAGTACTCAATGGTAATGGTTGCTACGGAAAGTACGACGGTATCAAAGTGGGCACTGACTAGGTTGGTGATCACCGAGATGTAGCTCGATATTACCCAATACAGTAGGGTAAAGAACAGAGAGACCTTAATGACGTTCTTAAACAGTTCGACGATCGATTGAGAGGAAAATATGCGTTTCAGTCCTTTGAGTGGGCTTATCTTTTCCCACTTGGGGATCAATAAAGATGGGCTGAATATCCACCCACCAAGTAGCGTTGAGCCGACGATCGCGGCAATCATTTGATAAATCAGTAGCGGGAAAAATAGCGTGATCATCGAAAAAAGCGCGGTGCCTACTAACTCAACGATAGCCATTGGCTGGCTGACCGTTTGGCTATCAAACTGAAAGCTCACAAGAAACAGTTCAATGAAGGTCTGTTTAATCATGTCTACATTCAACACGTAGTAAGCAACGACGCTGACAAGGGTTATTGAAGAAACGAACTCTTTAGCGCGCGGTACTTGCCCTTCTCGCCTAGCTTTGGCGAGCTTATGCTGACTGGGTTGTTCACTCTTATCTCCGGAGTCTTGATGATCAGACATTAGGCAGCCTCAACATATAGTGCAGATGCTGGTTCAACTCTAATACCAGATCAAAATAGTGATCGCCGATACCGGTTAGGGAGGCCATTAATGCGAATAAGCCAAGTAGCATGGTCATTGGAAAACCAAGTGCAAAGACATTAAGAGACGGTGCCGCTTTGTTCATTAGACCAAACGTGATGTTGCTCAATAGCATCACGACAATAGCAGGCACCGCTACCAGTAAGCCGGTCGCAAACATCCAAGAGACCATTTTCAATACGTATTCAATGCTGTTGAAAGGGAAGGCTGAATTGAGAGGCCAATATTCAAAGCTTTCTTTAAACACAAGCAGCATCACTAGGTGTCCATCTAAAGATAGGAAAAGCAGCATTGAGGTGATGAACATGATTCTGCCAATGATGGCGATACTGACGCCGTTGGCAGGGTCATTCATTATTGCCATGGCTAACCCCATTTGCATGGAAATCGCCTGCCCCGCAATTGAAAAAATAGTGAAAAATATCATCACCGCAAAGCCAATTAAAAACCCAAATATGAGCTGGTAAAAAGAGAACAGTAGAGTGTCGATGCTGAAAGGGTTAAATGGAGGAACCTCCTTCACTAAGGGAGCGAGAAGCAAAGAAAAAATAAAAGCAAACAGCAACTTAACTCTTACCGGTATCGCGTTATCACCAAAAAATGGTGCGATAAGAAAAAGCCCAGTAAATCGGACAAATGGCCACCAGAGTACCCCTAGCCATTGGGTGATATCAGTAAAGGTTATTTGCATCAGGGCTAGCCAACCTTGCTTGGTATTGTATTGAAGATAAACAAGAATAGGTCGTTGATCTCTTGTAATAACCAATGGCCAGAAAGAATTATGCATAACAGAGTTACTAATAGCCTAGGAAGGAAGCTAAGGGTTTGTTCATTGACTTGAGTTACCGCTTGGAAAATTGCTACGACCAAACCCACGACAAGGCTAGGCACGATAAGAACCGACACCATAAGAATGATCAGCCAGATTGCTTGGCTTACCAGAGTGACGGCTTCTTCCGGACTCATCCACTTATCCAAAAACTGTTGGCTAAACTCCCCATGAGTAAGCCCCAGCCATCGACGATGACAAATACCAGCAGTTTAAAAGGCAGAGAGACAATCAAGGGCGACAGCATCATCATCCCCATCGACATCAGAACAGAAGCCACCACTAAATCGATGACCAGAAAGGGCAAAAACAACATAAAGCCAATTTGAAAGGCAGCCTTTAGCTCGCTCAGTAGATAAGCCGGCAGTAATACTAAGAAGGGAATATCCTGATCGGACTCTATGGAGCTTTCGCCTGCTATTTTGGAGACTTGTTCGAGTGCCTTACGTTGCGTTTGGTCCAGCATGTATCGACGCAGCGGCTTTTCTGCTGTGGCTAACGCTTCCATCAAGGACACTTCATCGTTCGAGTATGGAATGTAAGCGGTATCGTAAATCTTGGTCCAGACTGGCCTCATGATCAGCAAAGTAAAAATGAGTGCAATCCCCACAAGTGCCTGATTTGGCGGCGTTTGTTGTAGGCCGAGCGCTTGCCTTAAAATGGCCAAGACAATGACGATTCGCGTGAAGCTGGTGCACATGATCACGAAAGCTGGAACGAAGCTCAGTAATGTCATCAGGATTAGAATCTGCAATTTAATGCTGTATTCAGTGCCGTCAGATGTGGTTGTTTCACTGAGAATCGTCAGCCCTTCTGCGTGCGATGTACTCGCGAATAACGCAAAAGCTAGCGTGAAGAATATTCGTTTTGGCATCGTACTCTTTGCGTTATTCAAAGGAGCTACTTACTTGGTTTCTTGATGATGCTCAGTAATCTAACGCCATACTGACCATTCTTGGATACTATCTCCCCCGTGCCAAACGCGGTGCCGTTGATCTTGATATCGACGGGGTCGCCTTCATGTTTTTCCAGCATCACGACACTGCCTGCTTTTAAATTCAGTAGTTCATCTAATATCAATGTCTTACGTGCAACCTCAACGGTTATGTCGACAGGGATACTTTTTAGCAGAGAGATGTTACTCATATGCTCTTTGTCGTCTCCCAAGTCCAAGTCGTCGGTAAGATCATCCAAATCTAAGTCATCAAGATCTGGTAATTCACCATGAAGGTTTAAGTCGCTCATTGAGCTGTCAATGTTGTGTGTCTCTTTGTCGTTAGCCATCGATTTCGACTCCCAGTTCAGAGTTTATGGATTGAAGTTTGCCAAAAAAAGTAGGGTGTCCGTTGACCTTGACCGTGAGGTTTTTGCACAAGGTCATGGGCATAAAGTCCCCGGGTTTCAGCTGTGAAAGCTCATGGAGCGTGCATTGCCGGTGAAGCATGACGCACCCTAGTTCAACGGGCTGATAGCGTAAGTTGTCGAGTATCTCTTCCCGATCAAAGGTTTCGTTACTTTCCATCATGTCGCGCAGCTTTTTCACGTATTTGTTGTCGATCATGAAGGTCAGATCGAGCTGTTGGTCGTCGAACTCAAACGTAATGGTGACACCAATGTCAGAGGGCTGATGGTCGGTGTGCTCAATGGCGTAGTGATTGGCATCGGCAGTCAGCGCGTTGGTTATCGCCATGGCGAATTTTTGAAAAAGCCTTAGGTGGGTTTGGGTTAGCGCAATGTCGTTATTGCTACGCTTTGATTTCTTGAGTGGTAACGGGTTGTTGAGGTGCTTGTGTAGCAGAATATCGGCAGCTTGTGGCGCAATAAAGAAAAAAACATGCCCAAATTCCTCAATATGAAGAACGGTTTTGATGCTATTTGCTGGAGGTCGACGAGCTTCTGAAAACGTCGCTTTTACGTGACGGCCCGCAAAGTTAAACTTAAAAATATCAATAATTTCTGTAGAGAAATGGCTTGAGTGTCTTAACAGAAACTTACGCATTTTTATGCTCGGATTTCCGAATTCAGTCAATGATAATTTCTTCATGTCAAGTACCAATTGTTGGTTTTTGCGGTCATTCTCAAATTTGACACGCTAATTAATCCTAACTATAGGTTAAAGCAATCTCATTTCAACTTCGGTTGTGAGAGAAAATATAAAAAGTTAAAGGCCTACTTCTTAAAAGGATTAAGGCCAAACAACGACGAGGCTAGGGCAATGATTCACTTAGACGATGCACTTGGGGTACACCCAAAAATGGTGCAGTTTCGTTTGGACAGAGCGGCAGTATTGAGCTCCAATATTGCTAACGTGGACACGCCTAATTACAAAGCGATGGATCTAAGATTCGAGGCGGTACTCAGTGGTATTGGTCACTCAAAAGACTGGTACATAGGTACGACGGCTCAATATCGGATTCCTGTGCAAAGAACACGAGATGGCAACACTGTTGAGCTAGAAAATGAGCAAGCTAGGTTCGCAAAAAATGTGATGGATTATCATCAGAGCCTTGCGTTTTTGCAGTCTAAGATCAACGGGATAAAGTCTGCCATCAAGGGACAATAAGTGAATTAGGTAGGGACATCATGGCTTTCTTAGGTATCTACGAGACGGCAGGCTCAGCGATGAGTGCACAGACCGTCAGGCTTAATACTATCTCCAGTAATTTGGCGAATGCCGATTCAGTATCTGGTGACCCATCAAAAGTCTATAAACCGCTGAAACCGATTTTCTCAGCAGTCTATAACCACTTCAATGCACAGCAAACTCAACAGCAAGGTGTGGTGCCGATTCGCATTGCCGATGTTGTTGAAGTCTCTTCAATGATGGAAGGCCGTTATGAGCCCAACAATCCTCTCTCCAATGACGAAGGGTATGTTTATTACTCTGGCATTAATGTCGTTAACGAAATGGCTGACATGATATCGGCTACTCGTAGTTTTGAAGCCAGCGTAGAAGTGCTCGGCAACGTAAAGTCGATGCAACAATCACTGATGGGGCTTTGGCGTAGTTAATGTAACTGCTGCCAATGACGCCAGAGGAATTACATCATGACGACGATATCCGGTGCGGCGCAGGTCAATAATATTGAGTCTGCGTCAACGATCACCCCTCAAGATAATCCGAATAGTGCGAGTGCATTAAAGAATGAGTTCATTACTTTAATGGTGGCTCAGATTGAAAATCAAGATCCACTCAACCCAACTGACGGCACGGAATATGTCGCACAGTTGGCGCAGTTCTCTCAGGTTGAAAGTACAGAAAACCTTGTTCAACTGACGCAAAACAACTCGACAATGCTCGATAATTTACAAGTGCTTAGCACCGCCGCGCTGATTGATAAAACAGTGACGGTAAAAAGTGATCGCTTGTCTGCATCGGGTGTTGATCAGCATGCGGGATACGTTGAGTTACAGGCGCCATCGAATACCGTGATACTGGAGTTAGTTGACTCACTTGGCAACGTTAAGTCGATGAACCTTGGCCCGAACAGTGCAGGGCGAGTGGATTACACATTGGATGCGCAAGCCATGGGGCTGACGGGTGAGTACCAAATGCGTATCAAATTGGACAGTGGACAAGATTATCAGCCATCGATTTATCAGCATGGCCAAGTGGAACATGTGACGACACCTCTAATCGGTGGTACCAGTCACTTGCAGGTAAAGGGAGTTGGCATGGTGGCGTTTTATGACGTTGCTGCCTTCTCAAATGAGTAAAGTTTGAAATAGGTTAAAAGATTTTCGCTATATTTTTCGGCTTTTGCCGGTTTTAGTTTGTTTTTTTAAAGTAAGTAAGATGGCGGCTGTCGTTCTTCGCTAGCTAAGTAAACCTGCGGAGATAGCCTCTTTAGCGTGAAGAGGAAGACATTATGAGTTTTAGTATTGCACTGAGCGGGCTTAATGCCTCGAACTCAGAGCTGAACACCATTTCGAATAATATTGCTAATGTTTCTACGACAGGTTTTAAAGAGTCGAGAACCGAGTTTGCTTCCGTTTATAGCGGCAGTGAAGCTGGTGGCGTTGAAGTGGTTGGGGTTTCGCAAAACTTTGAAAAAAGTGGAACGGTTACAGGTACAGGGCGATCTCTGGATATGGCATTGAGTGGTAATGGCTTCTTTGTGCTTGAAGACAGTAAAGGGCAAACCCTCTATACCCGTTCTGGTATTTTCAACATGAATGCCGATGGCGTGATCACAGCAAATAGTGGTGCGGCACTGCAAGGTTACTCGGTTGATGGCAATAATAACCTGCTGTTGGGGTCGGTAGGCACCGTGCAGATCAGTACTGCATCCTTGCAGGCTAGGGAAACAGATGCCATTGAGTTTGTTGCCAATTTAGATGCCAGAGAGCAAGTTCCCGCCACCGCATTTGATTACAGTGATTCATCCACCTACAACCATTCCTATACCACTCCAGTCTATGACTCTCTGGGTAACCCACATACGGTGAGTCAGTACTTTGTAAAAGGTGCATCCAATGATTGGGATGTCCATGTTTTGGTCGATGGTAAAGCGATTGATGGCGCTGATGCCTTGATACCTGCCGCGTCACCAACTGCAACAGACACAGCAAACTTTACTTTTAATGCCGATGGCACCATTTCGTCTGGGGGAAATTATTCAGTCAGTTTTGACCCTGCGAATGGGGCGAACAGTGTTACGGTTAATATTGACCTTGCTGCGGTCACTCAATTTGGTAGTGACTTCGTTGTCTCCAAAAATAGCCCGAATGGTTATACCTCTGGTGACTATGCCAGTGTTCGTATGGAAAACGATGGCCGTATATTTGCGACCTACACCAACGGCCAATCTCAATTGCAAGGTCAGGTGGTGCTTGCCGACTTTGCTTCTCCTCAAAACATGATCAAAACCAGTGATACAGCTTGGTTGCAAAGCTTCAGCTCCGGTACGCCAGTTCTTGGCACCGCGGGCAGTGGGGTATTCGGTGATTTGACTTCTGGTGCGCTCGAAGGTTCTAACGTCGATCTGACGTCTGAATTGGTGGCCTTAATGACGGCTCAGCGTAACTATCAAGCCAATACCAAGTCGATATCGACATCGGATCAATTGACGCAAGCCTTGTTCAACGTGGTGTAGCGCTATGAATCCTATTCTATTCAGTGCAGCGAAAGGTGCAGAGCGAACCATGCTCGCTCAGCACGTTCGCGCAAATAATCTGTCACATGCGGACACCGTAGGTTTTAAAGCCTTAATGGAGCACTCAACACCGATGCGCCTTGAGGGCTCAGGCTTTCTGACTTCCGTTACTTCCAGAACCAACTCATCGATTAATAACTTTGCTCAGGGTGAAGATATACGTACAGAGCGACCATTGGATATTGCGATCAATGGTGATGGCTTTATTACGCTCGAAGGGCTAGAAGATGAACCTGCTCAGCTCTTTACCCGGGCGGGTAATTTTCGATTGGATGGTAATGGGCAACTCTATCTTGGTGAGCGTCGGGTGATGTCGACAGAAGGTCCAATGGTGTTACCAGATTTTGAGTTTGTGTCGGTTAGCTCGAACGGGTTGGTGTCTATTACCCCAATTGGTGGTGAGGCGTCGCTAGAGGTTGGCGCCCTTAAGCTGGTTAAGCCTGAGAATGAGCAAATGACCATGCATGCCAGTGGTCATTTTGTTCCGAAAGGCGGGCAAGCATTGGCTGAAGATTTTACCGTTCAGGTTCGTTCTGGTTATTTAGAAGCGAGTAATGTCTCCAGTTTAGAAGAGCTGGTTAGCATTATGTCGCTGACTCGACAATACGAAATGCAAATTGAAGTGATGGCATCTGCAGATGAAATCGCTCAGATAGGCAATAAGCTTCTCAAAGCTTAAGGAAGGGAATTATGCACAGTGCCTTATGGATATCCAAAACCGGGATGGCCGCACAAGATGCAAAAATGACGGCTATTTCGAACAACCTTGCCAATATCAATACGGTAGGTTTCAAGCGTGACCGCGTGGTGTTCGAAGATCTTTTTTATAGCGTCGACAAACAAGCGGGTACCGAAACCACAGAGCTCAATGAACATCCTACAGGTATTCAGCTTGGTAATGGTGTTCGAGTAGTCGGCACCGAGAAAGTGTTTACCCAAGGGAATATTCAGAATACGAATCAACAGTTTGATTTAGCTATTTTGGGTGATGGTTTTTTCCAGATAGAGAACTCAGAAGGAGAACTGCTTTATACCCGAAATGGGCAATTTCAAACTAACTCTGATGGGCAGCTAGTCAACACGCAAGGCTATCCTTTGATTCCTGAAGTTGTCATTCCTCCAGAAGCGACCCTAGTCAGCATTACTGCTGATGGTGTGGTCAGCGCCACGATACCGGGCCAAGTTAACCCTGAAGACCTAGGGCAAATCACCATCGTTAAATTCATGAATCCTGCGGGGCTTTCTGCTCAAGGGGGAAACCTATTTATTGAAACTGAAGGTTCAGGTGAAGCGGTCGAGCTCGTCGCCGGAACAGAAGGTTCAGGCCAATTAAAACAAGGAGCACTTGAAGGGTCGAACGTACAGGTGGTGGAAGAGATGGTCGATATGATCGCCACCCAACGCGCTTATGAGATGAGCGCCAAGATGGTCAGCGCAGCCGATGAGATGCTGCAGTACATCGCGCAACAATCATAGCTTTCGTTTTAACGAGCGAATAGCGATGGTCGTTAGGGAGTTCTGACATGGAAAAGTCAATTAAGCCAGGGTTGGGTAAGGCGCATGCAATCTGTGTGATTTATTACCTTACCGTAGTTACCTTGCTGGTGGTGATGGTTGCCGGCTGTGCTGGTCGCCAAGACGATTTTATTCCACCATCGCCGAATGATGAAGCGTATGCACCGCCAGAGCTGGACTATCAAGTGACAAGAGTCAGCAAAGGCAGCCTTTATACGGGCACCACCTCGATGACCCTGTTTCAAGATCGAAGAGCGTACCGTGTGGGCGATATTTTAACGGTGTTGTTGGATGAAAAGACAGAGTCAGATAAGAGTGCCTCAACTCAATATGGCAAAGATTCCAGTGCCAACATTACCGCTCCCACATTGGGCAACAAGACGTTTGATGACGTGAGCGCTTCCGTTGATGCCACCCGTGATTTTGATGGTGCTGCTGCCTCAAAGCAAGGCAACAGCTTGTCAGGCTCTATTACTGTCACCGTTTACAACGTCTTGCCCAATGGTGTGCTTAGGGTAAGAGGTGAAAAGTGGCTCAAGCTGAACCAAGGGGACGAATATATTCGTCTGACCGGCAATGTCAGGGTTGATGATATTCAGGCAGACAATACCCTCTCCTCCCAGCGAATCGCTGATGCAAGAATCACTTATGCTGGCCGCGGCTCGTTTGCTGATACCAATACTGCAGGTTGGTTGACCCAGTTCTTCAATTCGCCATGGATGCCATTCTAATGAAATCCCTAATTCGCTTCTACTTAACCTCGTTGGCGTTGCCTTGGTGCTTGCTCTGTTTTACTTCGGTGGTCGATGCAGCGCGGCCGATTGCTGAAGTCGCAGAGGTGTATGGAGACAGACAAAACCAACTTATTGGCTATGGATTAGTTGTCGGCTTGGACGGGTCTGGTGATAAATCGCAAGTGAAGTTCACGCAACAATCAGTGGTTAACATGATCAAACAATTTGGGGTGCAACTGGATGATTCCACCAACCCTAAACTGAAAAATGTCGCCGCCGTTAGTGTCACAGCCATGGTGGAGCCTCACCAAGGAGCAGGTCAAACCCTTACGGTGACGGTGTCTTCATTGGGGGACGCAAAAAGCTTGCGCGGCGGCACCTTATTGCTGACTCCATTACGAGGTATCGATGGCGAAGTTTACGCAATAGCACAAGGCAGCCTAGTTGTTGGTGGCTTCAATGCTACCGGTGAAAACGGAACCAGCATTACAAGAAACACACCGACCGTCGGGCGTATTCCCAATGGTGCGACCTTGGAGCGTGAGGTCTCGACCGGTACTGATTTAGAGCCAACGATACGCTTGCAACTCAAACAACCGAATTACGAAACCGCGCTCAATGTTTCCAAAGCCATTAATAAGATGTTCGGCGGGCAGGTAGCCAAAGCGCTCAATAAAGGTCAGATCCAAGTCTCTGCCCCGATTGATAGCGAAGACCGAGTGATGTTTGTTGCCATGATTCAAGAGCTTGAGGTTGATGAGGGGCGACGACTGCCTAAGGTCGTGTTCAACTCTCGCACCGGAACTGTGGTGATCAGCCAGAACGTGACGGTGTCTGAAGCGGCGGTCAGCCAAGGCGGGATTACCGTGACGATATTGGAATCTCAATCTGTTTCTCAGCCTGGTGGTGCTTTCAATACTGCTGGAGAAACCGCGATTATTCAGAACTCTCAAGTGAGTGTTGATGAGGAGGATGGGACCACTATGGTTTGGCCGAAAGGGACCAATCTGCAAGAGATCGTTGATGCGATTAACAACATTGGTGCGACACCAGAAGCGCTTATGCAAATTTTGCAGGCACTCGATGAGATAGGTGCCATTAACGGTGATTTGGTGGTGATCTAATGACGCATCTAACGGCTTTGACTCACGTGGCGCTTGAACCGATATCGAGTAACCAAGCGGCGCCAATACTGGACAACCCAAAAATGGCAGCGTCGATTAAACATGCTGATCATCCGCTGCCATTTGCAAAATTAATGATGAACAGAGCGCCTGAAACGGTGCATATGGCGAAAGGCAGTGCAGGTTCGAGCCAAGCAATTACCAACTTTTACTTAGACAACAACGCGCTTGCTAAATTGAAGCATGACAATTCTGCCTCAGGATTATTAGCGGCTTCACAGCAGTTTGAGGCGTTGTTTTTACAACAAATGCTGACCCGAATGCGCTCTGCCAGCCAGGGGCTTAGTGACAAAGATAATCCGTTGTCGATGAAATCAGACGATATGTTTCAGGGCATGCTAGATACTCAGCTTGCACAACGAATCAGTCGTCAATCGTCGTTTGGATTAGCCGAGATGATTTTTAAACAGTTGTCATCACAAGTTATCGGCCGACCTTTTGATAAGGAGAATCAGTAATGGGAATGACCAACATTGGATTAAGTGGCGCACTCGTCAACCGTGTAGCTCTCAATACAACGGCGCAAAATACCGCTAATGTGAATACCCCTGGGTATAGCCGTCAAATCGTGACGATGGAAGCCAGTTTATCTGGCAATGCCGTGAATGGTATTAACTTAGGCTCTGGCGTTGAGGTTAGCGATATCCTGCGGATTGCCGATCAATCGTCTATTAATCGACTAAGAGAAGCGACGGAATCTGCCCAATATAGCCAAAGCTATTTTAATGGTTTGTCCAATTTGGAGAACTTGTTAGGAGCTGATGGGCTTAGCCTCACACAGGGAATGAACGGATTTTTTGCTGCCATTGATGAGGCCAGTGTGACACCTGAAAGCGTCGCTTTTCGCCAGCAAGTACTGACAAATGCTGATGCTTTAGCGCAGCAGTTTAACGCCGTATCTGCGCAGTTGAGTCAGCAAGAAGCCGCGCAAAGTGAGCGTTATGGCGCACTGGTTACCCACGTGAATAGTCAATTAGAAAGCATCGCTTCCCTAAACCAAAAACTGCAAGAAGATGCGCTGCTCGGCAAGAGCATTGGTGGCTTACAAGATGCGATGGATAAACACCTCAATGAACTCGCTAAGTCTCTCGATGTTAAGGTGATCTACACCAATGGCGGCGTCGAACTCTCGACACCAAACGGTCAGCCTTTAGTAATTGGTGGTTATGCCGCATCGCTTGAGCGAGACCTATCCAGTGGCGATCCTTACAGCACAGATCTGAACATTACCTTTCAGTCGATGACGACGCCTGTTGATGCTTCGTTAGGTGGAGAGTTAGGGGCGCTCGAAGCGCTAAAAACGAACCAATACGATCCCATCCAAACGCTGTTAGCAGATCTTGCCAAAGGCTTGGCTGATGGAGTGAATACGGCATTGAGTTCAGGGTTTGATCTTAATGGTGTAGCTGGTCAGAACTTGTTTACCTACACCCCAGGCAGTGAAGCCTTATCTTTGGCGATTGATCCTAACCTCACTGCACAAGACTTAGCCTTTTCATCGAGTGCGACCCTTGCCGGAAACGGCGATGTGTTGAAAGACCTATCGATGTTGTCACAAACACCACTAACCAATGGCTCTGTGGTGGGAGAAACACCCTACAGCGCCTATTCAGGGTTACTCGGTGATATCGGTATTTTCACTCGACAGGCGCAGAGCGAGGCAACGGCAGCTCAAGTCAGCATGGAAGACGCGCAAGTGGCGAGAGACAGTGTCAGTGCGGTTAATTCCGATGAAGAGGCCGCCAACATGCTGCTGTACCTCAACGCTTATGAGGCCAACATGAAAATTATTAGTACGGCGAATCAGATGTTTCAGACCTTGCTAAGAGCATTCTAGGAGAAAAGTGATGCGTGTAACGGACTCCCAATTTAACGCGGTGATGCAGCGTTCATTAATGGACAACAATATCCGCTTGAACAAAGTTTTTGAGCAAATGTCGACCGGGCTGAAGATCAATCATTTATCCGATGACCCGATTGCCGCTGTGCGCCTTGAAGGGCTCAAAAAGACCGTCTCTGACAATCAGCAGTACCAACGCAATATTGAAAACGTGCAGTCACAGCTGACGCGCTACGAAACTAACGTCAACACGCTTGAGGAGCTCTCTCAACAAGTGAACGAACTGCTCCTACAAGGGAAAAACGGTACGCTTGATTCACAGAGTAGAGCGGGGATAGTGCTAGAACTTAAGTCCCTCAAAACGGAAATGTTGAACACATTGAACCAAGCCAATGATGGAAGTTATCTCTTTTCAGGAACGGATATCAGCACCCCTGCGATCGCTACAACACCGCCTTATGCCTTAAACCCCAATTCAGATTATCGCGAGACTAAGGTCGGTGATAATCAATACGTACCGAGTAACTTAACCATCACCGACACCATAGGTAGCAGTGCAATTTTTACTGATTTAGACAATGCGATAGCAGAATTGGAGCTTCCAACTGGGGGATTTACTGCTGCTTTAGATAACGCGCTCAATACCAACCAAGCGCTTCATCAAAGCTTGTTGGTTTCATTAACTGATATTGGGAGTCAATACAACGCCTTAGACAGGTTGAAAGATACCAGTATCGATATGGTGTTCTTTGCAGAAACCGTTCGCTCTGAGCTAGAGGAACTCGATTATGCAGAGGCATCCGTTGAACTTAACCAAGGTATGATCGCGCTAGAAGCTACGCAAAAAACCTTTGCGCGTGTTGCCGGAATTTCACTGTTTGATTTGTTATGAATAAGTACTTTTGGGCAACCGCTAGCTTGGGCACTTCCTCTGTCTTTCGCCGTGCCCTTGGCAAGATGCTAGGCGTTTTGCTAATAGGCTGGGGAGTGATGCTGTCGACTCAGGTTTTGGCGCAGCGCTACATTGTTCCGTTCGATAGTGTCGAGTGGCGATTCACAGAGTCTGTCGATCAGTGTGAATTGAACTCTTTCGATCCCCACACCGGCTTTTCTGTGCAATTCATTTTGTTGGCGGCAAGCCCGATGGAGGTCAGAGTGGAAAAGCGTGGTGTGCGTTCACTTCCGACATCAACGTCATTCAATACTACAGAGCCTGTTTGGGGAACGTCCCAGTCTTACACAACAACCACCATCGAAAGAGTAAACAAGCAAGGGGCCGCTCTCGTGACAGACGATGGCGCAACCTTGATGTTGGATGATATGGCAAGTGGCGCTTGGTTTAACGTTAATGCGATGGACTTTGATGTCTATTTCCCAACCACCAACTTTAAGCCAGCTTTAGATCAATTTAATGAGTGCCGTTATGGCTTGCCGCCGGTTAACTTCCAGCATGCGCGTCGAGTCGAATTGCGCTTTCAGCAAGGGGCGGTGTCACTCACCGAAGGGCAGAAACGCACCATTAATGACATCAGCACTTTGGTCAAACGAGACTCGAGAATCATTAGAATCTTGATTGATGGTTACACCGATAATTCCGGTGATTCCGTCGCTAATTTACAACTTTCAAAGCAGAGAGGATCCGACGTTGCGCAGTGGTTTATGGGCAATGGCGTGTCAAAGAAAATGATTGAGATACGTGGCCACGGTGATCGTTATCCTAAGTATGACAACACGACTCAGCAAGGTCGGGATAAGAATCGTCGCGTAGAGATTCGGTTAGTGCGCAAATGATGCAACCGCGAGGGTAAACAATGGAAAAGATGACTGCAGTCCAAATGCAACAAGCAATGTTAGGGAAGATAGAGCAGCAGCAAGAGGTTGCCAGTAATCCGTTCTCTAACCAGGCTGTCACGGGAGCGATGGTGAGAGGCATCACGCATGACAATCACACGGTTAACCCGGTATCCGATAATTCACTGGCGTTCAGCAACACCTTGAAAAGTGTGCTCGATACCGTAGATAGATACCAATCTCATGCTTCGGAAAAAATCACCGCCGTTGAGTTAGGTAAAAGCGATGATTTATTGGGAGCGACGGTCGCATCACAGAAAGCTCAGCTCTCATTTAATGCATTGATGCAAGTGCGCAACAAGATGGTGTCCAACTTTCAAGACATCATAAAAATGCCAATTTAGGCTAGGGATTAGCGATGGCAGCAGAAGCAGAAACTCAACCCGCGTTGACCAATAATATGGGAGTAGCCAAAGAGAAGCTCACTGAGGCCTCTAGTTGGCTCACGAGGTTTTGGCAAAGTTCACAACGCAACGTCATTATCATCACTATTTTTGCGACGATTACTGCGGCGATCATCGTGATTATGTTGTGGACGTCATCAGAACGGT
Source organism: Vibrio sp. 10N.247.311.51 (assembly GCF_041467855.1). Classification (NCBI taxonomy): domain Bacteria; kingdom Pseudomonadati; phylum Pseudomonadota; class Gammaproteobacteria; order Vibrionales; family Vibrionaceae; genus Vibrio; species Vibrio sp. 10N.247.311.51. Next base: position 377,328 of record NZ_JBFSVK010000001.1, on the reverse strand, counting down.
TTAGACCTCTCTATAGCAAATCAGCGAACTTCGATTCTAGCCAAGTGCTGCAAATGTTGGATGAGGAATCAATACGTTACCAGTTGAGTCAGGACGATGGGCAAATACTGGTTCCCGAAGGTGACGTCGCCAAAATCCGCATGATATTGGCGTCTAAAGGCTTAAAAGAACAATTGCCGAGTGGCTTTGATTCGCTAGATAGCTCAAAGAGCCTCGGCGAGAGTCAGTTTATGGAAAATGCTCGCTATCGCCATGCTCTAGAGGGCGAGTTAGCGCGCAGTATCACCACCATGAGTGCAGTGAGCTTGGCTCGTGTTCATTTGGCCATACCGAAGGAAAGTTTGTTTATGCGTGATGACGCTGAGCAGCCGAGAGCCTCGGTGATTGTACATATTATCAATGGAATGGATCTTAAGCCGACTCAGGTTGAGTCCATCATTAACTTAGTGTCTGGTGCGGTTATTGGACTTAAATCGGAACATGTGCGAGTGGTCGATCAACATGGTCGTTTGTTATCAAATGATGCGACGGTTGGGGACATTACCGTGACGACTGGCAAGCAATCCGATTACAAGCGTAACCTTGAAAAAAACTTGGTCGCTCAAGCGACTGACATGCTGACCCCAATTCTCGGTGCAGCCAACTTTCGAGTTCAAATTGCCAGTGATATTAATTTTTCTAAGGTTGAAGAAACAGAAGAAATCTACGCTGATCCTGTGGTTCGAAAAGAGACCTTATTGAGTGACATGAACGAGTCGTCGATGGCGCTCGGGATTCCGGGGGCATTGAGCAACACACCACCAGTGACCGATGGAGAGCCTCAACCAGAGCCTAACGCCAAGGTCAATCGAAGTGAAACATCGCGTGATTATGCGGTGAGTGGCAAGGTTCGCCATACTCAGCACCAGCAAGGTGTATTGCAAAACCTCTCTGTCTCTATTGTGGTGAACGATTTAGCGAACCCCAATCAAACTTGGACACCTGAAGAGCTTACTAATGTTGAGAATGTGGTTCGGTCGGCAATAGGGTTCAATACAGAGCGCGGCGACAGCATTCACATCACTCACTTCCCTTTTGTGATTGCCAGTATTCCAGAGCAAGCCCCGATTGCTTGGTTTGAGAACACGCATATTATGCAGCCTCTTAAATATCTACTTGGAGTGATGCTCAGTGGCTTGATGATCATGGTGGTGCTGCGACCTCTAGCACAATACCTTACTAAGTCAGCGGAGCAAGAAGAGCTGGAAGCGGAAAGCATGGAATACGATGACGTCATTACCAAAGAAGAGCGTGCCGCTGATGCAGCCTTACAATCCAAACTGGAATCGTTAGGTATTGATGCAACCGGTATTAAGGCGCTTGATGACAACTTGCCATCTGCGGATAGCCCACTCGAAGTTCAAATTAAACATCTCAAATTAATCGCAAAAGAAGACCCGAATAGGGTGGCTGAGATTTTACGTACTTGGATACAAGCATAACGAATCAAATAAAAGTCAGTAGGGAGAAGGTGCATGGATGGCAAACAAACCTATCAATCAGTGGACGGCGTCGCGATGTTGGTGTTGACGATGGGAGAGGACATCGGTTCTGAAGTACTCAAAGGCTTCACTCATGAAGAGATCAAACAGATCACGCATGCCATGAGTAAAATGAAGGACATCAAAGCCAAAGATGCGCTGGTCTCTTTGTCGGGCTTTTTTGATGATTTTCGTAAGCACTCCGGGATTCTCGGCGGGACACGACAATACATCACCAATGTGTTGGAAAAGACGTTAAACGGCAATTTGGCGAGAGATCTTGTGTCGGAGATTTATGGCGATGAGATCCGCTCACATGCTGAAAAGCTGGCATGGATTCCTCCGGAGCTTTTGGTCAATGATCTCAAGAAAGAGCACATCAACCTGCAAGCGCTATTGATTGCCCACCTCCCTTTGGAATACAGCGGTCGTGTTATGGAGGAGTATGAGGAACAAGAGTGCCATGCGTTAATCCTGCAAATCTCTAAGACACAGGTGTTAACCTCTGGTCTGATGGAGACACTAAAAGACCTTATCGATCGCTGCAAAGTCAATTATCACAGCGGCGGGTCTGCCAGCCTGCAGGGTTCGAAAGTGGTCGCGAACCTTATCAACCGTTATTCCGGTGACAAAAGCAATTTATTCCAATTCCTTCATGATCAAGACGCTGAAGCCGCAGAGCTGGTGGAAGAGGCGATGTTTGATTTCTTCACCCTATTTAATCAAGACCTAGAAACCATCAACCTGATTAACGAAAGAGTCAGCCTGGAGCAATGGGCATATGCACTCAAAGGTACCAATAAAGATTGTCGCCTTTACATCATCAACTCTATGCCACAACGGGTATCGACAGAGCTCAAAGAAAATCTGGTACGCATTGGTGCTGTGCCGGTCAGTCAGGTTGAGCAAGCACGTAAAGATATCATTGATATCGTCAAACAAATGCAATCGGAAGAGATCATCAAGCTGAACTTTGCTAACGAGCCAAGGTTGACCTAATCGGAGATGTGGTATGAAACTCACGGGTATTACGCAGCGCAAAAATCAGGTGAATCCGACAACGACGGGAAAAATTAAAAAGCCGGAAAAGCTAACCAGTAACAAGCCGAACAATGCACTCGTTAGGCAGAAAATGGTGCAAATGAACTTGCAAGAAAGGCCTAAGCTGATTGCTGAGGTTGCCGATTCTCACAAAATGTACAGCAGGCTTATGATGGCGGGGGAAGTGCTACGAACTGTGGCGAGCGAATTGATTAAGCTGCGCCAGTTAGCAGAACTGAACCAGTACAGCCCAGAACAAGCCAATCACATTGATGTGATTAAGAAAAAATTGGTGTTTTGGAGTCAGAAAAGATTGTTTGGTGACTATGTCGTGGACTCAAGTTTTGCACCGATTCAAGGCGATAATCCTTTTATCGAATTTACGATTCCGGGGCTCGACTTACAGCGAGAGCGGTTTCGCGATGAGGTTGTTTCTCTGTACATCAATAATCGCTTGATACCGTTGGCGTTTGAACGTTCAGAAGACAGAGAGGTATTGCTAGAACAATTCAAGATGATGTTTGCTTATGCGCATTTGCAGCTCAGAATCAATGAACAACAAGAGTTTGTGATCGGTATTCGAGACCAACAATGGCGTTTGTGGGATGGGCAGGTTTTCGTTTCAGGCCAAGGTGGTCGGTATGCTGAAGGGCCTCCGATTGCGGTGCCGGCTCAAGCTCGCTATCCCGTGTTGGACGACATCAGTCGCTTGTTGGTCAATGAGCCGCGCTCAAATCAACAAATCGACGCCTTGCTTGAACGGGTTAATAAACTGTATTTGGCATTATCGAAAATGTTGAAAATGAAAAGGCAAAAAGCTGACCAGCTTATCGCGTTTTGTTCACACCCCGAGTTGCAAAAATTAGGCAGTTTTAAGCATCAGTTAGTGAGTAACCCAGAGCTGTCGCTTAGGTCAATTCATCGCGGCTTTAGTGGGCCAACCAGAGACAATGTAATCAAACTATTGAGAAAAAGGTGAAACAGAGACGAAATACTGCCGTTATAGTTAATTAGTAGTGCAGCAAAATGGGTAGGCAGAGATGAGTCAAATTAAGGTCGACAATGTGAAACACGTTGTGCCTCATACTCAGGTAGATGTGGTTCAAAACAAAAAAACCGAGCCCGATCAAAAAGCGAAGGTGAAGCCGATTAACCTCTCTCAGCATGAAGTGGAGTTACTCGATAATACCAAGAGTCTTTTTGACGGTGTAGACGATATCGATACGGCTAAAGTCGAGCAGATAAAAGCGCAAATTTCCGCGGGAGAGTTAGTGTTTGATATGGATGAGTTAGCGAAAGTCATTACGAGACTGGATCATGGAACGTAGAAGTGACCTGATTGGTTATATTACCTATGGTCAGCATGTGCTGGCTTTGTCGGGCGAGTTATCTGTACGTTTAGATGATATTCGTGCTGCGATATTGAGTCGTGAGTATCAGAAGCTGGAATCCCTCAATCAAGCGGTCACATCACTGACTCAACGGCTAGCTGACGCTGACGCCAAGCGATTTACTCTGGCCAAAAGACTCGGTTGTAAGGAGCGACAGTACGCAAAAAACATGCAGGCTCGGCTTAAAGGAAAGGCACTGCAACGCGTTCAAACGTTGGATGCGGAAATTGAGCAGTCGATAAACCAGTGTAAAACCAAGTTGGCACGCCAAGGCAGTGTCATGGTGATGCAGCATCAAGCAATGGAAGAGGCGCTTGGTAAGCATCAATTAAGAGTCAATGTTTAGGCTGAGGCGGTGTATGGTTAGATTATTAAAGCTAGCTGGTACATTGCTGCTCGTCTATGGTTGTGTGACCAAGGTGAATGCAGAATCAGATAGCATTGCACTTGAACAACAACTCTCCACTCAAATCCATTCGCTCATTGAGCAAACCATTCGCTACCGCTATCCCCAACAGTACCAACTCGATGTTCAGCTGCGTTTTTCTCGGGCTATTCATCAGTTACCGCCCTGTACTGAGTCTGTTGAAGTGACCCATAGAAGCAAGATCAAGCTTGGCAAACAAAAGTGGAATGTGCGCTGTGCGCCTGAGAGATGGACCCTTTCTGCGACCTCAACGTCGACAATAACCGTCTGGACTGCGACAGCTAATAAAGCACTTAAGAAAGGCCAACGGCTAACGCATGACGATATTACGATTGAACCGGTCAAACTCTACAAAGACCAAAAAGTGTTCTTCAAGGCCAGCGAAATCGTTGGTAGCAAAATTAAGCGCTCAGTGAACAAGGGAGGTTTGTTGACCACTTCCTCTATGTATTTGGATTATGACGTTGAAAAGGGGCACTCTGTGGATGTGGTTTTTCAATCGAATCGTATACGTTTAGAAACGTTAGGAATGGCGTTAGAAAGTGGGCTGATAGGCGACACGGTCTCTGTTAAGAATCGACAGTCTGGAAAGTTACTACGCGGCGTCGTCATTGAAAAAAACAGAGTTCGTGTGTTCTAAAATCAGATTCAATGAGCGAATTATTATTTACTCCACATCCCCTAACACATTTAATCCATACTCATTTGGGATCTCATTGTAACTCAGCACAATCAGCTCTTTGGCAAAGGCCTTGGCTAACTTGGCTATCATAGGGCGAGTGGTGGGAGGCACTACGATGACCGGTGGTAGGTTTTGGCTCTGCATGGTTTGTACTATGGTCGGCATGCGATTTTGGAATTTCTGCAAGATCGTCGGTTCAACGGGAATCGAGTCCAGAGGAATATTGGGGTCGCTTTGCTGACTCAAAGAGATCGCGCCCTTTAACTCTCCTTCTAAGGTTGCCCCGATAATGAAAGCATGGATGGTCTTGCTGTTTGGCGAGATCAAATTGACGATGGTTCGTTTTAACGCGACCCGGATATTAGAAGACAGCAAGATTGGGTCTTTTATGGTGTCGACGCTTTCAATAATGGTGTTGGCGATGGTCCTCACGTTAATGATAGGCACTTGTTGAGCCAGCAATTGGCGGACGACCTGCATCTGTAGGTTAGGGCTAATGACGCTTGCTAGGTTCTCTGCAAGCTCAGGATGCTGCATAGCAAGTCGTTGGTTGAGGGCTTTCACGTCATCATAATTGAAGATGTTGTCTAGGTGTTCGCTGCACACTTTGCTGACGTGAGTCGCGATGACATCATGCACCTCAATTACCTGAAATCCATGGTTTATCGCCTTGGTTTTATCCCCTTTTTTAATCCATAGCGCTGGAAGTTGATAGGCTGGGTCGATGCCAACAATGCCATCGAGATCTGGATGCTCAATATGGTTGCCTACTGCCATCGCTTTATCGGCATAAACCTCGCCACGCTCAATCTCATCGCCATCAATGCTAATGGCGTATTCGGAAGGCTTGAGTGAGAGGTTGTCGGTTATCACCACCTCTGGCATCACAAAGCCTATTTGTTCACTGAGTGTTTTTCGGCTGCCACGAATACTCTTAATCAGGTTACCGCCCTTTTGAGAGCTTGCTAAAGGAACTAACTTGAAGCCTAACGACAGGGCAATCACATCCACGTTGGGAATAATGCTCCAATCAATCGTATTTTCTTGATGAGGCTGAGGAAGCGTATCTAAATCGGGGCTTGTATCGGGCGTAACATGCTGAAATTTAGATTGTCTCCAACCGACAAACGCTAACAATACGGTAAAGGTATAAAAGGCTAAGTGCGGCATGTTTGGTACGCTACCAATAACAAACATGACTCCCGCAGCCATGTATAAATTGTTCGGTGACGCAAGTAACTGCCTTTTCACCGTTTGTGCCATGTCGTTATCGTTATCACTAATTCGCGTCACGATGATAGCGGCGGATGTGGCCAGTAACAGCGATGGAATTTGTGCAACCAGACCATCACCAATGGTCAGTAGGGCATAGGTTTGGAAAGCTGCTTCTGCGGTTAGGTTGTGCTCAAATATTCCTATTAGAACCCCACCGATTAAGTTGATGAACAGGATTAATAGCCCAGCAATCGCATCACCACGAACGAACTTACTGGCACCGTCCATTGCGCCGTAGAACTCCGCTTCTTCTCCTACTTCTAAACGTCGAGTTTTGGCTTCTTTCTGATCGATAGCGCCTGCATTTAAGTCTGCATCAATGGCCATCTGTTTCCCTGGTAGGGCGTCCAGAGTAAAGCGCGCTGATACTTCTGAAATCCGTTCGCCCCCTTTGGTGATGACCACAAAATTAATGATCATCAAGATCACGAACACCACGATACCGACAACGTAGCTCCCGCCGATAACTACTTCACCAAAAGACTGAATCACCTTACCAGCGGCGTCTCCGCCATTGTGACCTTCGAGTAGAACGATACGGGTAGAGGCTACATTGAGGGTTAATCGAAGCAGGGTAGCGACAAGTAATAGCGAGGGAAATATAGAGAAATCAAGCACTCGTGAAACGGTACTGCTGACCAGCAAGACGACGATGGCAAGCATGATATTAAAGGTAAAAAACGTATCCAATAAAATTGGTGGCAGCGGCAGAATCACCATCGCCAAGATCATGAGTAACACTATTGGAATTGTTAGCCGTGCAGCTATTGCATTTAATACGTGTCTCATAACAACCATTATTATGAATATTGTTGATTAATATACTAGGATACTTTTACGCACTTCTCATTTTTGAGTCTTGCTATTTTTAAATTTAGTGATCTTTTTTCCGAAAAATATGAAATGAAATTTTTCCTCTGTCGTTAACAGTTAGTGAACAGCAAACACAGATGGGGAACATCAGATGGCTATATCAGTACATACAAATTACGCAAGCTTAGTGACTCAAAATACATTGCAGTCGACCAATAATGCGTTAACTAAATCCATGGAAAAACTGTCTACCGGCTTTCGAATTAACTCAGCTGCGGATGATGCGGCGGGTTTGCAAATTGCTAACAGATTAAACCTTCAAAGCAGAGGCTTGAATGTAGCAATGCGAAATTCACAAGATGCAATTTCCATGATGCAAACGGCAGAAGGTGCTCTGGATGAAATGACCAATATTGCATACAGAATGAATGACCTAGCAACTCAAGCTGCCAATGGCACTAACACTTTTGCAGATCGGAGCGCGATGCAGTCGGAGTTTGAACAACTTGCTGGAGAACTTGGAAACATTTTTGAAAACACCAATTTTGGTGGTCGTTCCTTGTTTGCAGGGACCGATCCAAGTTCATTCTCTTCAGGGGCGGTTTCTTTTCAAATTGGTTCAACAGCGACCGAAACGTTGAGTGTGAATCTTTCTTCAAATGCAGATGCTATCGGTCAAGCCCTTGATGCATTTGGCTGGGGAAATGAGGCATTAGCGCAACTTGATGCCAACGTTGTTGCTGAAAGTGGTGGTGGTGATCTCGCAGGAACATATAGCAGCTATTCAGATTTACTTAGTCAAGCTGAAGCTGGAACGGGTAGTGCAGTTGCTGATTTAGCGCTCGCGGATGCCTGGGATGAAACTACGACGACAAATGGTGCGGCTTTTGGTGGTTTCACTGCATCCAACTATGGCGGAACAGCACCTACTGCGGGTACAACTCTATCTAGTGTTTATGCCGCTTCTTCAATCGCCACGCAGTCGAGTGCTGGTGGGCAAATAACGAGTCAAGCCGGTTTTATTAGTGAGTTAGGCAGTACTCGTGCACAGTTTGGTGCGAACATTAATCGATTGGATCACACCATTACCAATTTAGGCAATATGACTGAAAACTTGGATGCATCTAAAGGTCGAATCATGGATACCGATTTCGCCTCTGAGTCTGGAATGATGAGCAAGCAGCAAATGCTCATGCAATCGGGGGCTTCTATGCTGAGTGCATCGAAGATGGTGCCTCAATTAGCGATGAGCCTATTGGGCTAGTTTGAGTAGCAATTATTTACTCAGTAGCGGCTATACATATAGCCGAATAGCAGGAGGGTAGAGCTGTACCTCCTATGCGAGTTAAGGGGAAGGGTTATGAACGTTGATGCGGTTCAGTTAGCTAGCAATTTTGCCAGTCTAGATGTGCAGCCTTTTGAGTTGCGCTATACCCAAAAGTTGTCAACGATTACCTCAAAGACCTCTGCGATTGGTAAAGTTAAAGCGGCCCTTCAGTCGCTTGAAGATAAAATTTACGAGTTTACTCAATCGGGCTCAAGCCTAACTCAAACGTCAACCTCGACATCGAGTGATGACTACTTCTCTCTCTCCGTCGACTCTGGTGTGAATGACATCAACTTAGATGTTTTTGTGCAACAGATGGCTTCCAATCATCAAGTGGTTTTTGATGCCAACTCGGTCGATTCAAATGATGTTATGGCGTCGGGAGGCGTATTTTCTGTCACTCAAGGCGGCGTTACTACAGACATCAACATTATGGATGCAGACACTGACGTAAGTGGTGATGTTACGTACAGCGAGTTTGTAAGTTACTTCAATGATCAATTTGACGGTTCTATTCAAGCCACTCTCGTTAAGTCGCAAGGGGCGATGAAAGTGCTGTTTGGTTCTGAAAATGAAGGCGCTGACGCTGCTTTTACTTTGTCTGCAGATGCAGCCAGTGGTTGGGATACGGTGGTGGCAGCAGCAAGCGCCGCACCAATGCAAACAGCCCAAGATGCGGTGATCGCACTCGGTGGCGAGTTTGGCACTCAACTTACTAATTCAAGTAATACCTTTGAATCGCTTATTGATGGTGTTGACCTTACAGTGACTAAATCGAACAACAGCGGAGATTCAGCAACAAAGATTGAAATTGGCGATGACCTTTCCGCCACGGTCGCTTCCTTACAAGAATTTGTTGATGCCTATAACAGCGCTGTTACTGAGATCACTAACCTAACCGCTTCTGGTAATGAAGATGATACAAGGGGCGTATTGGCTTCGGATAGCGCAGTGCGCAGCATCAAAAACCAACTGGCTAGCGTTATACGTGATGACTACAACGGTACTCGCTTGTTTGAGTTAGGGGTCGAAATCGACCGCGATGGCAAACTTAGCCTCGACTCCAGCAAATTTGAAAGTGCGGCAACGACGGTCGATTTTGAAACACTATTCACTGGAAGCGGTGGAGTCTTTGAAGCTTTTGAAAGCAAACTTGAAACCTATATCGACTTCTCTAACGGCTCCCTGAGTCGACGAATAGATACGCTCGATAATGAAAAGAGCCGCATTAATGACGCCTTAGCGGCGCTCGACACTCGCTATGAGACTTACTACAACCGCTACCTGTCTCAGTTTACTCAACTGAACTCACTCAGTAGTCAATTGGATTCGGTATCTGGACTTTTCACTATCTAAGGAGCAACACATGCTTTTAGGGAAACAGCAGCAAGCCAACTATGCCAATGTTCAAGTGACGGCTAATGCTTCAGTGTCGTCGAGCTTTGAATTGATTTGTATGTTACACGAGCGACTGATCCAAGAGTTAGAAAGTGTCAGATTTTCAATTGAAACCAAAGACTTGGAGCTCAAGTCTAACGCAACGCAAAAATCGATTGATATCCTAGTTGGGCTCGATGCATCTCTGGATTTATCGACTGGGGAAGAGCTTATCCAAAACATACACGCCTTGTATGAGCACGCCATTGCGACTGTATTTGAGGCGTCGAAAGAGATGAATACCGAGCTGATCGTTAAGCTGATTGGTGTCGTGACCGATCTGAAAGAGGGATGGGAAGGCGCAATGGAGTGGCTTGATGAAGCCCAATCCTAAACAGGTAGAACGTCTTGTCAGTAAGTTAGAGGACGCAGCAAATCGCAAAAAATTTGCTGATATCGTGAAGCTTAATCTGTTGGTAAAAAAGGTGCTGCTAGAGGTTGAACAGTCGCACCCTGATTATGTTGCTATCGTTAGGCGACTTAAGTCGGCTCATGAACAATGTCGAATCTTAGTGAACCATGAACAAGCCTTATTAAAACAGCAGCTTAGTAACAATATCAGTCTGCGTGAACGTGACAAAGCCTATGCTCAGACACAGGTCAGAGCGGGAGAGTAATTATGGAATTACAAGCACAAACGTCGTCTTATAGGAGCAGTTTGGATTTACTGTCGACGGCAAGTTCTTCGGTGAAAAGTAACACCGCGAATACGTTAGCGACGCCTATAGCTTCTGAAACCTTAGCCTCTGAACCTTTAGCTTTTGAACCATTGGCTACAGAACTAGGCGAGATACGTATGACGCCGCTCGCTCAGTCTTTTCAGTCGCTATTTTCGGTGCTTGATCAGGTGAGTTCGTCTATGTCTGCAAGCTCTCCAGCCCCTGTTTCTCTGACTAACACTATTACCTCTGAAGGCATGGGTAGTTTTTCTCATTCGGTACTTTCTTACTCACAACTATCTAATCCTGAACTATTGAGTCCTGGGTTTGATACTACTCACTCTCACTCACCTCTAACTCGATTGGAGGCATCACTGGAAGGGTTGAATTTGGGTGATAGAGCTGTGGTGCAGTCACTCGACTCGCCACAAGATCTCGTGCAGCAGCCACAGGTTCAACTGCCGCAGTTAAGCACGATTGCTCGTCTTGTTACCCAGCAGTTGGAATTGATGAATCAAAGACGGGGAGCGAGTTTTGAATTCAGTTTAAAGAGCAGCTCGCTATTATCTTCTAAAGGAGTGGATCATTCAGGGGCTGATTGGCAAGCGAGCACGCCTTCATTTGTTGGTCACCCCCCCAATAGGTATACCAGCTCAGAGTTGGCCTTGTCGTTTAATCATCAGCTAGCCAGTTCAATGTTCAATGCCACTCCAGCAAGCCTCAAGTTAGGGGCTACTTCCACCACTCCATTGTTAATGGGGCTGCCCATCGTTGAAGCGGTTAATGCTACCAATGATGGCAGCTATGTTAGGGCTTCGGCTCCGATGGTAGATACGACCAAAGAGCTCAGCTTAGAAAGTCAAAGGCAGATACATCAAGTATTGAGGGATAAAATCCAGCTTCAGTTCGACACGTTAAATCAGGCGGCTCGAATACGTTTTGATCCACCTGAGCTAGGCAAGGTCGAGATGTACATTCGCATGGAAGGTGACAAAGTAAACATCCAAATGAGTGCGTCATCTGCGCTAACCAGAGAGGCGATCTTAGCCACATCGGAGCGTTTGCGACACGAATTGACTTCGCAAAATTCAGAGTTGTCTGAGGTGAACATTAGTCTTGACCAACCTAGCCACCATCAACCAGAGTCGAAGCAACAAAATCAGCCGTTCGAACAAGAACGGCTATCCTCTAGTGATGCTCATACGCAAGATCAACCCGAGTATGTACTGGAATATCAAGCATATATTGCGAGGGTTTGAACATGATTAAAGTTTTCATCACCTTTGCTTTAACTCTCGCATTATGTGTGACCGGATTTTGGTTTTATCAAACCAATCAACTAAATATGGCACTGTTGAGTTCATGGTTAACCCCAAGTGAGCCAGAACCTGCTCCAACGCAACAGATCGAGGTTCAGTTAGAAAATGTACTCGTACCGATTAACCTAGGTAACCGACAAAGCCTACTGTTGCTGGATGTCTCTATGTTTACGCCAGAGCGGAACAGTGGTTACGTGCACGAGCAGCTCAGCCGAATCAAAAATCGAATCATCAAAAAATTCAGTGTGAAGGAGGCGTCTTACTTCTATAACAAGCAGTTTATTTATGTCATTCAAGACGACTTAAAAGACGATTTGGACGAGTTACCCAGCTTACAAGTGGGTGATGTGCTTGTGACGAAAGCGGTATTTCAATAGGTCGCCATCATGTTAATGCAGCCTAAGTATCAACATACCCAAACCGGTGACCAAGCGGCTCTACAGGAGCTCGAGAAGTTGGTATTGCAGCAAAACATTAAGTTGATTAATGGGCTGCTGTATCAATATCGCTATGCGGTTGATGAGGGGACGTTTGAGGACCTTAAACAAACAGCCATGATGACCTTAGTGATTGAACTGAGAAAGTTTGACCATGTGGCAAATGATGACTTTCGCCGTGCCGTTGCGGTACGCATTCGTGGTGAACTGATCGATGAATTGCGTCGACGTGACTACATGGAGCGTGATAAACGCCAGCTCGTCAACCGCATCAAACATGCCGAGCGGCAGTTACTCCAGCTACTCGGCAGGGAGCCAACCAGTAATGAAGTCTGTCGACATTTAGGGGTAGAAGCGGATGATTACCAGCAAGCCATGACCCTCGTGGATGTCTTTGATGATATCGAGTTGGAATCTGTAGTTACTGCAGTGCCCGAAACCGATAAAGAAGTATTGTTTAACGAGGTGAAGCTGGTACTGAACTCACTCCCAGCAATGGAACAGCGGATTTTGTATCTGATTTACGTGAAGAGCTTGAGCACCAAAGAGACGGCGTTAGTCCTCGATATCAATGAGATTAAGGTTCACAGGCTCAAACATCGAGGCTTAGACATTCTCAAAAGCAGAATTAAGGAGAGTGATGTATGCAAAAGTTAATCGGCATTGTTGTCGTATTAAGTGTGATTTTTGGTGGCTTCATTTTCCTTGGTGGTAAGTTTGAGTTCATCTTTAAGCTGTCAGAGATCATCATTATTTTTGGTGCAGCCTTCGCTAGCTTGCTGATGTCTACGACCTCTTCAACCCTTAAATTGATGGTGCAACAGATTGGTATTGCGTTTCGCTCTACTCCTTACAACAAGGACTATTATCAGCAGTTACTGTCTTTGATGTTTGAGCTGATTAATACCGCGAGAGTGAAGAACATCAAAGCGTTGGATATTCATGTTGAGAACCCGGAATCGAGCAAGATTTTTGCGAAGTACCCTCGAATTACCAAAGACGCGTTAACCACACAATTCATTATCGATTCATTTCGTCAGGTGATTACGGGCAAGCAATCTCAGCATTTGCTCGAGGCTTTTCTTGAAGAAGAAATCGAACATTTGGAAGACGAATATACTAAGCCGTCGGAGAAGCTACATGCCACTGCTGAGGCGATGCCAGGGTTAGGGATCTTAGCGGCTGTGATGGGAATAATCCTCACTATGCAGGGGCTGGATGGTGAGATAACCGAAATTGGTAAGAACATTGCTGGCGCATTGGTGGGTACCTTCACTGGCGTTTTTGGGTGTTACTGTGTTTTAGGTCCGATGTCGAGCAGCATTAAAGATGTGTCTGAGAATCAGCTCGCGCCACTGTTTTGTGTTAAGTCGATATTGTCAGCTTATGCTCAAGGCCAGTCGGCTCACATGTGTGCTAATGCAGGTCGAAAAAATATCGAGACTCGCTACAAACCATCATTTGTTGAACTTGAAAAGGCGGTTGAAGTATTAAGACAGCAGCCGTCATCAAGTTAAGGAGACGATGATGCAACAACCTCAAGTTATTATTCAGAAAAAAGGTCGCCGTAAGCGCAATGAACTGCAACATGGTGGTTGGAAGGTCGCAATGGCGGATCTGATGATTTCGTTGATGTGTCTCTTTTTGGTGCTGTGGATTTTGCAGGTGGTGGATGTGGATGATCAGAAGAAACTGCTTAACTACTTTGCTTACGGAAATGATCCAATCATGCACCTAGGTACCAGTGAAAGTGGTGGTAATTCCATAAACCCATTGCCACTGCCTCATGTCGCGACCTCTCACTATGATGCCGATCTTCATCGAATTAATGATACCTCAGTACTAGAAGGGGAGTTTAACAGCCAGCAGGAACTAGAATTGCTGGCACAGCGTATTACTCAAGAGCTTTCAGGTATTGATGCACTAGGCAGTGTCAGTGTTTTCGTTACGCCGCAGGGAGCCAAATTGGTGATTGCTGATTCAGACAAAGGGCCGATGTTTTTCCGAGGCGGAGCTAAAGTGACGCCATTTTATCAAGATCTGTTATTGAACCTCGCAAGGTTACTCGAAAAAATCGAGAACAAGATGATCATTACTGGTCACACAGATGCCAGTCGTTATAAGGGTAGCCGCATGACGAACTGGGAACTATCAAGCAATAGGGCAAACAGCGCACGTTACTATCTCAATAAAGGGGGGCTTCAAGAGCACCATATCTTTCAGGTCACGGGTATGAGTGATACCGCCCCTGTTGACTATGAGAATACGAAATCTGGAGTCAACCGTCGTATAGAGTTGTATATATTGACCGCAAATACCCTAGAGCAGCTGAATAAAGTCTATAAGTCGTTTTCGATAGGCAGTGCCACAAGAGCTTCTCCACTTGGTCAGCACGAGTTGGATAAGGTGTTGCCCGACAGTAAGAGAAGGGCGGTTAGACAAGCGGAGTTGAACCAACCTGTCACTTCTTTTGAAGTGCTAAGTCGTTATGACTGAATCAATCAACGTCATGTTTAATTCACGGAAGTGCCTGGCTTGGTTAGTGCTCATTGATTACATTTTAATAGGCTATTACGTCTATTTAGCGACGAGTTTGCTGTATTTCGATGTTTTTATCGTAGGTTTGCTGATTGCTATCTACAATATTTTGCTAGTCATGTTTATCGTTCAACAGCCACAAGGTTTTATCTCTCTCGAGAAGGATAAGCATTTAGTTATTCCCATTTGTTTCGCGGTATTTTTGGGTTGTACCATCGTGGTATTAACCTTTTTTTGGTGAGCCTTTGAGTGAACAGATTTTTAGGTGTGCTTCTAATACTGAAGGTAGGGTTGGGGTTTAAACAAGGATAAAGGACAATACGATGATGGAGCGATGTTTTGGCTAAAGGCTTTGGCTTTCAACTTCTGGTGCACTGGTTTTTAGGACTGGTGTTATTAATTATGTGCTTTCAAAGTAGCTCCAGTTATGCGCAAAACCGTCCATCCCAAAATGTCATCCAACCCCACATAAACACGCTTAAACCATACCAAAACCAAATACTGAAAAAGCTAGAAGAGTTCGACCCACTGGTTAACGAAATCTTTAGACAGCTTACCGAGCGGTCTTTACCTGATAGCTTTGTGTTGGTGCCTATGCTGGAATCTTCGTACAACTCCAATGCTATATCCCCTGCTAAGGCGGCAGGCTTATGGCAGCTGATGCCAGCCACTGCTGAAAGGTTTGGTTTAACGGTTAATGACAGGCAAGATCAAAGGTTTGAGATTGAGCCTAGCACTCATGCGGCGATGCAGTATCTCGATTTTTTATATCGTAAGTTTGATGGTGATATTAACCTGACTCTTGCGGCATATAACGCTGGAGAAGGACGGGTACAACGAGCAGTAAAAAAGGCGGGTAGTCGGCAGTTTTCCGATTTAAGGTTACCCAAAGAGACGGTTGACTATGTACATCGTTTTTACGCCCTGTTGGTGTTAGTGGATGTTACTTCACTCAAACAGAATACTGTTGCTCCAATGTGGTTATTTGCCAGTGAAAGTCACTGGCAAAGTACTCCTTTGGTTAACTTGACTCCTTTGCCGCCATTGATTTCGCTGTAATGGCGACCGAATGGTGCTTATGTAAACTAACCTTTGGAAATTAATTTACATAAGTCACCTATAAAACTAGCGACACGCAGCGAAGATATCTTGGTTCTCTCGGTATTCTTTGGTTTGTACATCCATTAGGCCAAGCAAAGAGTCGAACAGGTTGTCTTGGGAGAAGCTCTGTTCTTTGCCTGCCTTTCTCAAGCAGGTTTGGTTTATCCCTTTCTGCTCTGCGAAACCATCAGACATCCACATGATCATAGGCACATGGGTTTGCTCTTTCGGTGCCAATGAATAAGGCATGCCATGTAGGTAGACGCCGTTTTCCCCTAAAGATTCACCATGATCGGAAATGTACATCAGCGCCACATTGTACTTATCGGTGAGTTTCTCTAGCTTTTTCATCGCCTGTGAGAGAAAGAAATCCGTGTACAAGATGGTGTTGTCGTAGGTGTTAACCACTTCCTCTTTGGTGCAGTTTTCAATATCTGCACGAGGGCAATCAGGCGTAAATTTCTTATGTTCTTCTGGGTAACGTTCAAAGTACGTTGGGCCGTGAGAACCTGCAATATGGTAGAAGATGATGCTATCTTGCTTGAGATCTTGCGTATCTTGTTCGAAGTTCTCTAGCATCGCTGTGTCGTAGCATACGTCGTTATTACACAATGGGTCGCTGTCTTTGGCGACGAGCGTCATCTCTTTGATTCGGTGTGCGACGGCTTTGTCTCCACCATCATGCTCCCTCCAAATAGAGTGAATGCCCGCGCGGTTCATAATGTCGACCACGTTATCTTGGTTGTAGGCTTTGTCGCGATCGTAGTTGCTGCGATTCATGTTCGAGAACATACACGGTACAGAAACTGCGGTGGCTGTACCGCACGACTGAACATCAGAGAAAAATATTGGGTTGTAAGGCTTGGTATGAGCGTTGGTTTCTCTCTCATAGCCATAATATTGGTAGTTATACACGCGAGCGGTTTCGCCAAGTACAAACACTAGTAACGTCGGTTTGGTTGCTGCTTTGGCTTGCGGTTTTTGCTTCGCATCTAATCCTAGCTCTTGGTAGGGGATAGGCTCTTTGATGTAGGTGTTATTGATGTATTTGACCGTTGACGCCACATACTCGGTCGGAATGATCATCTTTTTGATGTGCGAATTATTACGACCAATCGAGACATAATCTTTGTAAAACAGCCCGGCAATAATCGCAATGACGATCAAGGAAGAGAGCAGCCCAATCGATTTCCAGACAAAGAAATCTTTCCAAGATTCTTTTTTAAGTTTGGTAAACAACAGGATGAACGATGGAATACCGCCCATAGCCAGTAGCCATAAGATCGAGTGACCACTGATATAACTGGCTGCTTCACCGCTATTGGTCTCAAACACATTCTCTATCATGCCGTAGTCAACGAATATGCCGTAATTGAACATGCTGTAGCTGACTAAGGTTGAGGTGATCAGCAATAAGATGAAAAACGGCTTAGAGAAGATAGGCCAGTTGAAGACTTGGAAGATGAAGTTAAAGGCAGCAAGGAAGAAGATAGGAATGGAGATAAGAAACGCAACGCTTTCAGATTTCGATGCCTGAACAATACTAAACAGTTCTTGGGAGAGAGGTAGGTTGACGACAAGCAGATAATACACGGCCAACACAAAAGGCAGCTTGTTTATCGACATGTTTAAGCTTGGTAGATTCATAGGTCTTATTTTCCTGCGTCTTTTATCCCTTTATTTTAGTCTGGCTACCAAGAAAGCTCTAATATCAACGCATAAAGCTCAGATAGGCGGCGATAAACCGACTAAAGTGAAATGACGCGATAGGTGTGTAAATACAAAAATTCACTTTACTGAGTGACCTTCATGACAAGGTGGAACAGCAAAGTGAATTAGTATGTTCAGCTTATTCTATGTGGTTCAATCACATTAGAAGTTGTATGAACCACCGAAGCTAATGCTGTTGAAGGCAAGCGTGTGGTCATCGTTTTTGAGTGACCCATTGCCATAAGAATAGTCATCGACACTTACTGCATCCGCTTGCGAGATCAAGCGTAGCGTTAGGTGTTCGATTGGCGTGTATTCAACACCAACACCAAAATGGAAACCGGTACCGCTATCGTCATCATACAAAGCTGCGCTATTTGCATGTAGATCAACAGAACTTAAACCAGCCAATACGAATGGACGGATTGTGTTGTCGAACGTATAACCTAGGTTTGCAGATACAGATACAGAGGTCGGCGATAGTTTGGTAGTACCCTGCTTGTAGTCTGCGTAATCGTTGTAGCCAAGTTCAACACCAACGATGCGGTTGAATTGGTAGCCGCCGTATAGGTTGTAGCCCATGCCATCTGAATCTAAGCTACCGTGGCCGTCTGTATCAGAATCTTGGTAGACACTAAGTCCGCCACCAATGTATGCACCGCCATCAGTACCTGCAGCTAAAGCTGGAAGAGAAACTGCGCTGATTAAGCCCAGTGCTAATGCTGATTTTGTTATCTTGTTCATCTTTGTTACTCACTCTGTCATGTCTTCAAATGTGATTGTCGGTCACTGTCGATTTTTAATCGTTGTTGGTTTTTGGCCTCTCGACCGTTGTTGACAATTATCCCTGAGTCTTTTGCTCATTACTGTATGGCTTTGTAAGCTGAATCGTTACATAGATACAAAAATTCACTTTACTGTGCTGCCTTATCACAGGGCAGAGTAGCAAAGTGAATTTGAGCTACTTACGACGTAGTCGTTTGGGGAGAATATTAGAAGTCGTATGAACCACCGAAGCTCACACTGTTGAATGCTAAAGTATCGCTACTGTATGTCTTGCCACCAACCGTATTATCCACACTTACCGCATCAGCCTGAGAAATAGCTCGAAGTGTTAAGTGTTCGATAGGTGAGTATTCAACGCCGACGCCAAAGTGGAAGCCAGTGCCGCTGTCATCGTCAAAACTAGAACCACTACTTGCGTTTAGGTCTACGGAACTCAAACCTGCTAATACGAATGGTCGAATGGTATTGTTGAATGTATAACCGAGGTTTGCTGATACAGAGATAGACGTCGGTGATAGGTCTTCGTAGCTATTTTTGTAGTTTGCGTAATCGTTGTAGCCAAGTTCTACGCCAACGATACGGTTAAATTGGTAACCGCCGTATAGGTTGTAGCCCATACCGCTAGAATCTAAGCTTGGAGCACTATCAGTGTCTGAGCCTTGATAGACGCTCAGTCCGCCACCTACGTATGCGCCACCATCGATACCTGCTGCAAAAGTTGGAAGTGAAACTAAACCGATTAAGCCGAGTGCTAATGCTGATTTTTTCATGATAATACCTTGTTTACTCATCCTGTGATGCAAATCACGGTATCGCTGATAATTGATTTATAAAACCCTCACAAATGAAACCTATTTTTTCATTGATATCGTGATTGTCTTCGGTCCTTGATTTATCAAGGGGTAACAGAGAATTTTTTGGTTATATTGTTTATAAATAAAATTCATATATTGACAAATGGTTAAATTTGCTAAATAAAACGATGTTTTTTAAGGTTTGAGTGAGTTAGGGTTTGTCTAACTGATTGAAAAATAAAACATAATAAATATCACATTTGTTCTATTGTAGTATTTATTTCGGTGTTGTTGAGAACAAAGCAGTACGCTGATTCTAATGATGACAAGGAGAGTTGGATGTTAAACAGAGCAAGCACAGGTTTGGTGGTTGTGGACGTGCAAGGTAAGCTCGCACGCCTTGTTGATGACAGTGATGCGCTGATTGCTAATTGCGGAAAGTTGGTTCAAGGAGCGCAGGCTTTGGGTCTGCCAATTATTCGTTTGGAGCAGAATCCAGACAAGCTAGGTGCGACGGTCGATGAACTTAATGACCTTTTGAGTGATGCTAAACCAATACCTAAATTCACGTTTAACGCGTGTGATGAGCCCAAGTTTGTTGAGGCGGTTCAAACCAAGGATGTAGAGACTTGGTTGGTGTGTGGTATTGAGGCTCATATTTGTGTCTATCAAACCGCAATGGGGTTGTTAGATCTTGGGTACAAGGTTCAGGTAGTTGGTAACTGTGTTAGTTCGCGAACGGCACTCAACAAGGATCTGGCAATCCGCCGATTAACCGATGCTGGTGTCCAAATAACTGGGTTGGAAATGAGCTTGTACGAGCTAGTGAAAGATTGTCGCGCACCAGAATTCAAGTCGATCTTAGGCTTAATTCGTTAACTTGGGTTTCGTTACGGCCCGATTCGTTAATTTTCCCTTTTGAAGAGGTTTGTTTGAATAATCTAATCGTATTTACCGGTGGTCCGGGCTCAGGAAAAACCTCGGTTATCGAGGCGTTGAAAAGTCGCGGCTATCGCTGCGCACCAGAGGTTGGGCGTAAAGTGATTCAACACCAAGTCGAGCGAAAAGGGAGTGCTTTACCATGGTTAGATAAAGCGGCTTTTCGTGACGAAATGGTACGAGAAGAGCTAACCAACTATCAAGCGTTTGAATCGAGTGAACAGCGCGTTTTCTTTGATAGAAGCATTGTAGATTCATACGGTTACAGCTTGTTGGAAGCTTTGCCGATTTCTGAATCTCTGTTGAATCAATGCAATGAGCTTGAATACAACAACAAGGTATTTATCTTCCCACCATGGGATTCGATTTTCATCAATGACGAAGAACGTAAACAAGATTTCGATGAAGCGATCGCCACTTACGAAAAGATGGTGACAGCTTATATCCAGTTTGGTTATCAGCTGGTGGAAGTGCCCAAGCTATCTATTGAGGACCGAGTCGAGTTTATCTTAGCTTCGATTGACTCAGGCGAGTGATTTCCAGAAAAACCACAACTAAAAAGCCCCGCAGTATCGACTCGATTGAGTAAATACTGCGGGGCTTTTTATTGAAATCGACTAGTTGATGACTTAGTCGTCTTAAACATTAATCACCGAGAGGTTGTCTGTCGCCCCCACCTCGGTAGGAATCTAACGCAACCTTCAAACGACGCAGTTTGTCGCGCGAACGGTTCTTATGATTGACTGCGATCCCCATAGAAAGCACATCCACTAGCGCCAACATGGCGTAGCGAGAAGCCGACGGTTTGTAGATGAAGTCAGTTTCCATATGCTTGATGGGTAGCAATATATCGGCAATCTTTGCCAGCGGTGTATCTTGTGGCGTAATCGCGATGATCTTAAGTCCATACTGCTTAGCCAGCTCTGCGGTTTCAGTGATCACCGGCGTGAAACCGGTCGCGGAGATCATCACCATCACATCATTGGCATCTGCTGTCGCAGCAACCATGCGTGACATCAAACCATCGTTGTACGACACCACGGGATAGCCCAAACGGAACAGTCGGTGTTGCAGTTCTTGAGAAGCGATGGTCGAGCCACCACCCATGCCGATAGCAATGATTTGTCTGGCGTTATGCAGCCAGCTGACTGCGGTTTCAACGTCTTGCTCTTTGAACAAGGTACGGTTGATGTCTAGGCTCTGCTTGATCGATTCGTAGATACCTTGATAACCCGTTTGGTCAACGGGTTCGAGAATAAAGCGTTGGCCGACTGTCAGTGTTTGAGCAAGCTTGATCTTCATATCACGTACGTTGCTGCAGCCAATAGCCTTAGCAAAACGTGTAATGGTGGCTTCACTCACTTGAGCGCTTTCAGCAAGCTCTGTGATGCTGGCATTGGCTGCAAAATCAATGTCGTCCATGATCAGCTTAGCGACTTTTTTCTCTGCATCACGAAGAGCGGGAAAACGCTCCGTTATCTGTGAAATGATATCTACTTCTAAACTCAAGAATCCTGATCCTTTGTTGATGGGGCTAATCGTTATTACCTAGTTATTAAGAATCTAGCTCGTAAGAAGCAAGCTCTTTAGCTTTTTAGTCATTTAGCTATTGAGCACTAATCTATTAAAAACTAAGCCTTAGCCCCGTTAGTATATCTTATTGTTTCGCTGATTCTAGCTTATCGAAAAATCGAACTAGAAGCAGGTTTCCACCCAGTTTGTTACCTGATGGTCGTCATCGCTGATGGCAATGTAGCGCCACTTATCGAAAGTTAAACACGGGTGTGAGGTTGAGAAGGCAATCATGTCGCCCACTTCAATCTCACAAGAGCCGTCCGTTTCAACAAAGGTATGCTGATCCATCACGGCGGTCGCAGTCAGCCCTTTCACTGAGATAGCTTCGCCATTGCGATAGCCGCGTTCGGCAATAGGTAAACCCGCATCAAAGGCCACATCACGCTTGCCTAACCCAACCACTAATTTGGTAGGCTCCGGACGAGAGATTACATATGCCCACACCTCAAGTGCCGATTCTAAATCACCACCCAATTCACATGCGTAACCTTGGTTTGCTTGGGCACGTTGTAGCACTTTGCTTTGAGCGTCTAGGTAGATACCTGTGTCGTGAATGGCATAACAGCCCGGGCGGATGATCGCCAAGTAATCGGTTAGGTTCGCTAAACATTCTGCAACCACGTCATACCAAGCAGAGCCGGCACCCGTGATGATAGGTTGCCCTGCAATTAGGCCATCTGATGCGAGGCTTTCAACCGAAGTGAGCGCCTGTTTCAAGAAGGTGCGAATGTCTTGTTCTGCGTTGTCACCGTGAATCACACCCTCATACACCTCAATACCCGCGAGCGAAAGGGCAGGTGTGTCTTGAACAGTTTGAGCCAGTTCTAGAACTTCTTGTGGCGAACGACAACCACAACGACCGCCCGGCACACCAAATTCGATCAGTACTTTTAGCGTCTGTTTGGTGTTGGCGAAATACTGGTTAAGTTGCTGCACGTTTACCGATGAATCCACACAACAGTAAAAGTCGACATCAAATTCACTGATCAGCTGTTCAACGATCGCCATGTTGGTTTTACCCACCAATTGGTTGGCCATGATGATTTTCTTCGCGCCAGCCATAGCGGCAATTTCTGCCTGTGCAGGCGTTGCTACTGTAATACCCCAAGCACCGTTTTTTAGCTGTTGGCGGAAAAAAGCAGGGGTCATTGATGTTTTGCCATGTGGCGACAATTTAACCTGATGGTGGTCGGCGAATG
This sequence comes from Vibrio sp. 10N.247.311.51, assembly GCF_041467855.1. NCBI lineage: Bacteria > Pseudomonadati > Pseudomonadota > Gammaproteobacteria > Vibrionales > Vibrionaceae > Vibrio > Vibrio sp. 10N.247.311.51. Next base: position 354,358 of record NZ_JBFSVK010000001.1, on the reverse strand, counting down.
ATTGCATCCAATTTAGGTTATTGGTTAAGGCGGATTGTTTGATAATTGCTACCGGAAGCGAAATATCTTCATCAACCAGTCGGTAAATACCGTTCTCAGATTGTGATACTGCTCTCCCTTTTTGGCCTTTTTCAGTCAAGGCGAAACTATCTTCTTGATACTTTATAACATCTTTTTGTGCAGGGTTATGTTTCATTGCTGATTCCTAACATGATCTAAATTGTTGTTATTTAACGCTTAAATATATCTGTAATCTAATTCGTGGTAGAAACTATCACACAAATTAAAATATTATGTGTGTTTTGTCACTGAAAATAATCGGCTGGATTCTTAATATAGCTCCATCAACACAGTGGATTGAGAGAGTGAAAAATGTTGTTCGATACGATAATCAAAAATGTAGAGGTGTTTGACGGCACCGGCGAACAATCGTTTTGTGCCGATGTAGCAATCCTTGATGGAAAAGTCGCCGAAATTGGTCAAATCGATCACGAAGATTGTGGCCAGTTGGTTGAGGGAGCAGGCTTAGCATTGGCTCCTGGATTTATCGATGTACATACACATGACGATACCAACGTAATTCGTTACCCAGACTGCCTACCTAAGATCAGCCAAGGTGTGACAACCGTGATTGTTGGCAACTGTGGCATCAGCGCATCGCCAACGGTTTTGGCTGGCGATCCACCTGACCCAATGAATCTTTTAGGTGAGCAGGCTGATTTTAAATACCCGACTTTTGCGGCGTATGCACAAGCGGTAGAGCAAGCTCAACCCGCAGTAAACGTAGCAGCGTTGGTTGGCCACACCACACTGCGTAACCAAGTGATGGACGACCTGCAACGCACCGCAAACGAAGATGAAATTGCAGCGATGCAAAGCAACCTTGATTTAGCGATGGCGCAAGGTGCATTAGGTTTGAGTTCAGGTCTGGCTTACGCAAGTGCGAATCAAGCGAATGCCAACGAAGTGATGCAGTTAGCAAAGGTACTGTCTAGCCACGGCGGCATCTATACCACGCACATGCGTACCGAATTCGAAGAGATCTTAAGCGCGATGGAAGAAGCGTTTGAGACAGGACAATACGCGAAAGTGCCAGTTGTTATCTCCCACCTTAAATGTGCAGGTGCGGGCAACTGGGGCAGAACCGTTGAAGTGCTTGATTTGATGGAAAAGGTTTCTGAGCACCAAGATGTGTCTTGTGACTGCTACCCATATTCAGCGAGCTCTTCAACACTGGATTTGAAACAGGTGACGGATGATTTCGACATCTTCATCACTTGGTCTGAAGCAAAGCCAGAACATGCAGGAAAAACGCTTAAGCAGATTGCTGATCAAATGAATCTACCTCTGATGGATGCGGCGAAAGCACTTCAACCAGCGGGCGCGGTGTATCACTGCATGGATGAGAACGACGTAAAGCGCGTTTTGAAATACAAGTTAACCATGGTCGGTTCTGACGGTTTGCCAAATGACCCGCATCCACACCCAAGACTGTGGGGCACCTTCCCGAAAGTATTGGGTCACTACTGCCGAGATGAAAAACTGTTCTCGTTGCCAGAAGCGATTCACAAGATGACCGGAATGTCTGCGAAGCGTTACAACTTAGCGGGCCGAGGCGAAGTTCGCTGCGGTGCATTTGCCGATTTAGTTTTATTTGATCCAAAGAATATTAAAGACACAGCAACATTTGAAAATCCTATTTCAGTTGCTGAGGGAATAGAAAGCGTATTTGTAAATGGTGAGTTAACTTACCAGCAAGGAAAAGTGAAAAATAATCGTTCAGGCGTTTTTATTTACCGAAACTAGATTTTAATTATCAAATTAAATTTACGGTAAATATAAAAACGACGAATTAATTTAAATATATTGGAACAGAAACTGTTTTATCTATAAAGCCAATATTATCTATAAATAAGTGGAGTTAAAAATGACTATTAAACGTTACGGTGTTGAAGGCGGTACAGGTACAGGCGGACAACATTTACCATTTGCACGCGCAACTGAAGCGGGTGGTTTCCTGTACGTTTCTGGCCAGACACCGATGACAGATGGTGAAGTGGTAGAGGGGGGCATTGTTGACCAATCTCGCCTAGCGATCCAAAACTGTGTCGATATCATGACTGAAGCGGGCTACGGCCTAGAAGACGTAATGCACGTAAAGGTTGTGCTAACGGATTCTCGTTACTTCCAATCTTTTAATAAGGTATTCAAAGAGTTCTTCGGTGCTAATCCACCGGCACGTATCTGCATGGTCTGTGACCTAGTGGTAGACGTGAAAGTTGAAGTAGATGTGACTTGCTACCGCGCTGATCGCGTTTAGTTATAACCTAATCACAATAACCTACTTAGAGAGTATTAGGGGGTAAGCATCCCTGTTATTATCCTTTAATACTCTCACCCTACATTTATAAAAATTACTTTAATTAAAAAATACACAAAACCAATAAAGTAATTATATGAAATATAAAATGAATGAATCATAAATAAAGTTCAGGAATGAACTTAATATTTCACTGAGAGGTGTCAAATGAACAGCACACTTTTTCTTACAGGCTTCGGCGTGTACGTATTATTTTTAATTTGGTTAGGCTGGTTTGTCTCGCGTAATCAAAAATCTGGCGAAGACTTCTTATTAGGCGGCCGTGGCCTGCCATTATTCTTAGTACTGGGTACAACCGTCGCGACTATGGTCGGCACGGGCTCAAGTATGGGTGCGGTTGGCTTCGGCTACGCGAATGGTTGGGCAGGTGCTCTGTACGGAATTGGCGGTGCTATCGGCATCCTATTGCTAGCCCTTTGGTTTGCTCCGGTTCGTAAATTGAACTTCATGACCATGAGTGAAGAGCTGGCTTACTATGTTGGCGCTAACCGAATCGTGAAAAACGTGGTTGGTCTGCTTATCTTTATCGCGTCAATCGGTTGGTTGGGCGCGCACATTCTAGGTGGCGGCATGTACCTAGCGTGGATTGCTGACATCGACCTTAACCTTGCGAAGATTATTATTGCTGCGGCATTTACTATCTACGTGGTGATCGGTGGTTACACAGCGGTTGTATGGACCGATACTATCCAAGCTATCATCCTTTTTGCTGGCTTCATCTTGATGGCGGTTATGTCTGTGGATCACATCGGTGGCATGGATAACCTTTACGCTGCGATGGACCCTGCTGCTACGAGCTTTTTAGCAATCGATAAACTGGGCATTCTGCCTGCTGTGTCTCTGGCTGTGGTTATCGGTGTGGGTGTACTGGCGACGCCTTCATTCCGTCAACGTATCTACTCAGGCAAAGACGTTAAAACCATTCGTCGCTCATTTGTTGCATCGGGTGTGTTGTACCTTTTCTTCTCAATCATCCCTGCAATCATTGGTATGGCTGCACACGCAATCGACCCATCATTGGATAACCCGAACTACTCGTTCCCTTACGTAGCTGCAACGGTTCTTCCTGTTGGTGTTGGCATGATTGTTCTTATCGCAGGCCTTTCTGCAACCATGTCGAGCGCAAGCTCAGATGCGATTGCGGGCGTGTCTATCCTACTGCGTGACGTTTACGTGATGTTCACAGGCCGCGTACCAAACAAAGAGTCGATGCTGAACTACTCTCGCTTGGCACTGATTGTGGTGATTGGTTTTGCATTGCTGTTCGCACTGACGTCGAACGACATCATTGGCTACATCACTAAGATGATTTCAACGGTAATGTCGGGCATGTTCGTGTGCGGTATGTTGGGTAAATTCTGGAAACGCTACAACTGGCAAGGTGCGCTTGCAACGCTAGCGGGTGCTTCTGTGGCTTCATTCGTAGTAATGCTAAACGCTGACTACACAGCATTCTGGGGCAACCCTGTGATTCCTTCATGTCTGTTTGCTCTAGCAGCAGGTGTGGCAGTGAGCCTGTGTACTCCGGCGAACCAAGTAACACCAGAAATGGCGAAAGCGATTCTTGATGATGAACGCGCTCTGATGGAGATGGAAATGTCTGATTCAGGTGTAATTGAAGAAGACGCGGCACCTCAACGCCCTGCTAATCAAACAAGCTAAATCTAGTCTCCACAACTGGTTTGCTTAATTCAGGCCCTGCTTAACGGTAGGGCCTTTTCTAAAGTCAATTATCTCTATTTTAGGAGCGGCTATGTCGGCATCTTCTCTGTTCAATATTGCTTTCTTCGGCGAATGTATGGTCGAAATAAGCGGCTCTCCATTAACCAAAAAATTTGGTGGTGACACGCTCAATACCGCGCTTTACCTTTCTCGCTTAACCCAACATCAAAACTTGTCCGTTCATTACGCGACGGGTTTAGGTAGCGATGAACTGTCTCAGAATATGATTGATAGTTGGCAGCTAGAAGGTATTCAAACCAATTTCGTTGAACGTATCCCAAACAAGTTGCCCGGTTTATACATGGTAGAAACCGACGAAACGGGTGAGCGACATTTCCACTACTGGCGCAACGACGCGGCAGTAAAATCTTACTTTCAAATCGATAACTTAAACAAGCTTGAAATCGCTCTGACAGAGAAACAAGTCGACGCAGTTTACATCAGCGGTATCAGCATCGCGATCTTGGATGATGCCTCTCGTGAGCGCCTATTCAAAGCTATTAGTGTGTTCTCAAACCAAGGCGGTAAGGTGATTTTCGATAACAACTATCGCCCACAGCTTTGGAGTACCGAGCAAGCTCAACACTGGTACGCCAAGTTACTGCCATTGGTAGACATCGCACTGATTACCGAAGACGACGACCTGCTGGTTTGGGGTAACTCTGAGAGCGTTCAACAACGTTGCCTTCGTATGGGGTGCCAAGAGATCGTCATCAAACGTGGTTGTGAGCCATGCAAGATTGTTCAAGTTGAACAAGGCGATGTTGTTGAGAACTATGTGTCAGCGACTCGTGTTTCTAACGTGGTTGATACCTGTGCTGCGGGCGACTCATTCGCTGCGGGCTATTTAGCTGCGCGTCTTACTGGCGAGAGCGCCACTGACGCAGGCGAACTTGGCCACCAACTGGCTTCAATCGTTATTCAATACTCTGGCGCAATCATCCCCGTGAGCGCTATGAGCAAACTGATTAAAAAATAAAATTAAAAAGCGGAATTATTATGTCTCAAGAAATGATCAACAAACTTAAGCAATTCAAAGTTATCCCTGTTATCCAAATCAACAAGGTAGAACACGCGATTCCACTGGCAAAAGTTCTAGTAGAAAACGGCCTGCCCGTTGCTGAAGTGACATTCCGCACTGAAGCGGCGGCAGATGCGATTCGTGCAATGCGCGATGCGTACCCAGAGATGTGTATCGGTGCCGGCACAGTATTAACGCCAGCGCAGATCGACCTTGCAAAAGAGTCGGGCAGCGAATTCATCGTGGCTCCGGGTCTGAACCCAAACACCGTAAAACGCTGCCAAGAGATCGGGATGCCTATCGTTCCGGGCGTAAACAACCCAAGCCAAGTAGAGCAAGCGCTAGAGCTTGGTCTTAACTTCTTGAAGTTCTTCCCTGCAGAAGCGTCTGGCGGAATCAACATGGTGAAATCTCTGTTAGCACCATACGTTGATGTGTCATTAATGCCAACGGGCGGCATCGGCAAACACAACGTTAATGACTACCTAGCCGTGGATCGCGTGGTGTGCTGTGGTGGTACTTGGATGGTCTCGCCAAAAATGATCGAGAACGAGCAATGGGACGAGATCGCAGTATTGGTTCGAGAAGCGGTCGCTCTTGTGAACTAACGACAAGCGTTTGGAATAAAGATAAACAACAGCAGTGGTTGATGGTTCTGTTTTGTGAATTGCCTCCGATAAACAAAACAGAACGCCCGTTATATAGGAAAACTAATAATGAAAAAAACTATATTATCCCTATTGATTTCAGGTTCAGTAGTGTCCCCAATGGCGTTAGCAATGGCTCCAAATACCGATCTAAATTTAATGCCGTACCCGCAAACAGTCGAGCTTCAAGCTGGGCAGATTAAGGTCGACGGTAACTTCAAGGTTTACATCAAAGGCTTTAACTCTGACCGTGTTGAATACACGGCGAAACGCTTTATTGACCGCCTTGAGCGCCAGACAGGTGTTCCTATTCTAAACTGGCAGGTTGATAGCGCCGACCAAGCGAACCTGATCATTGATATCGACGCCGCGCCAAAATCTGAAGTACAAAATATCGACTCAGTAGAGTCCTACAAAATTACCACTCAGGGTGACCAAATCACTCTGAGCTCACCAAGCCCATACGGCACTATTCACGGCATCGAAACCCTTTTGCAGCTCGTTGAAACGACAGCGACTGGCTACCACATTCCTGCTGTCACGATTGTCGATGAGCCTCGCTTCCGCTGGCGTGGTGTTTCTTACGATACCTCGCGTCACTTCATTGAATTCGATGTGCTGATTCGCCAGTTAGATGCGATGGCTTCGGCGAAGATGAACGTGTTCCATTGGCACTTCTGGGACGACCAAGGCATTCGTATTCAAACTGAATCATGGCCGCGTTTGTGGTCTGAAACCGCTGATGGTAACTACTACACCAAAGACCAAGTTCGCTACTTAGTGGAATACGCGCGTAACCTCGGTATTCGTGTGATTCCAGAGGTGTCTCTGCCGGGGCACTCTTCTGCGGTTGCTCATGCTTACCCGCGCCTGATGTCGGGAGGTGAAGGTCAAAGCTATGAGCAAGAGCGTGGTTGGGGCGTGTTTGAACCATTAATGGACCCATTGAATCCAGAGCTTTATGAAATGCTGGGCGACGTATTTGATGAAGTGACCGAGCTGTTCCCAGATGAATACTTTCACATTGGTGGCGATGAGCCGAACTATGCGCAGTGGAAAAACAGCGAGAAGCATCAGCAATTTATCGAAGAGAACAATATCGATGGCGAGCGTGGTCTGCAGTCTTACCTCAATGTAAAAGTTGAGAAGATGCTCGAAGAGCGCGGTAAGAAGATGACGGGTTGGGATGAGATTTGGCATAAAGATCTGCCGACTTCGATCGTGATTCAAAGCTGGCAAGGGCACGATAGTATCGGTCGTGCGGCAAAAGAGGGCTACCCAGGCATTCTGTCTACCGGTTACTACCTAGACCAACCTCAGCCGACTAGCTATCACTATCGCAATGACCCAATGCCAAGTGGCATCACGGTTGACGATAAGCTGCACAGTGGCGAAAAGTTCGTGATGTATCAATGGCAGAAGCCTCGTTCAAAAGGCGGCCCACGTAAGGGAACGCTGACTATCATTGAAGCGAAAGACGGTACTTTCCGTGCGTTTAGTGATTACAACGGTAAGTCTCGCGAAGAGATCTACATCCTTGATTATGTGCCGGGTAAAACCTTTGTCGGCCACTTCGATAACTTCATGTCGTACACAGAATTCAACTTGAATCTGAATCCAAATGGGTTTGCTGAAGGCAGTTATCAGTTGATTGGTAACGTGCGCTGGCCAACCACAGGTGAAGTGATTGCGAGCAGTGATGTTGAAGGCAGCGTGATTCCAGAGCCAAATGGCGGTTACCCTGCGGAATTAACAGATAAAGAAAAAGAACTTATCCTAGGTGGCGAAATCACTATGTGGCTAGAGAACAAAGATAGCCTCACAGTAGAAAACTACCTATGGCCGCGTAGTTACGCCATTGCAGAGCGTTTCTGGTCTGATGAAGAACTGACTGACGAGCGCAGCATGTACAAGCGCATGAAGGCAATGGACACATGGTCTGAAGTGTCGGTTGGCCTGCGTCACCATGCGGATGCCGACATGTTGTTAAAACGTATTACGAAAGGGCAGGATATCCACGATCTACGCGTGTTAGCGAAATACACCGAGCCAGCACAGTACTACGCGCGTAACTGGGAGAAGTGGAGCTCAACTGAACCTAAGGGCACTTTATACAGCCAATACGAGCGCTTAAACCGCTTCGTTGATGCGCTGCCTGTGGAAAGCTACGCCGTGTATGAGATGCAAGACTTGGTCAATGACGTGGCGACAGGCAATCAACAAGCACTAGAGCAACTTGCAGGGCATTATCAGCAAGCTAAATCGGCAGCACTTGCCGCAGAGACTGTCTTCGCTGGTAACGTGTCTTCGGTCGATACCGTGGTGGTTGCAGAGAAAACCGTCGAAGTTGCAGATTTAGCGTTAACCTTGATTGCTAAAGCACAAGCAGGCGAAAAAGTCCGAGCAGCCGACGTGAATGCCTACCAAGCGATACTGTCTGATTCTGCGAAAATCTACGACGAATCGATCATCGCGATTGTTCGCCCAACAGAGCTACTGTTGAAGCAGTTGGCTGAGTAAGTCGCGAACAGATTAGCTGATAAGTCACACGCCAATAAGTGAATCAAAACCGCCCTCTGTGGGCGGTTTTTTAGTTCTAGCGCTTCAATAGAATGTGGCGTTCAAGGTTTGTGTAAGTAACTACTTACTATCACTATTGTTTAGTGTTAACGTAAATGTCATGCCTTGGTCTGAGTTGTTCTTTGCTATTAATGTGCCTTGCATATCGCGCACGTTGTTCGCTGTGATAGCCAACCCGAGCCCCAAGCCTTCGCCCATCTTTTTGTTGGTATGAAACGGTTCGAAAATAGTTTCGAGTTGATCTTCAGACACACCACAACCGTTATCTTGAACCTTGATGACCACGCGTTGTTGCTCGGTACGAGCACTGATCACAATGGTCGCGGGTGTTTGATTTTGAGTGGCGTCTATTGCGTTTCGAATCAGGTTTCCAAGAACTTGGCTTAGCCTGGCTTCTTCACCCATCACCATAGAAATATTGGAGGCGATTCGTACTCGAATATCGACGTTTTCGAGATCGGCTTGGTGAATGCGCAGGGTTTCTTGCAGTGCGTCTGTCAGTGAAACTGGGTAAGGCTTTTCAAGTCTTTGAAAGGCGAATGACTTCAGCTGGCTGGTCATGTTCGCCATTCTGTCGATTAGGCTCATGACTAAGTCTATATTCGCTTTCAACATCTTAGTCTCGCCTCTTTCCATCAATAGCTGGTTACTTGAAAGTAGAGTTTTTAGGCCAGTAAGCGGCTGATTGAGCTCATGAGTAATCGCACTCGACATTCGACCTAAGGCGGCAAGTTTGCTTGATTCGACCAACTCTTGCTGCGCATCTTTGAGGTCTTGCGTTCGCTCTTCTACCCGCAGTTGAAGTGTTTTATTGGCTTCCTGAACTGCGATCTCTGCTTTCTTACGTTTACTGATATCAATCACGGTACACAGGTAATAGGTCGTGGCATGCCAAGGAAAGGCGCTAATAGAGAATAAAACAGGGAAGTAGCTGCCATCGCTGCGCCTAGCCATGGTTTCGACGCTGGTGATCTCGGCCAGTTCTTGATGCTGTTCTAAGTTCTTGAGCAATTGCAAGGTGGTTGAATTCGGGTTGCCGGCCTCAAAAAGCTGCCACGCCTTGATGTTATTGATCATCGAATTGGATAGGGAAAAGTAGTTCTTCGCCATCAGGTTGATATCGTGAATGCGTCCGTGTTTATCGATCAGTATTAACCCAACATGGGTTTTATTGATCATCCCAGACAGTCGTTTCTCAGACTCCTCGATAAGCTTTTGGATTCTCAGATTGCTGAGCTTTTTCTGGCGTCTTTGGTAAAGAATCACCAACAGTAACAGAATGAAAAGACAGCCAACAGCAACGCTCCAACTGATCCAATTGGTGGTCTGATTAAGGTTGGTTAATGGTGTTAGATAGGTTAAACGCCAATTCAGATCGTCCAACTTGATGGACTGAATCAGGTAATCTTTGCCTTGCAGTCGCCATACTCGAATATGGGTTTGATCATACAGTTCGCGCTTCGTGGTGCCTGGTTGTGAATTGAAGGTGTCATTGAACCAATCGGCACTCAATCGGTGATCGCTGGATAGAAAGAACTGATCGCGAGGGTTTTGGAACAGTATCGCTTCACCATCGGCAAACCATTGATCGGTCAGCAGCGATAAATCGATTTGTACCGCAACAATACCCACCACCTCAGAGGCTCGATAAACGGGCGCGGCAATAAAGTAATCGGGCGTTACGCCTTTGTTTTTTGTCACCACCGAAATCGCCCCACCTTGCTGGTGGATCTTAGACACGATCGTGCTGGCGTTCTTTTTGCTCAGCTTGCTTCTTTCTACGCTAGAAACCAACAGTTCACCGTTACCAGAAAGCAGATACCAGCCCTTAGTGTTGGCAGCTTTGTCCAATTGAATCAGCTGCTTCTTGATACGTTTTTCGAGTAGTTGTTCACCATCAATGAAACGGACACTGATCTCATCGTTGGTCACCAGATAGGGCAAATAATAGAAACGTTTAAGCGTGCGCCTTGCTTCGGCAATGTATCCAAGAAAGCGTTGTTCCGCATAACGTTGCGCTTGTTCAAGCTTCCATTGGCTGATTCCACTCTTGGTGGTTACCTGCACTAAACCAATCAATAAACAAGCACACAGGAATAACCAATATCGATTGTTACTAACCATTCTTGATTAAATCCTTTTAAAATTAGTGAGTTGCCTATCCAAATTAATGAGATGCGAAGCTTCACTGTTTATTGTTTGGAAAGTGGAGAGTGGGACAAATCGAAGCTAACAAACATTATTAAACTGTTAAAGGAGTGTTATTCAAAGTGGGAGCTAGCTCCTTTTCGTCTGCGCCTTTTTTACATACCGTGGGCGACATTACTCAGATGTAAGCGGCGGAACCAAATTATGCAGCGTATTGCTTTAATTGAAGATGACGCGATTGTGCGTCAAGCAACCAGCCAATGGTTACAGTTGGCTGGCTTTGATGTCACCGCTTTTGAAGTGGGGCAAGATGCGTTAGATGCTGTCGAGTTGGGTGATTTTCAGACCATTATCACCGATGTTCGCTTACCTGATATTGATGGTGTTGAACTGCTAGGGCGCTTTAAAAGCCTTGTGCCAGATGTGCCCGTTATCTTGATTACAGGTCACGGCGATGTCGATATGGCGGTAAAGGCGTTACAATAGGGCGCGTATGATTTTATTGAAAAGCCATTCGATCCGGAGCGTCTGTCTCAAACGGTATCGGAAGCGGTTGAAAAACATCAAAGTGGCCAAGATAGAAACAGTCGTCAGAACTATCTGGATAACCTCAAGGGCATTGAACAGGTGCTGATTGGTCGCAGCAAGGTGATGTGTGAACTGCGAGAGCAAATTCAGAAAGTCGCTTCCATAGACACCAACGTGATCATTTATGGTGAGACCGGCTGTGGTAAAGAGCTGGTTGCTTCTTGTTTGCATGAGTTTAGCGAGCGAAAAAGACACCCTTTTGTACCGCTCAATTGTGGCGCGATCCCAGAAAACCTCTTTGAAAGCGAGTTGTTTGGGCATGAAGCTGGTGCGTTTACTGGTGCCGCCAAGCGACGTATTGGTAAGCTTGAATTTGCCGACAAAGGCACCGTGTTTCTTGATGAAATAGAGAGTATGCCGCTGTCGATGCAGGTAAAAGTGCTGCGAACCTTGCAAGATAATGTTGTAGAACGCGTCGGTGGTAATCAGCAACAACATGTTAATCTACGAGTGGTCTCTGCTTCGAAAAGCGATCTGCTAAATCACCCTGATTTTCGCCAAGATCTTTTCTATCGTTTGAATGTTGCACAACTGCATTTACCTCCACTCAGTGATCGCGAAGAAGATGCCTTGCTTTTGTTTGAACACTTCACCCAAGAAGCGAACAGTGAAACTCGAATCGCCAGTGAGGCCGATCGTTATGCCTTGTTGTCGTATGCATGGCCGGGCAATGTACGTGAGCTGCGTAATGTGGCGATTCGTTTTGCACTGGATGAAAGCCTCACTGTTGGCGATATTTTGGCGTGTCGACCTAACTCAGTAACAGAATCAACCACGGCAGGCATCCCATTGGCGGTTCAGGTTCAGAGCTTTGAGCGAAAAGTGATTCATGATGCGCTAGTGCGTTATCAAGGGCGCATCAATGATGTGATGCAAGACTTGGATTTACCCCGCCGAACATTGAATCAAAAAATGGTGCGCTATGCGTTAAACCGAAGCGATTATGTTGATTCGTAAGTGATGAGGAGATGAGAGGTGCTGTCATAAATCAGTGAGCAAAAAATGGCTCACCTCATATTTGTTACTTTATAAACATTGATCACATAAATACGACGCAGTGTGACTTAGCTATCTTTAAATAGATGTTAAAGCTTACTTTGAATAAGCAAAAAATAGCTCATTGATTCGTGGTCAAATAAGCAAGAAATAGCTCACTCTAAATCAGTTTTGGAATAAAATTCAATTAAAACAGTAACTTAAAAACTGGCATTGCGCTTGCTATCTAACGATTGTTGTTAACAAAAATATAACGTGAATAACTCTACATGGAGAGTAACAATGAAATACAACAAGCTAGTTAAAACTTTAGCAATCGCAATGGCCTCTATTGGCCTTATCAGCAACGCCTCTGCTCAAGAAGATCGCAGCTACATTTTAGCGACGGCCTCAACGGGTGGTACTTACTATCCAGTGGGGGTGGCTTTAGCGACATTGAGTAAAGTTAAGCTTGCACCAAAGCAGCACTTTTCTTTAGCGGCGATCAGCTCTGCGGGATCGGGCGAGAACGTGAAACTTCTCAATGAGAACGAAGCGCAGTTTGCCATTCTGCAAGGTTTGTATGGCGCGTGGGCGTGGCAAGGGCTTGGTCCATATGAGAAGTCTGGCAGTCAAAAACAACTGCGTTCAGTCTCTATGCTATGGCAAAACGTTGAACACTTTATTGTGCGCTCTGATCTGACAGAAACGGGCACCATGAGTGATTTAGAAAATCTAAATGGCAAAAAATTCTCTATCGGTAGGAAGAACTCAGGTACAGAGAATTCAGGACGTCAGATCATGCAAGGCCTGTCGGTTAACCCAGAACAATTTAAACTCGCCTTTATGGGTTACGGCGGCAGTGCAAGTGCACTACAAAATGGCACCATTGATGGTATGAATACGCCTGCTGGTGTGCCTGTTGGTGCGGTAACTCAAGCCTTTGCAGCCTTGGGTGAAGACATTCAAATCCTGTCATTTACCGATGCGCAAATCAAACAAGCGAATGGCGATTACAACATCTGGACCAAGTACGAGATCCCGGCAAACACTTACCCAGGTGTTGATAAGCCGATCACCACTATCGCTCAACCTAACTTCCTAGCGGTTCGTGAAGACATCTCTGAAGAAGATGTTTATCAGCTGACTAAAGCTATCTATGAAAACCTACCTTTCCTACAAGGTATCCACAAAGCAACCAAAGCAATGGCTCTCGAGAAAGGGATCGCAGGTCTGCCTGTTCCACTTCACCCGGGCGCTGCACGTTACTACCAAGAAGTGGGTATCGATGTCCCTTCTGAGTTGATCGTCAACTAACGGTTTCGACAACTAACCGTCTTCGTCAATTCAAAAAACACCCTTCTTAACTAAATTGCTAGGTGCGCGTTCATATTGTGAATGTGTTCGTGCACCTGCTTACTTTATGGATTTTCTCTGCGCATTTCGCTGTGGAGAGCAGGAGTTTTCTATGAGCGATTCGCTGCAGCAGGAACTGAAAAAATTTGAACTGCCGACCCGAACGGATTTTCCGTGGGTAGGCAAAGCGATAACGACAATGGGAGTGATACTCTCTCTATTACACATTTGGTTTAATACCTTATCGACCTTGCCAGAGCTTTGGATCTCTGCGACTCACTTCGCGGGCTTTGCGATCATTTGTGCGCTTTGGTATCCGGCTCATATCTCATTGAAAAGAAGCAAGATAGCGCTAGCGGTCGATATCGGAATTGCCTTGGCAGCTCTGGCTTGTCTTATCTACATTCCCTTTGCAGAAGATGCCCTTTACGAGCGAGGCGTGAAGTTTATCGCCAGTGATTGGTTCTTCTCTATCTTGGCAATCGCCATCGTTATTGAGCTGATTCGCCGCACTATGGGCTGGTTTATTCCTGTGCTTATCTTGGTGTGCTTGAGCTACGTGGTGCTTTGGGGACAATGGACCAGCGGCATCTTTCACTTCCCAGGCTTGAGCCTTGAGACACTGCTTTACCGAAGCTTTTACTCATCGGAAGGGATGTTCGGTTCTATTTCTAGAATCAGTTGGACCTTCGTATTCATGTTTATCCTATTTGGCGCCTTCTTAGTGCGTTCGGGTGTTGGTGATTACATCATTGATGTGTCTCGCGCGGCGGCGGGCAAAGTGATTGGAGGCCCGGGCTTCATCGCGGTGATTGGTTCTGGCTTGATGGGTTCGGTGTCTGGTTCGAGCGTAGCTAACACGGTATCGACGGGTGTGATCAGTATTCCTCTTATGCAAAAAGCCGGTTTCCCTTCGCGTTTCGCGGCAGGTGTAGAAGCTGCTGCATCGACGGGCGGGCAGTTGATGCCACCAGTGATGGGTGCGGGTGCGTTTATCATGGCGTCTTACACGCAGATCCCTTATGTCGACATCATTGCGGTTTCTTTCTTACCTGCGCTTATCTACTTTTTGTCTGTGGCATTTTTCGTACGTATTGAAGCAAAACGTAGTGGCGTGCAAAAAGTCACTTCTGGCTGTGAACCTCTATTGAAGGTATTGCTGTCGGGCTGGCACAACCTGATCCCACTAGCGGTGTTGGTGACTCTGTTGGTGAAGGGCTTCACACCGACTTACGCAGCGGGTATTTCGATTCTGTCTGTCGTAGTGGCTTCATGGTTTTCTAAAAATCACAAAATGGGACCGAAAGCGATCATTGAAGCTTTGTCTCAAGGCGCAAAAAACATGGCGACAACGGCTGTGTTACTAGTTGGTATTGGTCTAGTTGTTAATGTCATTAGCACTACGGGAATTGGTAACACCTTCTCTTTGATGATCAACAGCTGGGCGAATGGCGAGTTACTGGTGATGATTGCGTTGATCGCACTGGCGTCTTTGATTCTGGGTATGGGGTTACCAGTAACGGCGGCTTATATTGTGTTGGGAACATTGTCTGCTCCTGCCTTGTATAAATTGATTGCTGAAAGTCAACTGCTCGACTTGTTGGTGTCAGGGCAGCTTCCTGAGCAAGCTAAAGCCATATTTATGTTGGCTGCGCCAGATAAGCTTGAGCTATTGAACGCACCGATGGCGTTGGAAACGGCGAAAGAGATGATTGCGTTGGTTCCTGCTGATTTTGTGGAAACTCTGCTTGAACAGAGCCTTGGCTTAGAAGCGATCAGTCTCGCACTGCTTTCGGCTCACTTAATTATTTTCTGGTTATCGCAAGACAGCAACGTGACTCCGCCTGTTTGTTTAACTGCATTTGCGGCTGCAACCATTGCTAAAACACCCCCGATGAGAACAGGCTTAATGGCATGGAAGATCGCCAAAGGCTTGTATTTAGTACCATTGTTGATTGCCTACACTAACTTGGTAAGTTGGGATGTGACCTCGGTTTTGGTCACGGGTGGCTTTGCTATCATTGGTACTTACGCGTTTGTTGCCGCGATTGAGGGTTACCTAGAGAGTGAAATTAATCTCGCGCTTCGTGCCGTGTTGATTGCACTGGGTGTGGCTTTGGTTTGGCCTGATGTGTCAATCGTGATTCGCTTGCTGTGTGTGGCTCTGTTTGTCGCTATCTTCATCTACAGCGGCCGTAAGTACGATATCAATCAAGTGAAAAAGGAATCGGACGATGAGCAAGAATCGTTACCTCAAACCGAGCCTGACACTGTCGCGTCTTCCCTATAATTTAAAGGACTGAATGTAGGAACATTATGAATTCAATATACGACTATATTATCGTTGGTGGTGGCATTGTTGGAGTGTCGACGGCATGGCAACTTCAACAAGCTCATCCAGATAAAAGTATCCTTTTAGTCGAGAAGGAACGTG
Organism: Vibrio sp. 10N.247.311.51; assembly: GCF_041467855.1. Taxonomy (NCBI): domain Bacteria; kingdom Pseudomonadati; phylum Pseudomonadota; class Gammaproteobacteria; order Vibrionales; family Vibrionaceae; genus Vibrio; species Vibrio sp. 10N.247.311.51. The sequence continues at coordinate 338,507 of NZ_JBFSVK010000001.1, read as the reverse complement.
GCTTTGCGCAGCACCAAACCGGTCACAACAGTGGTGTGATTCACGCTGGCGTTTATTACGCTCCGGGCAGTTTAAAGGCGGATTTTTGTAAGCGTGGCGTCGAGCGCACCATCGCCTTTTGCAGCCAACACGATATCCCCGTCGAAAACTGCGGTAAGCTGTTGGTCGCGACCAATGAGCAGGAAGTGGAGCGCATGAACGCGCTCTATCAACGTTGTCATGATAATGACATTGATGTCGACCTCTTAGATCAAGCGCAGCTCAAACTTGCAGAGCCTAACATCACAGGTTTAGGGGCGATTTATGTCAAAACCACGAGTATCGTCGACTACAAAAAAGTCACCGAAGTGATGGCTCAGCAGTTTGTTGAGGCAGGTGGCGAGTTGAGCTTAGGCACAGAAGTAATCATGGCAGATGAGCAAGATGATGAGGTGCAACTGACCTGCAAAGTGGATGGTCAAACTCTACAACTGAACAGCCGATTCTTGATCACTTGTTCTGGTTTGATGGCCGATAGAATGACTAGCATGCTTGGCATCGAAACCGACTTCCAAATCGTCCCTTATCGCGGTGAATATTATCAGTTGGACGCCAAACATAACCAAGTAGTGAATCATCTTATCTATCCGATCCCTGACCCTGAACTGCCATTCTTGGGCGTGCATTTAACACGTATGATTGATGGCTCCGTAACAGTAGGGCCAAATGCGGTTCAAGGCTGGAAGCGAGAAGGGTATGGCAAGCTTAATTTTAGTTTCAAGGACACGCTGCAGATGCTCAGTTTTGCGGGTTTTTGGAAGGTGACTGCGAATCACCTGACAACCGGTTTGGTCGAGTTTAAGAACTCGTGGTGGAAGCCGGGCTATCTAAAGTTGGTTAATAAGTACTGCCCAAGTATTACGGTGTCAGATTTCAAACCATATCCAGCAGGCATTCGTGCCCAAGCGGTACTCAAAGATGGCACCCTGGTTCATGACTTCCTGTTTGCGGAAAGCCCAAGAAGCCTGCACGTGTGTAATGCGCCATCACCGGCGGCAACTTCTGCGATGCCGATTGGTGAGTATATCTGTACTAAGGTGATGAAGAAAACGTCTTAATAGCCATGCGAATGGACTACTAGCTGATTGTGCTAGTGGTTATTAAGACACAGTAGATAATAAAATCCGCGAGATCTCGTTTTTAATCCAATTAGGAATGAGGTCTCGCGGATTTTTGGTTCTAGCTCGATCGGATTAATTTAGCTAGTCAGCCCTAGAGAAAATCAGGAACAAAGTTAGCGACGATAGAGACATCGCTGAAGTTGCGATAGCCGCGCACCATGATGCTAAATTCACCCGCAGGTTTGTTCAATACACATTGTTCGTTGCTGCTGTTCTGGTATGGGCGGCAGTCAAAGTTTGCTTTTGATACCACACCGTTATATTTGACGTATAAGTCAGCATCGCCACTGCGAGGTCCAGTCATGGTTACCGTTAACTCACCTGAATATTCAGTCGTTACGGTAAAGAATTGCTCTTCACCATATCCTGCAGATAACCCTTCAACAGGTACGTCATTTTGTAACTCTTTAGGACCTGCAACGGGTGAATCAAGGCTGGTTTCGACAAGGTAAGCAATGGCTAGTTTGGCGAATTTAGTCGCGTGTGTTGCGGTTGGGTCGGAGTTTTCCAAAGTATCGTGCTGGGTATGAATGTGTGGGTTGTAGTCGTTGAACATGCTCTCGAATGGCATGGCGGCTGGGTAACCAACATTGTGCCAAGAGGCGTGGTCAGAACAGGCATAGCCACAATCATCGAAACCGTAACTGATGTCGCTCGCGTAAGTGTCGATCAGCTCACTCAAGTAGGCGGTTAAGTTACTGTCGGTATAGTCTGTGATGAAGGTGATATCGTGCGCTGAACCGTTGTAGTTGGTCATGTCTAATTGCAATACCGACACAACGTTGGCTTGCTCATCTCTTAAAGCGTTGGCGACCTCTTGTGAGCCACGCAGCCCCACTTCTTCTGCCGCATAGCCATAGAACTTAATGGTCTTGTCTGGCTGAATACCGCTGGCTATCATCAGGCGAAGCGACTCTGTTACTGTCGCAATGCCCGAAGCATCATCATCGGCGCCCGGTGAGATGGTGCCTTCACTGGTCCAAGATCCAACGGTTGAATCAAGATGGCCGCCAACCACCACGATTTCTTCAGGATATTTAGCGCCAAGCAGTGTCACTTCAACAGATTTTTGTGGATATTCAGCATGTGTGATTTGGCGTGCAGACGCATACGGCACATCTTTAATTTCTGTTTCCCAACGTTCTAAAAGCCAATCTGAAGCAGCGACACCAGTAGAAGTCGTATAAAAACGGTTGGTGAAGTTGGTTAGGTTTTCGATGGTTGTGACCATGTTGTTCGGCTCGACCTGAGCGAGTAGGTCGTTCACTGTGTCTTGATGGCTGATCACCGGCTTTTCGAAGCTGCTCATAGTCAGTGGCATCGCTGCGGCTTTGAGTGCGCTTGCTTTGTCTTCGTGCACCATGTAGCCACCACAACGGTGGGTTTCTTCGTGCATGTGGCTGGATAGTTTAGCGAGCTCTTTCTGGTTGATTTTCGCGACGATGGAATGCTTGTTTCCAGTCACGCTTGGGTAAACCGTTGCGCCATGCTGAGTCATTATATGCTGCGCGTCCGCATCGGTGGTGATCCAAACCTCTTGGTTCGCTGGTGGTGTGATGCCTAGGGATGCGTAAGCCGAAGTGCTATTGATTAGGGTTAAAGATCCCCCGAGTACAGCCAAAGCTAGCATGCTTTTTTGAATAGCCATTTGTCGTCCTTTTTATGGTGAATATTGTTGTGTTGATGGGTTTGATTTTTGTGTAATGCGTGGGTTTTTCATGTAGGCGTTTCATTCGCTCATTAGCTCATTAGCTCATTAGCTCATTAGCTCATAAGCCAAATAGCTCAATAGCGAAAAGGGCTCCCATAAGGAGCCCTGAATCTACTTTCGATTATTGAGTTTTAATGAAACGATAATGCTTGGTTTCTGAACAGATATCGCTTGAGGTACACACTTGGTACTCCACATCTACTGTGCCGTTATGACGGAACTTGTCGACGTATGAATTGAAGTCTGTTGCACCAACATTCTTGCCATTGCGCTTAATCACGAAGTAGTCGTTGGTATCGTAATCCCATGCCAGCTTAACGCGCGCCTTGCCGTTCGGGTTTTTGTTACCAAATTTCAGTTTTAGTGGGAAGCCTTCCGCTGAGTCACCTTCAATCGTGATCGACTTGCTGGTTGATGTTGTAACGCCTGCATCGTCAGTCACGGTTAGCGTTACCACGTAGTCGCCAGCTTCAGCGTAGGTATAACGAGTCACTTCACCTGTTTGCGTGTTGCCATCGCCTAGGTTCCATTGGTAAGAGACGATTTGACCATCGCTGTCTGAACTCGTGCTGCGTAGCTCGACTTCTTTGCCGTCAATGGTGTGTTCGAAAGAAGAGACGGGTGGCACGTTAGCGCTGCCAGATTCGTACGATGCTGTTAGGTTTGCACCTGCGTAATCTGAGTAACCTAAAACGTTAACGGTGTAACGACCTGCGGTTGGGTTTTCAATTACACACACTTCATCGGTCACGGTTTCGCTCTTACAGATATTCTCTTGAGAGCTTGGCGCATAATCTAGGCCGACATAAATATCTGGGTCACCCGTAGACACAGCAAGATCAATCGTCAGCTTCTCTTGGCCAGCTGGTACTTCGATATCAAAGTAAGTTTTCGAACCTGTTTCACCAGCAACTGCGGCTTCAACACCGTTTTCAAGGCGTTGGTATTCCGGTTCTGGTGGAAGTGGCGGCTCGCCACACGGTGACACGCCCACTAAGTTGAACGCAGAAACAACATCATCGGCACTGTAGCCAAGGTCGGTTGCAGAGTTTTTCACACCACAAGCACCCTGCCAAAAGTCACTGTTTTCAGACCAGTAGATCTGGTTGGCCAGCACGAACAGTTCGAATGCTTTTTTGGTGTCCCAACCTTGTGTGGTTGCAAGATGGTAGAACGCCTTGTTGAATACGCCAGAGCTGTAGTGCACGTTTAAGCCATCGTAGTACTCGGATGCATTGTTGATTGAAGAGCCATCGCGTGATGGATCGTCCATGTAACGTAGAGCGCCTTCGCCTTTGAAGATATTGCGTCCGACCATCCAGTCGTTGGTGCCTTTCATGTAGTATTCAGCCGCTTCACCCGCCATGTCCGAGAATGCTTCGTTCATACCGCCGGATTGGTTTGCGTAGACCAAACCTGAGTTTTGCTCAGTGAAACCGTGGCTCACTTCATGGGCTGATACATCTAGGCTAACAAGCGGGTAAAAGAAGCTTTCACCATCACCAAAGGTCATGGCCTTGCCGTCCCAAAATGCATTCTCGTAGTTTTCACCGTAGTGAACACGCATCATGAGCTTGAAGGAGAGTGGTGCTGTGTCGAACCAGTTTTTATACATGTCGAACACGATGTTACCGAAGTAATGAGCATCGTTGAGTGGTGAGAATGCACCGTTCACGGCTTTATATTCGTTACGAGGACATTCATAGCTGTAAGTGGTGTCGCCGTCGGTCGAACCATTCAGGTTAACGGTAACGACATTTTCAGACTCCATCACACACTCTGTGCCCACTTCTTGAACATCAAGGTAGTGGTAGTCGGTGCCGTATTCGTACATGCCTGTTTTTTCGTTGCCGCCAGGGCCAGTGCCGATTTGAGCATGGGCAATACCTTCCCAGCGGTCGATGACTTCGCCTGTGTGCGCGTCTAGCATGGTGAACGGTCGAGTCGGCTGTTCACTGCCTTCTACTAGGTAAGAGACAACGTACACTAGTCGTGTTTTATCTACGCTTTGTTGTCCGATGTCTTGCTTTACAGAGCCTTGATAGATAAATAGCTGATGTTGAACGTTGTCTAGAGATTTGCTGGTTAAGCCTTGAGTCTTTAGATCTTTACTTGCGAGTTCAACCGCTTGAGCGCTGTTGATTGATGGCTTAACAAAAGATCGTTCTAAGGTCGTTGTTTTAAGGTAGCGACCTTGAACGGACTTAAGTGCGCCACCTTGGACACTTTGGGTGGCATTTAGGTAGTGCCCCCATACAGGGGTACCCCAGATGTTCTGTTGGATCTTAACTTTATAGATACCACGCTTTTTGAGGTTTACTTCTTTGACCATCTTGAAGCTAGAAGCATTACTTACACCTAACTGAGCGTTTAACCCAGAGAAGTTAGTAAAGTTGATCGGCTGATCGATTTGAACGGATTCACTTGCATGCACTGACAAAGACATAGCACTGGCTATAGCAACGGCAACTAAACGCTTTCTTATTTTCATTGTTGTTTTCTCTTTCCATGTAAAATCCTAGAAAACGTAACAAATTAATCACAGTGAATTTACATCATTCGATCTGATTAATTAGTAGCATGGCAATGCTCTCTTTTATTCATGAAACTTATATTTCTCGTATTTACAGATAGTTATCGTTTCTGTTTATTTTTGAACGCACCCATATGTTTTATTTATAAAATTGTGACACTTTTATTAAGTGTTAATTTCTATTGGAAATTAAGATTTTCGAGGAAATTGATCTGTGCCTCAATTAACGGATTCTGGGTTGATAGAAGGATCAACGATTTGAAAGTGTCACTTTAAGCAGAAGGGCATTTAGCGAATTTAGGTGCAATTTTGATAAGAAACCGAAGAATTTTCGGCTTATTTTTCGAATTGTTAGTTAAAAGAGGGAAGGGAAATCGGGCACTTGTTTGGCACAGAGCACAAAACCGGCTGGATGAAAAAAGCCAGCGACGGGTCACTGGCTTAGATTAACTTAGTTTGTGCAGGCTACTGAATATAGGTAGGTAACTGCGACACTTAATTATGGTACGCGGCTAACGTCACTATAGCGAATTACTGCTTTTTACCGCCAACTTGAACGTAGTCGATACCGATAATACGGTTGATGATACCCAGAACAGAGCTCGTATCAGAGTTTGTTGAGCGAATCGTATCAACCGTTGCACCTTCAGGTACTAATTCCATTGCACGGTCTTGAGTGTTACCTGGAACTTGGAAACCGACAATGTTGAAGCTTTCCGCGTGCGCTGTGTAAACTTCTTCGTTGTGGCTAATACCAGAACAACCCGCTAGAGAAACAATGCCTAAAACAACTAATAACTTTTTCATACAAACACCTTAAGAAAGATTGGAATTTAGATTCAATAGGTTCATTGGGAGACAGCATCTCCCGACCGATGTTGAACATTATTCCAGAGGTGTTTTGTAGTTACTGTATGGGTTTGTCAGCGGAATCATTACATAGCTGAATGGTTATGGTGAATACCGCCCCCTTTAAGGTCTGGCTCTGACCAACCTCTACGGTCGCGCTATGTTGAGCACAGATCTTCTCGACGATAGAAAGCCCTAATCCATGGCCACTCTTGGCTTTATTACGCGCTTTGTCGCCAACGTAAAAGGGTTCGAACAGGCGAGCTTGATGCTCTGGTGCCACGCCATCACCATCATCATGTACCGCGATCTGTAGCTTATCTTGATGCACGCTTGCTTCAATCGACACTTGCGATCGTGCGAATTTCATTGCGTTACGCACTAGGTTATCTAGTGCTCGGTTGAGTAGCGTTTCATCCGCCATTATCGAGCTCGGTTGCTCTGGCAGTGATAGGTCGATACTGAGCTGAGTGTCTTTATTCCAACGCGTCATTGCGTGGGCGAGAAAGTCTCGTATCTCTAATGGTTGTTGTAAGTTTTCTAGGTCAGTGCTATCGAGTTTGGCGTAATACAATAGCTCATCGACCATCTTTTCCATCTCTTCCGTGTCTTCGACAATACTCTCAATCGTGCTCTCTTGCTCTGCGTTTAGCTGGGTGTCTTTCAACATTTCAGCTTGCCACTGAATACGGAATATTGGCGTGCGCAGTTCATGAGCGACAGCATTAGTGAGTGAGCGATTACTTTCTACTAAGCGATGAATTCGATCGGCCATTAGGTTGAAGGATTTGTTCAGTGAACCAATCGCAATACCACTTGAAGTCTCGGCTCGTGTCGAGAGATCCCCTTCCGCAAAACGCAGAGTGGCAGCCTCAAGCTTTTTAACTCGGCGGAAGATAATAAATAGATGACATAAGCCATATAAGATAAAGCTCGCTAAAAAGAATAACCAAATGAGGTCATCCTCCAACTCGATTTTTTGCCTAACGAACGCTTCACTGTTGGGGAGGTAGTGGTAGGTATTGTCACTGCTTGCTAAGCGAAACCATAGGTCACGTTCATCATCGTGAAAAACAAAGGTATTCGGGTTAGTGCTGAAGAACTCTGAAACGGGGCTAGGTATTTCATCGCCAGGGCTGAATGTAACCAATTTATTTCGTGTGGTTTCTACAAACTGGTTTATCGCTTGATGAGCAGCTTCAAGGCCTTGGTTCTTAGCGATATTCTCGATCAATTGCTGGTGGGCAGCGGCTTCGTAATCTTCCAGTACATATTCGTAGTCGGTATTGAGCTGATAGACGCTAATCTCGTAGGCGACAAGACCGGCCATAAAGCAAACTAACAGCCCTATTAAGGACTCCAAAAAGATACGTCGCATAATCGCTCTCTTTTATTACGCTCGTATTGAGCGAGGTTAACGCCAGGCGGTCGAAACAAATAAGTAACCTTTCCCGCGAATGGTCTGAATTTTCTCTGCTGGAGTGTGGTCGTCGCCAAGAATCTTTCTTAGGCGCACTATTTTATTATCAATCGTTCGATCGATTCCGTCGTACTCAATACCACGCAGCGTTTGTGTCAAGTAGTCACGTGATAGCGGAGTATCAGGGTTGCTCGCTAATAACCAAAGTAGGTCGAACTCGCTGTCAGTTAGTGATAAAACGGCACCTGAAAGTTCACACTTCTTATAGGTGTTTTTCAGAACCAGTTGATCAAACTGAAGGTTGTCTGAGTCATCGACTGAAGCCGTATTGGCCTCTTGGCGGCGTAATAGCGAACGAACTCTGGCCAGCAGAACTCTTGGTTTGATTGGCTTGGTGACATAGTCATCAGCGCCTGTCTCTAAGCCTGCAACGTGGTCGAAATCATCATCGCTGGCGGTGAGCATTAAAATCTTACCTTTAAAGAGAGTGCGCGTCTGTCGGCATATTGTCAGTCCATCGGTTACAGGGAGCATTAAATCCAACAACACGATATCAGGCTGTTCGGCAAGGATGGTCTGCGCGGCATCACTGCCATCATCGAGTGTGGAAACATCAAAGTCCTGCGTAACAAAGTAATCCTTTAGCATTCGCTGAAGTTTCAAATCGTCTTCTACGATGATCATTTTAGGTTTTGTCATTCCATTCTCAGCCTTATCGTGTGTTTCATTTATTGAGATTACGTGAGGGAGCCTTTTTGAGTATCTAGTTATTGTGGCATACCCAATTTACAGGCCTTACGTAAAATACCTGACATGAATGATTAAACACTTTGCACGCTAGTTCAATGATGTTTTTGGATTTGTGTGAAAATAAAAAACAATGTTCAAAACGATATACATTCTCATACATTCGCACGACAGATGTTTTGATCTTTAAATAATAGAATTTTCCCATCAAACATTTTGGGAATAACTGTATGAACGACTATAGAAATACATTACTGGCGTTACCTTTGATTCTGTTAGCGGGCTGTAACTCAAGCTCTAACTCAGGTAAAGCTGCCACCAAAGCGCAAGTAAAACCTCAAGCGGATTACGTATTTTCATCAGCGAAACTGGGTGAGTTGTATAAAGAGCGACAAGAGGTCCAAGAATCCATAAAGCTTGATTACAACGGTGTGCAGTATGAAACCGTTCTGTTTGCGGAAGATATTAGTGATAAGCAAAAAGTGGTTAGGCTTGCGGATAGTTTAGGTCAAAGTGTGGATCTGTACCTCCCTGATGCAGGGGCTGACGATTGTGCGATTTACCACGAGGGTCATTTTTTTGATTCATTTGATTGTGGTGTTGCTCAACGCTCAATCGGCAATGACACCACGTTAATTAACACGACAACGAATACTCATAAACCCGTCGAGCTTGAGTATCACAATGAACTGGTTCAATACGTGACTAGCCTTGGGTCTACCATTTTGAGTAAATCTAAAAGTGGCAACAAGGTAACCATCACCACATCGTTTGCTTTCGACGCTTTTTACCGCGATGTGCTCAACGAGACTGGCGCTGTTGATCGAATTCGGTCGACTCTGGGTGCATCAACTTATTCTCAGCTTTTTGATATCGTGAAATTGTATCGAGGCAGCGAGATGACATTGAAGTTTGCTAACCATATTGGTGGCAGCGCTGATGACGATATCAATATGTACACCGGGCGCATGATCCACAGTAACAACATGACGACGATCGTAACACCTACGGGGTCGGTGTTCTCTGGCGGCACGGATCTGTTCGCGGCGGGTAACCCACGAGTTTTGCAACGAGCCGATACCTCCAAAGCTATTGAGCTTAATAAACAGGTTGGTGTGCACAGTTGGGCTGAGGATGATAAAACAGCCAAAGACTTCCCATACACAAATGAAAGCCATCGCAAGCAAGCGACCTACTTTAAAAAGGTCATGGGAGATACAGGAATCGACTTCTATATATTCACTTTAGATTCTGCTCCGGCTTCTGGCGAACACTGGGTGACAAAGGCCGACTCAGATAAATACGACTTCATCACTCGCATTGAGTAGCTTAGGCTTGCAATAACATAAGAAACGACTTGATAAGGTTGGTGATGACGCTGTGGTCACCAATTTTTTTGTGTCTGCTATTTGGCTCGTTGGGCTATTGCTGCCTCTATTAGTCGAATTCCGATGTCTATTGGTGAATAAATACTGCATTTAAACTCGATATAATAATCAATTTCCGCAGATTTTGTTTTTAGAAAGCGCGATCGCGGCACTTTTTTGTCGATAGTATTTATTATCCGCAACCTTACTGGCCAATAGGTTTCTATAATCTAACGATGTAAGGAGCATGTGAATGACTAATAAGGACGATCATTTATGCAGTTACTGGCAGGCACTCTGACACACTACGCTAATCCCCAAGCACGCCGTGAATTGGAATACTCAAGTGAGCAACGTGACATTTTAAGTGTCGCGAACTCTCAACAGGCAATTAAAGATATTTCTCAATGGCCAGGTTACTCTGTGACCCCTTTACATGAACTGAATGCTATCTCTGCTGAGATCGGCGTGAACAAGTTTTGGTATAAAGATGAGTCGCAGCGTTTTGGCCTAAAGAGTTTTAAAGCTCTGGGCGGCGCTTATGCGGTGGCTCGTCAGCTTCAGATTGAGATCGCTAATCGCTATGGGAAGAATCCGACAATCAGTGAACTGCTCAACGGTGAATGGAAATCAGAAGTTGCTGAGATCGTTGTTAGTTGTGCAACTGACGGAAACCATGGCCGTTCAGTGGCATGGGGCGCTCAGATGTTTGGTTGTGGTTGTGTGATTTATATTCACCGCGATGTGTCTGAAGGGCGCAAACAAGCGATGGAAGCGTTCGGTGCAGAAGTGGTTCGCATTACAGGTAATTACGATGAATCGGTTCGTTTGGCTGATTCTGAAGCCAAAGCGAAAAACCGTGTGATTGTGTCGGATACCTCTTATGAAGGTTACATGGAAATCCCGAAGGATGTGGCACTTGGCTACACAGTGATGTTGGCTGAAATTGTCGAGCAATTGGATGGCGAAATCCCAACACATGTCTTCGTACAAGGCGGTGTAGGTGGTTTAGCATCAGCCGTCTGTGGTTACTTCTGGGATTTGTGGGGCGCTGAGCGTCCACGTTTTGTAATCGTAGAACCTGAGCAGGCCAACTGTTTGCAGAAGAGCGCTCAAGCGGGCAAGCCCGTCGTAGTTACCGGCGATCTAGAGACACTGATGGCTGGCCTTGCCTGTGGTGAGGTTTCAAGCTTGGCGTGGACGATTCTCCAAAATGGCGCTGATGATTTTATGACGCTGAGTGAAGAGGCGATCCCGCAAGCGATGCGCATGTTGGCGAGTGGCGAGAAAACGGAAGTGGCAATAGAAGGAGGCGAATCTGCAGTTCCAGGATTTGCCGCAGCGATCATCGCTAAACAAGAGCCGAATTTCGCTGAAAAACTGAATTTAACTCAAGACAGCCGAGTGCTAGTAATTGGTACTGAAGGGGCAACTGACCCGGATCTCTACCAACAAATCATCGACAACAAAATCTAATAACGAAAGTACATAATTAGCAGTTAATAGCTAATCGCGAACAACGAATAATAAAGTAAGCCCCAAAGTTGGCGGTATGTAAGGTTTCTTCATACCGTCTTTTTTACTCTCTTTTTGACTTCATCTCATGACACGCCTTGTTTGCTAATCGATCTGGTCATCAATCACGCTGCTCATCAATCGGAATAGTCAGCCCCACCTTGACGTTATCCATCACCACATTGGTTTGAAAGCTTTTGATATTGGCGTTATCGAAGAAGGCTTCACGAGTAAAGTTGTCGTATCCCTCCATATCTGCAGCCGTGACGATCAAGATAAAATCAGAGCTTCCTGTGACGTAATAACATTGCTGCACAGAACGGTTTGAACTCATCTCTTTTTTGAAGTTGTGCATCAAATCCACACGCTCACGTTCAAGTGTTACCTGAACGATAAACGTCATTCCGTGACCGACCGCTTTTGGGTTAATCACCGAGACATCAGCCTGAATCACACCTTGCGTTCTCATGCGTTTTAAACGGCGCTGAACGGCAGCGGGAGAGAGACCGACCTTTTCTGCAATCTTGTCTGATGTCGCTCTATTTGAGTCTTGTACGATGTTGAGGATCTTCTTGTCGAAACTGTCGACCACCAATGCAGGCTGTTGTGTCATACCCATACTTCCCAGTATCAATTTGTAAATTAATTGTTTCTTTTCTACCAGTGTGTGATCGAGTTAAAGGTATTTGGCTCCAATAATTAATCACAGAGGTTTGAGAACAAAAAATCACTATAACGCAATAAAAATGCGGAATTTCCGCACAATAAGGTATTCGTTTAATGATAATCCTTAAAGTTATCGGTGCATTATTAACCTTGTGAACGAAATGTAAAGTTCAAATCGACAGAGTTTTGAAGTTTACGTGATACATGTTGTTAACATTTGTTGAGTGTTGATATTGGCAGCTCAAGGAGTTGGAAAGTATGAAATCTGCAACCGCTACTTTACAGTTTGAATTAGAAAAATTGGCACCAGCAGGACGCGTCGGTGTGATTGCGTTAGCGACAGATTTCAATATTGAGCGTGATTTAAACACCTTGTTTCCAGACGATGTACAGTCGTTCACCAGCCGAGTTCGAAACTATAATCCATTGACGATAGAGAACCTGCGAAAGATGGAACCAGGAATCGCTGCTTGCGCTGATACCATCCTTCCGGGTACTAAATTGGATGTGGTGATTTACGCCTGTACTTCCGGCACCGTAGCGATTGGCAGCGAACGAATTACCCAGCTTATTCATCAATCTTGCCCAAATGCGGCCGTAACGAACCCTGTGACCGCTGCCTTAGCGGCTTTCGACAGCTTTAAAGCTAAGCGCATCTCAATATTGACCCCTTATACCGAAGCCGTGAATCAAGACGTCGCGGCACTTTTTGAATCGCTAGGCATTGAGGTATTGAGCATCGCTGGCTTTGATTTTGAAGATGACACCGCGATGACGTTCATTGACCCAATGGACATTAAACATGCCGCACTACAAGTTTGCGCCCCTGAAGCGGATCTTCTGTTTATCTCTTGCACGGCACTGCGTGCAGCATCGGTGATTGAATCCATTGAAGTGGAATTAGATAAGCCCGTTGTTAGCAGCAATCAGGTATTGGCTTGGCATTCGCTTCAGTTGATGAACTACCCCATACCCATAAAAGGTTTCGGTGCACTGCTAGAGCACCATCTTGAGCCAACCTCAGATAGTTACCGAAGGTCGCAGTCGTTGTAACGACCTTTGATTAAAGCTGCTTGCTTCGTGTTGACATTCAGCAGCCAAGCTAACTCCACATTTTACGTTAATACAAAGAATGACACTTTGGGACTACTACTATGCCTTCTACTTTCTCGATAAAACCAGACCAATTGTCTTCGCAGCTTATTCAAAGCATGACGGAGTGGCGTCAACATTTACACCGTTTCCCTGAGTGTGGTTTTGATGTGAATCTGACCTCCGATTTTATCGCTGACAAGTTACACAGTTTTGGTATCGAGGTAGTGCGTAACATTGGTAAAACAGGATTAGTTGGGATACTTCGTTCAGGATCGAGTGAAGCGAGCATTGGTCTGAGAGCTGATATGGATGCTCTGCACATTCACGAGCAAAACAACTTCGCACACTGCTCACAACACGATGGAAAGATGCACGCTTGTGGTCACGATGGACACTCCGCAATGCTGCTTGGCGCTGCAAGCTATCTAGCCGAGGCCCCAACCTTTGATGGCACTGTGTATTTCATTTTTCAACCCGATGAAGAGCACGGTTGTGGCGCACAAGCGATGATTGATGATGGCTTGTTTGAGCGATTCTCTATTGATGAAGTGTATGGCGTGCATAATTTCCCCGGCTTAGCGGAAGGTGAATTGATGGTTCGTCCCGGATCATTAATGGCTAGTGAAAGTAGCTTTGAGATTACCATCAATGGCGTGGGTGGACATGCTGCTCTGCCGCACCAAGGCGTCGATCCTTTAGTCGTTGGTTCGCAAGTCATTCTTGGTCTGCAAACCATAGTATCTCGCAACCTTAGTGCGATCCACGATACGGCTGTAGTCTCTGCGACCGAGTTTATTACTGATGGCACGGTCAACGTTATCCCGACCCAAGTAACCATCAAAGGTGACTGCCGCTGCTTCACTGAGTCTTCTCTCGATCGAATCAAGCAAAGTATGGAGCGAATCGTAGCGGGCATTTGTCAGGCGGCAGGTGCGACCTACGAATTTGAGTTTATCAATACCTTCTACCCAACCATCAACAGTGAGCAACAAACCCAATATTCGGTTGCCGCCGCGCAGAAGGTGCTCGGTGTCGAGAAGGTTAATGACGCCTGCGATCCACTGACAATTTCGGAAGATTTCTCAAGCATGTTACGCGTTAAACCGGGCTGTTATGTGCTGTTGGGTAATGGCACGGAATCGGTCGGTGGCTGCGCATTGCATAACCCAAAATACGACTTTAACGACGGCATCTTAAAGCTCGGTGCGAGCTACTGGATTCAGTTGGTGAACGACCGTTTAGCAAGATCAATTTAGAAACGGCTCAATTAGAAGCAACAAGTAGAGAAACAGATTCAGCAGTGACGGATTTGGCACTGCAAGATGGCTGACTTTAAACGGAGTTTATTGTCGATACAGCCAAACTGAAGCGCGTGAATTGACCAAAGTCATCAGCGTGAAATTAGGATAATAAAAGGAAAGACAGGATGAAACGATTAGGCGTAGCACTGCTAAGTTTGAGCATGGTTTTTGGCGTTCATGCCGAAACATGGAAGTTTGCTTCAGAAGAGGACAAAACAGACGTTCAAGACATCTATGCGCAAAAATTTGCGGAAGTGATTAAGAAGGAATCTGATGGCGATATCCGTGTTCGCATCTATTACTACGGACAATTGGGCACAGAGAACGACATTGTAGAATTGGCTGCTAAAGGCACTATTCAATTCGTGTCTGTAGGCGCGGGTCACTTAGGGTCTTATGTTCCCGAGGTTCAGGCAGTGAGCTTACCTTATGTGCTGGGTACTAACGAAGCGATTACGCATAAGGTCTTAACGGAAAGCCCAACCATCTACAACAAGTTGGCACCCAAGTTTGAGAGCGTAAACCTAAAGCTGTTGTCGATGATGTCGGAAGGCGAAATGGTTTGGGGCGGTAATAAACCTATTCGTACTCCTGAAGATTTTGCGAACCAGAAAATCCGTACTTTCACTTCAACCATTCCTGTTGAAACCTACAAAGCGTTTGGTGCAACACCTACCCCTCTTTCTTGGGGTGAAGTGTACGGCTCACTGCAACTTAAGACTATCGATAGCATGGTTAACCCTATCTACTTCATCTACAACGCGAAGTGGCATGAAGTTCAAGACTACTTGATGTTCCCAGGTCAGCAACCTTATGTGAGCACCGTTTCGACCAACAGCAAGTGGTACAACGGTTTGTCAGAGGAGAAGCAAGCGATGGTCGACAAAGCGATCAAAGCCGCAGATCAAGCTGCTTATGACTACCAGATTCGCATCAACAAAGAGAACATGGACAAGATCCTGAAAGAGCGTCCAAACATGCAAGTGGTTGTGTTGACGGATGAAGAGCGTGAGCGCTTTAAAACACTCAGCCAAAAACTGCACACCACCTACTATGACGTAGTGGCAAATGCCTACCCAGCGGGTCAGCAGAGTGAAGCTCGTGAGGGGGCGAAAAACATTCTCGAAGAAATCCTAAGTGAAGTGAAGACTGCTTCAGCAACGCAATAAAAAGCGTTAGTAAGGATGATAGTTATCCGTTGATATGTGTCAACGGATAGCTTATCCCAACCTTCTCCAAATAGTGGCAATGGACTCGTGTCACTGAACGAAGTATGGAGCACTGCCTGCTATGAAAGAACTGCTACATAAAATAAGTGTCGCGACAGAAAAGCTAGAGCGCTTTCTGATCATGACTGCCATTCTCGCGATGATGATCAACTCTACTGCCAATGCGATTGGTCGTTACGCTTTCAATAAAAGCCTATTTTTCTCGGAAGAGCTGAATCAGTTTCTGATTGTCTCTGTTACCTTCGTCGGCTTCGCTTATGCGGTGCGCCAAGGTCGAAATATTCGTATGACCGCGGTCTACGATTCATTGAGTACTAAAGCTCAGAAAGTTCTCACAACCATCATTGCGTTATTAACCGCAATGCTGATGTTTTATCTCACCTACCACGCGTTCTTTTACGTTAAAGAGCTGAAAGACATCAATCGGTTAAGTCCAGCCCTGCAGTTCCCTGTGTATTGGGTATACGCGATCATTCCAATTGGTTTTTTCATCGCCGGATTGCAATACAGCATGAGTTTTTTAATGAACTTACTGCACAAAGAAATCTACGTGTCATTTGACGTGATTGAAAATAGAAACACAAAAGTAGGTGAGTTTGAATGAGCGATGTTGCACAGTTTTTCTCGGACATTATTGCCGGCGAATTAGATATTTATGTCATCACATTTACTCTTGTCTCTGTGATGGTGATTTTGCTGTTTTTGAGCTTCCCTATGATTGTGCCGTTAGCGGTTGGGGCTTTAATTGGCTTGATTCATTTCTCTCAGGTTGAGCCCGGTGTATTGATTCAGCAGATGGTTACGGGTATCTCGCCGAACGCATTGATTGCGGTTCCGATGTTCATCTTGGCTGCGGATATTATGACGCGTGGACACACGGCTTATAACTTACTTGGCCTTATTCAAGCGTTTGTTGGACACCTGCGTGGCGGGTTACCGATTACTACGTGTATCAGCTGTACCTTGTTTGGTTCTGTTTCCGGTTCGACCCAAGCGACCGTGGTGTCGGTCGGGCAAATCATGCGTCCTAAGTTACTGCAAGCAGGGTACAAAGACAGCTTTGTGATGGCGTTGATCATCAATGCCAGTGACATCGCGTTTCTTATTCCACCGAGCATCGGCTTGATTCTTTACGGCACCTTAGCCAACGCCAGTGTAGGGGAGTTGTTTATTGCTGGTATTGGTCCGGGCTTAGTGCTCGCTAGCCTGTTCTCGTTATACAGCTATGCCTACAGCGTAAAACACAGCGACACCATCTCTTTGGTTGAAAAGGCCAACACTGCTGAGCGTATTGAAGCGATCAAGAAAGCGATTCTTCCTCTCGGCTTCCCTGCTTTGATTATCGGTGGTATCTATTCTGGCGTGGTCACGCCTACGGAAGCGGCTTCATTTGCCGTGTTGTATGCAATCATCGTTGAGTGCATTTTCTATCGCAAACTTGGCGTAAAAGACATCTGCGATGCGGCGCTGAATACCGGTTTGATTACTGCCGTTGTCTTTGTGCTGGTGGGTGTTGGACAGGCGTTTTCTTGGTACATCTCATTTGAGCAAATTCCTCAGGAGTTACTCGCTCCTCTTAATCTAGAAGACGCCTCACCTGAATACATTCTGTTTGTTATCGCACTGACTTTTTTTGTTGGCTGCATGTTCGTGGACTCATTGGTGGTTCTACTGATCTTGACGCCGATTTTTATGCCGATTGTTAATGCCGCAGGGATCGATCCAATCTTGGTCGGTGTGATGGTAACGCTGCAAATGGCCATTGGGTCGGCAACACCTCCATTTGGTTGTGACATCTTTACAGCTATCGCGATTTTCGAGCGGCCTTACATGGAAGTGATCCGTGGGACATTACCGTTTTTCCTTATTTTGATATTGATGTCTGCTTTGCTGATTTTCTTCCCAAGTATTGCACTGTTACCAAGAGATATTTTATTCAATTAATTCGTCGAGTTACCCTTATTCAATCAAGGATAGAAATATGAGTATATTGCCGTTAACACCTCCGAAGAGAGGGTTTGAATCAGCAGAACTAGAGCAACGTACTGTCGAGTTACAACAACGTCTACGTGCTCAAAACATCGATGCTGCGTTTTTCACGACCGAGCCTGAATTCCGCTATTTTAGTGGTTTTAAATCGCAGTTTTGGGAAAGCCCAACTCGACCTTGGTTTTTGGTGGTGCCAGCGGTTGGTAAGCCCATAGCGGTAGTACCAGAGATCGGTGTCGCTGGCTTTGAAGAAACATGGATTGAAGATATACGCAGTTGGCCATCACCAAGGCCAGAAGATGACGGTATCTCTTTGTTAGCGGCAACGTTGTCTGAAGTATCGAGAGGTTCTCGTCGAATCGGTTCGATGGTCGGCCCAGAAACACATCTGCGTATGCCGGCCACTAACTATGCATTGTTACAGCAGAAGCTAAGCCAACATAGTGTGGTTGATGTATCGCTGATGATTCGCGATATGCGCAGTGTTAAGTCTCAAGCCGAAATCGATAAAGTACGCTTTGCGTGCCAAGTCACGGCGGCGGGTTTTGAGTATCTTCGCCAAAATTTAGCAATAGGCATGACAGAACGACAGGCGTGTAAAGCCATGCACTTAGAGATGTTACGTTTGGGTGCCGATGCGTGTCCCTATCTTATTTCCGCGTCCGGCCAAGGTGGATATGACAATATCATTATGGGACCAACCGACCGTGTACTCGGTAAAGGTGACGTGTTGATCATCGATACGGGGGCTAACTTTGATGGTTACTTCAGCGACTTTGATCGTAATTATGCCTTTGGTCATGCAGCACCTGATACCATCGCTGCTTACGATGCCGTTTATCAGTCGACTGAAGCGGGGCTCGCGATTGCTGAGCCGGGACGCACCACTGGAGACGTGTGGCAAGCCATGTGGTCGGTACTGGAGAAGAGTGGTGCGCTTGGCAACGATGTGGGTCGTATGGGGCATGGTTTAGGTATGCAGCTAACAGAGTGGCCATCACATGTGCCTAACGGTGATGTGACCTTAAAACCGGGTATGGTGTTAACGCTTGAGCCGGGTATGGCATTTGCGAAAAATCGCATGATGGTACATGAGGAAAATATCGTCATCACAGAATCTGGCTGCGAAATGCTGCATCAAAGAGCTTGGCAGTCGATGCCGATTATAGGCGAATAAACCACAGTTAGTTACTTTGTTAACCCTTCTATTCATCCCAAATTAAGACCGCTATTTGAATAGCGGTTTTTACATTCAACTTCATTCTCAAAATGAGAATTTTCGACTAGATAACCATAACCTTCTGTTAAGTATAGTTTTATTTTTCGGCACTATACTTGCTCGATTCCTCTTTACACGTTTATGGCTAGTTGAAAGAGGGAACATAATGAGAAATTGGAATTCAGTCATACTGCCCAGTTGTTTAATGCCGTGTTTTGCGATGGCGCTAACAACTGCGGATCTTACCTTTGAATCTGGAGCTGATGCGTCAAACTATTCGGCAAAAGGTAAGCCCAACAATACTTATTCAATAGCCGATTCACTCCCACAAGATGTACTAACCAACGTTTATTCGATGCTCCCTGAAGGCAGTACGGTGAACAGTGCGTTTATTGCGCCCGAACGTTATTCGAGCATTGATATTGATGATGAGTTGAACGGTGCAGAGTACGCAACGGCGAAAATCACGTTCTTGAATGAAGGGGCGGGTTATCGAAATTCCCTCGGTTACTTTGTGTTTGACACTAACAACCCACCGGCGACCAAAGACGACATCAATGCACATGTAATCGTGTTTCCGAACACGTCTGTTGCGAGTGTTGGTGAGATGCAGGAGGGCGACACGATTGATTTAAGTGTCCAACTTACCGCTGGCCAAACATTGGCTTTCTTCATTATCTCTAATGGTTGGGGGTGGGAGGGTTCTTATAACAACATCCCGTGGCTTGGCGGTTGGGGAACACCTTTTTACAGCTATCCATCGCTCAACCCAGAGGCGACCGCTGAATATCGAAGACACAATGTTGCCTTCCTCGATACAGAAAATGAGTTCTTAGTACTTGGCTTTGAGGATATTTATCGCCCTACCGGAGACAACGACTTTAATGATTTGATCTTCACTGTTGAAGTGACGCCATTTGCGGCTGTTGATGGGGTCAATGAAGATGGTACGACAGATTCTAAATACGAAGTGCTTGTGCAAGAGAACAATGAGGATGTGACAGTCACGTCGGTCTACCCAAGCTCGAACAGCTACGCAACGATCGCATTTGAGGATAATTGGCCCTTAAAAGGGGATTATGATTTCAATGATGTGGTGTGGCGTTACCGAGTGACAGAGCAACTCAACGGACAACGAGAACTTAAAAACTTAACCATAGATTACACACTTCAGGCGATGGGGGCTGGCTACTCCAATGGCTATGCCTTGAAACTGCCGAACGTTCTGCCTGCTAACGTGGCATCCACAACATTGACTCGAAATGGTGTTGCCGTTGGCCATACCATTCTCAAAGAGGGGAGCAGCGAAACGATTCTGATGGTGTCTGAAGATCTGAGAGTGGAGCTAGAAAACCTAGGTGAACTCACCGAAAGCTGCGTCTTCTACCGAACACAAAGCGCATGCTCTGAACAGCAAAATGCTGATGCTCTCAACTATCAATTGTACGTCGAGTTTACGTCTCCAGTATCGCGTGATGATATCGGCTATCCACCTTATGACTCATTCATTTTCGCGGCTGAAGATATGTACCACGGTGATTTTGTTGGCACTCCTCCAGGTATGACATGGCAAACTCATCTCAAAGCGTTTTCTGGCACCAGTGACATGAATAATGCCTTGTTCAATAGTCACGATGACCGTTCTTCGGGCTCTGAATCGTTTAAGACCAGCAACAACATGCCTTGGGTGATTAACATCCGTGACGAATGGGACCACCCTGTTGAGTACATTGACATCAGTGAAGCTTATACGTCGTTCCCTACATGGGTAACCAGTAGTGGTGAGACAGATGGCGAGTGGTACAAGGCATCGACCACCAATAAAGTTATTTCAGCGACGGACGAGTAGGAGAGCACCATGAATTATACAATCAAACTATTCACCATCAGTTCTCTGCCTTTGTTAGTCGCTGCCTGTGGCGGCGGAGGTGGTGGGGGAAGCTCAAGTGCTGCGCCAGCTCAGACACCATCGGCCACGCCAACACCGGTTCAGACGCCCGCTTCTCCTGCTCAGCCAGCCGTTGCAGCGATAACCGACACTTCGGAGATTGTTGCGCAAGCTGGGTTTTCGTTTGATGTCGGTGAGAAGATCAGTTTGTCGATGGATTACACGGGAACCACTCCGGGAGCGCTGCACTTGTATTCCGAGTCGGCATTTGTGATGAGTAACGGTGATGTTGTCGCTGACCCATTGTCTAGAATCACAACGGTATACCCAACTCAAATCGATGTTGTGGAATTAGAAGTGAATGGGAACTGGGATCAAATCTACGCTCGTTGGGTGCCGATGAGCAGCAGTGAACAAGAGCAAAGTTGGGTAATTTCACTGGATCAATCGAGCAATAGTTACCACTTGGCTTTTTAGTTGAACCAACCACGCTTTATTATCTCAATATTGGCGATAAAAATGAGAGCACCGAACTCGTTTATGGTGCTCTCGTTATAACTGATTTTCATTTTTACTCTTCATCAATCGCATCATCGACTTTCCCTCCCAATGCACAAATAACGATGCCTATTCGCTGTGTCTCGCCCTATTTCGGCACAGAAGACAAGTGGTTGAAGTTTGTTCAGAATAAGCAAAAACATTTGACCAATAACTATCACACCTCAAATCTTTAATTGTTTTCGTTAGTGCTCTAAATGATATTTAATTTATTGTTTTATAATGATTTTTGTTGTTTTGAATGCTGTATTGTTACGGATTTGTTTTAAATAATCATTTGAACCCTAACTAAATTTCTGTCATTTTATATTTAACTGAACGTTCAATATAAAATAAAAGGACTGAGAAATGCCGAAGGTTGGGATGCCTGATATACGTAAACCACAGCTTGTTCAAGCCACCATGACGGTGATTGATCGAGTGGGTTTGCATGCCGCGAGTATTGCGTTGATCAGCAAAGAAGCGGGAGTCTCCACTGGCATTATTAATCATTATTTTGGTGGAAAGCATGGGCTGCTCGAAGAGACCATGCGTGAAATCCTTCGCCAACTTTCTAATACCATCACCACGTCACTAAAAGCGCTTCCTGTTGATGCTCACCAACAGAGAATCAACGCGATCATCGATGGTAACTTCGAAGGTTACCAAGCAGAAAATAAGGTCGCGAAGGCGTGGTTGGCATTTTGGTCATATTCAATGCATGACGAGCAGCTGAAAAGACTGCAGCGTGTGAATGAAAAACGTTTGATTTCACACTTACGTCTTGAGTTGAAAGGTATTTTGAATCATGAACAAGCGGATCTCGTTGCTCACGGGATTGCGTCTCTGATTGATGGTTTGTGGCTGAGAGGCACACTAAACCCAGATGGTATCGATGCTCAAAAGGCGCGTGCCATCATCAATGATTATCTAGATAAGCAACTTACATTCTACTCGTGTCACAGCAAATAGATCGTAGTGGCAGCGCTAGGTCTAGACCTAGAGCAAGAACGACCGCTATTACACCCAATACTCACATATAGACCAGTAGAGTCTAATAACAATAATTAAGTCAGAATCTCAAATGGAAATGAACTCGTTATACATCGATGGCGCAGCGGTTAAAGCAACCTCTGGTGAAACCTTCGATAGCATTAACCCTGCCAACGGTGAACCTATCGCGACGTTAGGGCAAGCATCTTCAGCGGATGTCGACAGTGCTATTGAATCTGCGAAGCGCGGATTTTCGGTATGGTCTGCAATGACCGCTGTGGAACGCAGCCGTATTCTGTTGAAGGCAGTGGAAATACTTAGAGCTCGAAATAATGACCTTGCAAACCTTGAGGTTGTTGATACGGGCAAGCCGCTGCAAGAAGCAATTGAAGTGGATGTGGCGTCTGGCGCTGATGTTATTGAATACTTTGCTGGCTTGGCTCCAACGCTACAAGGCGACCAACAGCCGCTGAGTGAATCTCAATTTTTCTACACTCGCCGCGAACCGCTAGGCATCTGTGCGGGCATTGGCGCGTGGAACTACCCTATCCAAATCGCGATGTGGAAATCGGCTCCGGCATTGGCCGCGGGTAACGCGATGATTTTCAAACCTTCAGAAGAAACGCCGCTCACAGCGCTCAAGCTTGCTGAGATATTTACCGAAGCTGGTCTTCCTGATGGCGTGTTCAACGTGGTTCAGGGCGATTACCGTGTAGGTCAAATGCTAACGGCGCACCCAGACATCGCGAAAGTGTCCTTCACGGGCGAAACCGGTACCGGTAAAGCGGTAATGTCAGATAGCGCTAAGACGCTGAAATCAGTCACCATGGAACTTGGCGGCAAGTCACCAATGATCGTGTTTGATGATGCGAAATTGGATGATGCAGTTTCCGCTTCGATGGTGGCTAACTTCTACACCCAAGGCGAAGTGTGTACTAACGGTACCCGTGTTTATGTACACGAAAACATCTACAACGCATTCATCGACCAACTTAAAACACGCACTGAGAAGCTGATCATTGGTAACCCAATGGATATGGAGACTCAGATCGGCGCGTTGATTTCTAAAGAACACCTTTCAAAAGTCCTTGAAGCAATTGAGCTAGCTAAGCAGTCGGGTGCAACCTTGCTGACGGGCGGCTATCGAGTGACGGACAACGGCCTCGAAAATGGCAACTTTGTTATCCCAACCGTGTTTGTAGATTGCGAAGACAACATGCCTCACGTTCAACAAGAGATCTTCGGCCCTGTAATGTCAGTGTTGAAGTTTACGGACGAAGACGATGTGATTCGCCGCGCTAACGACACCAAATATGGCCTTGCGGCTGGTGTGTTCACGCAAAACCTTTCTCGTGCGCACCGTGTTATTCATCAAATGCAGGCAGGTATTTGTTGGGTGAACACGTGGGGCGACTCACCAGCAGAAATGCCTGTTGGTGGTTACAAGCTTTCGGGTATTGGCCGTGAAAATGGACCCGAAACCCTACTTCATTATACGCAGACTAAGAGCATTCTTATTGAACTTGGCGACTACGCCAGCCCTTATGCCTAACGCGTAACACTCAATTTTATGGGTTAGCTTAAAAGAGCTAGCCCTACTGACTCATCTCAGGGAAATCAAAACATGGAACAACGCTACGATTATATTATCGTCGGCGCGGGTTCGGCCGGCTGTGTGTTAGCGGATAGGCTAACGGAAAGCGGTGAACATAGCGTTTTATTACTGGAAGCTGGTGGTACGGATAAGAGCATTTTTATCCAGATGCCAACCGCACTTTCTTACCCAATGAATACTGAAAAGTACGCTTGGCAATTTGAAACAGAGCAAGAACCGGGTCTTGATGGACGCGAACTGCACTGCCCACGTGGCAAAGTGTTAGGCGGTAGCTCATCGATCAACGGCATGGTTTATGTTCGTGGCCACGCGTGTGATTTTGACCAATGGGAAGAAGAGGGCGCAGCGGGTTGGAACTATCAAGCTTGCCTGCCTTACTTCCGCCGCGCTGAATCATGGAACAAAGGCGGTGATGAATACCGTGGCGACAATGGCCCTGTCGGCACTTGTAACGGTAACGATATGGAGCTCAACCCGCTTTACCAAGCGTTTATCGATGCAGGTAAAGACGCAGGTTATCCAGAAACCAACGATTACAACGGCTACCAGCAAGAAGGCTTCGGCACTATGCATATGACGGTAGACAAGGGTGTTAGAGCCTCAACCTCTAACGCTTATCTACGCCGTGCATTGAAGCGTTCAAACCTGACCTTAAAGAAAGGCATCGTGGCGCGTCGTTTCTTACTTGAAGCACAAGACTCAGAAGGTCAATCGGACTTGAAAGCGGTCGGTGTCGAGTTTGAAAAGTCAGGCAATACCCAGGTGGCTGTGGCGAACAAAGAAGTGATCTCTTCTGCGGGTTCTATCGGTTCTGTTCAACTGCTGCAGCTTTCTGGTATTGGCCCGAAAGCCGTGCTTGAAAAGGCCGGTGTTGAAGTTAAACACGAACTGAGCGGTGTCGGTGAAAACCTTCAAGATCACTTAGAAGTGTACTTCCAATATCACTGCAACGAACCCATCACGCTCAACAGCAAGCTTGGCTTGGTCAGCAAGGGCATGATTGGCGCGGAATGGATTCTGACTCGTAAAGGCCTTGGTGCGACTAACCACTTTGAATCGTGCGCGTTCATTCGTTCTCGCAAAGGATTGAAGTGGCCAAACATTCAATACCACTTCCTACCAGCCGCAATGCGTTACGACGGCCAAGCGGCTTTTGATGGCCATGGCTTCCAAGTACACGTTGGGCCTAATAAGCCAGAAAGTCGCGGTACGGTTGCGATCACCTCTGCTGATCCGCATGCCAAGCCAGAGATCATTTTCAACTACATTTCGACTGAGCAAGACCGCCAAGATTGGCGCGATTGTATTCGTCTGACGCGTGAAATTTTGTCGCAACCTGCGATGGATGTGTACCGAGGCGAAGAGATTCAGCCTGGTCTAAGTGTGACTTCTGATGAAGCCATCGACGAATGGGTTAAGCAGAACGTGGAAAGTGCGTATCACCCTTCATGTGGCTGCAAAATGGGCGCTGATGATGATCCAATGGCAGTGCTTGATGAAGAGTGTCGTGTTCGCGGTATTGATAATCTGCGCGTTGTCGATTCGTCTGTTTTCCCAGTTATTCCAAACGGCAACTTGAACGCCCCGACCATTATGGTGGCTGAGCGTGCTTCCGATTTGATTTTGGGTAAGCCAATGCTCAAAGAGCAGGACGTTCCAGTGTGGATTGCACCTGAATGGCAAGAGAAGCAAAGAATCAATAAACCAGTAAGAGAAGCGTAAGCCTCTGTTATTGAGATAAAAATAATAAAAAGTAACAACCAAAATTAGTCAAAAGTCAGCAAAACTGCCCTGATTAGTATGAGTTAGGGCAGAAAAAGGAAAGATAAAAAGGAATCATTATGACGACTCAACATAAACAAACCGCTACAAAAAAGGTATTAGCAACATTAGCCATCAGTTCATTTGCATTTGGTGCTAACGCTTCTATTGAACCACAGCAATGTGAAAACGTCCGCTTCGCTGATGTAGGCTGGACTGACATTACCGCAACAACCGCCGTTACTTCTGAACTATTAAAAGGCCTTGGTTACAAAACCAAAACCGACCTACTTTCAGTACCGGTGACTTACTCTTCAATGGCGAACGGCGATATTGACGTATTCCTAGGCAACTGGATGCCAACCATGGAAGGCGATATTGCTAAGTACCGTGAAGAGGGCACGGTTGAAACCGTTCGTGCCAACCTTGAAGGCGCAAAATACACACTAGCTGTACCAAAATACGTGTACGACTCTGGTGTAAAAAGTTTCGCAGACCTAGCAAAACATGCCGACAAATTTAAAGACCGCATCTACGGCATCGAGCCGGGTAACGACGGTAACCGCCTAATCCAATCAATGATTGATTCTGACGCGTTTGGCTTGAAAGATTTCAGCCTAGTGGAATCAAGCGAAGCGGGCATGGTGTCTCAAGTGTCACGCGCAGCACGTCGTAGCCAATGGATTGTTTACCTTGGTTGGGCACCGCACCCAATGAACAGCAATGTTGAGATGGAATACCTTTCAGGCGGTGACGACTTCTTCGGCCCTAACTACGGTGGCGCGAATGTTTACACCAACGTTCGTTCAAACTACCTGTCTGAGTGTGCAAACGTCGGTCAACTTCTACAAAACCTAGAATTCACTCTAGAGATGGAAAACCAGTTGATGGAAGAGATTCTTAACCAAAAAGTGAAGCCAGAAAAAGCGGCTCAACAATGGTTGAACAACAACCCTCAACAAGTTGAAGCTTGGTTAGACAACGTAAAAACGCATAAAGGTGAATCAGCGACTCAAGCCGTTACTGAATACCTAAAGCAAGTTAAAGCTTAGTTCTACCTATCTCAACAGCTACATAAATAATAAAGGTGGGCTTGCCAATTTATCGATTGGTTTGAAGTAGCCCACCCATAATAAAAGGCAATATTGTGAATTTTATTACGGAAAACAAAATCCCTGTCGGACAATGGATGGAAGCGGGTGTTGATTGGCTAACAATCAATGCAGCAGGATTCTTTGACGCTATTTCGATTTTTCTAGAAACCGTCATTATGTTTTTAGTCGACGTATTTAAGTGGATGCCGCCTGCACTGCCAATCGTGATTACTGCTGCGATTGCATGGTACTTACACCGTAAACCTTCGCTAGTGATCTTTGTGGTCGCGGCACTGCTGACTATTCTTAACCTCGGCTACTGGCAAGAAATGCTGGAAACCTTTGTTCTCGTCTTTGCGGCGACAACGATTTCCGTATTAATTGGCGTACCGGTTGGCATCATGGCAGCGCATCGTCCTTGGCTCTATACGATGTTGCGCCCAATTCTCGATTTAATGCAGACCGTTCCAACTTTCGTTTATCTGATTCCAACTCTGGTTCTATTCGGCTTGGGCATCGTTCCTGGCTTAATCTCGACCATTATTTTCGCGATAGCTGCGCCGATTCGTTTGACTTATTTAGGGGTAACGAAAGTCCCTGAAGAGCTGATTGAAGCGGGTAAAGCCTTTGGTGCAAGTCGGATGAAGTTACTGCTCAAAGTTGAATTACCTGCCGCTCTGCCAAGCATCATGGCGGGTGTCACCCAATGTATTATGTTGTCGCTTTCGATGGTGGTTATCGCCGCTCTTGTTGGTGCTGACGGACTTGGTAAACCGGTTGTTCGTGCATTGAACACAGTGAACATCTCACAAGGTTTTGAAGCCGGATTAGCGATTGTTTTAGTCGCAATCATCCTTGACCGCTTGTGCAAAACACCAAACCAGAAGGAAGCCTAATCATGTCTATCTCTCAGGAACAAAAGGCAATGGACGCGATTACCATTAAAAACCTTGATGTTGTGTTTGGTAACAAAGCCAATCAAGCGCTGGAACTACTCGACCAGGGTAAAACTCGCCAAGAGATCATCGATGAAACAGGTCAAGTTGTCGGCGTAGACAATGTGTCGCTGACGGTGGAAGAAGGCGAGATCTGTGTATTGATGGGTTTGTCTGGTTCTGGTAAATCATCTTTGCTTCGCGCAGTTAACGGCTTGAACGAGATCAGCCGTGGTTCACTGACGATCAAAGACGGTGACCAACAAGTCGATTTAGCACAGTGTGATGAAGCGACTCTGCGTCATCTTCGTACTCACCGTGTATCCATGGTTTTCCAAAAGTTTGCTTTGATGCCATGGCTTAACGTATTAGACAACGTGGCGTTTGGTCTTGAAATGCAGGGTGTAGCAAAAGATGTTCGTCGTGCAAAAGCGCGTGAGCAATTGGAAATGGTCGGCCTAGCCGAATGGGAAACCAAATTCCCGCATGAGCTTTCTGGCGGCATGCAGCAACGTGTTGGTTTGGCACGTGCGTTTGCAATGGATACTGACATTCTATTGATGGATGAACCGTTTTCGGCGCTTGACCCACTGATTCGTGCTCAACTGCAAGATGAACTGATCACGCTGCAAAACAAACTCAACAAAACGATTCTGTTCGTGAGTCACGATCTAGATGAAGCACTGAAGATTGGCAATAACATCGCGATCATGGAGTCCGGCAAGCTGATTCAACACGGTAAGCCTGAAGAGATCGTATTGACGCCAAAAACAGAATACGTAAAAGACTTTGTGGCTCACACCAATCCATTGAATGTGCTTAAAGGTCGTTCTTTGATGCAGCCTCTTGATTCACTGACGCAAGAGAACGAAAGCTGGAAGATCTGCGATTCTAAAGATCTCTGGATTGAACAGAGCGAAGGTGCTTTATCAGTAAAAGGTGAATCTACTTTGGCGCTTGTCGAGTGGAGTGAGTCTGACGACCTAACCGCGATCAGCGCGTCGAGTGTGGTCGTGGCAAGTCCGGAAATTGGCATGCGTGATGCGATTAAACTGAAACAGCTAAGTAATCACCCGATTTTGCTGGTGGAAGACAATCAATTGGTGGGTATTTTGGATAACAGCGAGTTTTACAACGCACTAACGGGTAATTTTCAGATGAATACAGCCGCGTAAAATTTCGTTTTCCAGCTTGGTGATTAGGGCTGGTTTTTATAAGGTGGAGAGGGTTAAGTCTCTCTACCTCTATGATTATTAAAATATATTATTGTTTGAACTTGTATTCTCTGACTCACTGTTTTTGCCTTCATTGAAGCTTTCATTTCCCCTTCATTAAGTAAAAGTGCCGTACCACGCAAGTTTAGTGGTATAGAAAAGATTGAGAATAGTATGAACATCAGTACAATGCGGAAAAATCAATGAAGTAATTTATCAATTTACAGTGTAATTCGAGCTCGCCTGACGTAAATAATCAGGACATATCATCGCTCCGACGCTGTAAAACCATTCACAGTATATTAGTACAAAGGTCTGCATCTTGGACAAACATGACGAAATCCTGGTCGCTATTCGCCAAATTATTCGCGCTATCGATTTACACTCGAAAAAGCTGAGTAAAGAGTATGGTTTGACTGGCCCTCAATTAATCTTAATGAGAGCAATCCAAGAAATGGGTAATGTGACGATCAAAGAATTGTCTAATCACACCAATGTAAGCCAAGCCACCACAACCACGATCATCGATCGCTTGGAACTGAATGGATATGTACAACGTGTTCGCAGCTCGTCAGATCGCCGCAAAGTACACGCAAACCTGACTGAAAAAGGTCAAGAGTTGCTAAACAATGCGCCACCACCGCTGCAAGATAACTTCGTTAAAAAATTCCAAAACCTAGAGCCGTGGGAGCAAAGCTTACTGCTTTCTTCAATGCAGCGAGTATCATCAATGATGAACGCAGAAGACATCGACGCCGCTCCAGTACTTCAACTTGAAGGCATTGCAAACGTAGCCAAGAGCTAACGTCAGTTTTAAATTGTTTTTAGAACAACAACTTAGATAATTATCAAATGGTCGCATTAAGCGGCCATTTTTGATCCTGCCATTTAAAATCTCTATTTGCCTTGCGTGTTAGTTACGCCTTCTTATTTTAAATTTCCCTGACTTTTTGCCCCGTTTGTAGCCGCCTTATTGGATTGTAATCAAAACTCCATTGACGATTCTCTGACAATAAAACACTAGACCGACCGGTCTGTTGTGTATTATTGTGTGCTCATCTTAACCACGAGGTGATGTATGAAACACGAATTGACGCCAACACAAATGACCATGACGTTGAACAGCATGCAGGGAGCTTTTGCACAGAAACCGATGCCAGCGATATCGGAGAGAATTGAGCAGCTGCTCGCACTTAAATCTGCGCTAATCGATTACACAGATCGTTTGTGTGCAGCCTTGAGTGAGGACTATGGTCACCGCAGCCGACAAGACACTTTGATGGCTGACATATTGCCTTGTATCGGAAATATTGATCACAGCATTGAGTGTTTGCCTCATTGGTCGACATCTTCAATTCGTCATTCCGGCCCATTGCTTTCAACCTCTCGTGTTGAAGTGGTTTATCAACCCAAAGGCGTCGTCGGGATTATTGCTCCGTGGAATTTCCCGATCATGTTATCCGTCGGCCCACTTATTTCGGCGCTGGCTGCGGGAAATCGCGCCATGATCAAGATGAGCGAATTTACCCCAGCGACGAACCAAGTATTAACAGCGCTATTGGCGGAAGTTTTCCATGCCGATGAGGTGTGCTTGGTTGAAGGTGAGGTAGAAATCGCAGCCGCATTTTCGGCGTTGCCGTTTGATCATCTTCTGTTTACAGGGTCAACCCAAGTGGGTCGCCAAGTGATGAAGTCAGCGGCTGATGCGCTAACCCCAGTCACGCTAGAGCTGGGTGGAAAGTCGCCGGTTATCGTGGCAGAAGACATGCCGATTGATATTGCGGTAGAGCGAATCATTTATGGTAAGAGCCTCAATAACGGGCAGGTGTGTGTGGCTCCTGACTATGTATTGCTACCTGAAGGGAAAGTTGAATCTTTCATTCAAGAGTATAAAAAACAGTACCAATTGCTGTTCGATGAAGGGGTGTATTCCGAGAGTTTGACGTCCCTAATCAATCCTCGTCAATGCGACCGCATAGTTGGTTTGTTGAATGAAGAACGACAAGCTGGGACACGAATCGTTGCTTGCCATGATGAAGCGATGGACCTAGATACTCAGCGCTTGGTGACACATTTGATCGTTGAACCAAGCCTGTCATCCAAGGTGATGAACGAAGAGATTTTCGGCCCATTATTGCCCTTGATTACGTATCGCAATGTCGAAGAGGCGTTCCAAGTCATCAATAGCAAACCAAGGCCGTTAGCACTCTACCTGATGAGCTTTGATTTGAGCTTACAGGCTCAGGTTAAGCACCAAGTTCACTCCGGTGGCATGTGCATCAATGACTGTGTGTTCCATTTAGCAGTTGATGACGCGCCGTTTGGTGGCATTGGTGAATCAGGTCAGGGCAACTATCACGGTAAAGAAGGTTTCCTGACTTTCTCCCACGCCAAAACAGTCTTGGAAACGGGTTTAGATCACCGCGTTAAGCATCTGTTTTCAAAAGAAGACAACGAATTAAAAACCGCAGTGATGGGCATGCTTGGCCAGTAAATCATTGTTGGTATGGCATTGTTTATTTTTCAAAAAGTTATTTTCACGAAATTATTTTAAGAGGTTACTTTTATGTTGGAACGTTTTTTTGAACGTACGATCAAATCGTATTTGATGATCACCGGTTTCTTAACCGCTACGGCTTTTTCCACTTTCCTAGCGCCAGATTGGAGTATGCAGACGCTGTTCTCGTACAACGATACCATGATGGAAAACAAAGAGTATTTGCTCGGGACCTATCAACACTGGGGTGTGATGGTTGGCTGTATTGGTGTGTTGTTGATGTTCTCGGCGAAGTACAAATCGCTGCGTACCTCGACGATGATTTACAGCGCATTTGAGAAGTCGATGTTTGTTGGCATCTTCTTATACAACGTGTGTATCAACGATTATGAGTGGTTCTATGGCTGGAGCGGCGTGTTTGCGCTCGATGGTTTTGTGACCGTTTATTCTTTGGTTTATCTGTACTACTACCTCACTAGAGATAAGAGTAAGGTCCCAGCTCACCTTCGTTAATCGTTAACCGTTTGTGAGTTGCTCAGGGTGAGTCAATACACTTCTTTAATGATCAATAGCTTACTTATGATTACAGCCCGCATTTGCGGGCTTTTTTCGTTTTGGGGCAATGATCCATAAAGATCTTAATTGACATATCTTTGACATTTACACCCTAGACCGACCGGTTTGTTTTGGTTATTGTTTAGCCATCAACTAGAAATGAGGTAAACACCATGACAACCAATAACTTTAACTTTCAACTTAAAACCATTGTTCATGCTCAAGAGAACGGTATTGAAAATATCCCTTCTTTGTTTGGTCGCTTAGGTGCACAAAGAGTCGTGCTCTTTTCTGATAAAGGTTTGGAGTCTCTTGGCTTTGTTGAGCAGTTCTCGGCGTTGTTTGTAAACCAGAATGCGAATCAGGAAGCGAACCAACAAGCGGTTCAGCTTGTTGGCGTGTACACAGATATCGCGCCAGACGCGACTTGCGACAACATCAACGCAGCCATTGAGTTTGCAAACAGCGTCAATGCTGATGCGATCTTGTCTGTTGGCGGCGGCAGCGTAATTGATGCTTCTAAAGGTGTGAAATACGCATTTCATAAGAAGATAGATGACATTCGCACCGTAATTGCAGGTGGTGGTCATATGGATGTGTGGCCAAACAATGAAGATATTCGAGTGCCCCACATTGCTGTTCCGACAACGGCTGGTACGGGTGCAGAAGCTTCTCCTATTGCTGTTTTTTACAACGAACATGAAAACATTAAGGCAAGCCTAGTCGCATCGGGATTGGAAGCCGATATCGCAATTCTTGATCCAACAGTGACCACTAAGCTGCCAGCTCACCTGACTCGTTCTACCGCGATGGATGCACTAACACACGCTGTTGAAGCGATTGTCTCGCCAATGAGTAATGCATTCACCGACGCTTACGGAATTCAGGCGGCAAAACTGATTGTTGAAAACTTACCCTTGGCACTTAAAGAGCCAGAAAACCTAACAGCGCGCGGCAATCTTCTTCAAGCGAGCACCATGGCGATCTCTGCTTTCTATTCGTCTTTGGGCGGCATTCCGATTCACAACTGTGCTCACGCTTTTGGTGCGATTAGCCACATTCCACATGGCGATGCCAACACGGTACTGATGCCGGTTGTGATTGAAGCGCTGCCGGAATTCTATATGCCGAATGCGGCGAAGTTAGCTCAAGCGTTCTCTGTCGACACGACGGGAACCGATGAGATGGTTTATCAGAGAGTGTTGGATTTCTTAAACAACTTCCAAACCAGTGTCGGTGCGATGAAGCGTTTCAGCAGCTGGGAGTTTGATGAGCAAGAGAAGAGCAACATTGCGGAAGCGATTGAAAAAGACATCTGCTTTCAGTTCTACCCTATCTCGAAACAGACGATTGAAACCATCATTGAGAAAGCGATTTAAGTCTCTGTCTTAATCGACTGAATTTTATGACCATTTAGTTCAGTCCCTGATTCACTCACAACTATTACTCGAGAGCCAATTATGAAAATTGAAAACGTATTGCTATCAAGCTTGTGCATCATCGCGCCATTCCTACTTTTCACCTAACTTATCCAACAGGGACGTTGTGACCTTTATTCCCGAGGAGGAAATAAATGATCAATAAACGTTTAACTACCGTGATTCTGACTGGTGTTTTGGCTGCTCTGTTTTTTGCCAAAGCAAGCGTTGGAAGCGAAAGCTCTAAGAACGCAGCCACCATGGATCAATCGCAGCAGCATCAAGACGTCGTGCAATTGTTGGATGAGGCTTACCAAGGGCAATTGAATGCCCAGCTCTCTGTCGCTTACTTATATCTGAGCGGAGAGGGCGTAGAACAGAATGATGAAAAAGCCGCGGAGTGGTTCGTCACCGCAGCCAATAACGGTAGCCCTGAAGCTCAAACACAGCTTGGGTTGATGTATATCTCTGGAAGTGGCGTTCAAGCCAGCCAAGCGGAAGCTGTCACCTGGATAGGCATGGCAGCAGCTCAAGAGTATGACCCTGCGCTCGACTTATTACATTGGATGTCGCAAGCCGCGCACTAATTCAAATCCTAACTCAGGTTAATCACAGAAAGGTTAACCACAGAAAAAGTTAATCACAGAAATTGGAGAACGTCTTATGCAGACATTCAAGAAATCTTTAGTGTTCACGGCAATGGCGGCGGCAAGCAGTGCTGCTCTTGCGGTTGAATCAGAAAAACCGAATATTGTTGTCATTGTTGGCGATGATGTGGGCTTTGCAGATACACAGCCTTATGGCTCAGAAGCGGATACCCCAAACCTAATGGCGCTGGCTGAAGAGGGGGTTAAGTTTACTAACTTTCACGCGTCCCCAACGTCATCGGTAACGCGCTCTATGATGCTAACTGGAGCAAACAGCCACGAGGTTGGGCTTGGTACCTTCGACTATGCCGTCTATCCGGGCGCGATTGGTAAGTCGGGTTATGAAGGTTATCTCACCAAGAAAGGCGTCACGGTCGCCACGCTGCTTGAAGAGAGCGGCTATAACACTTACCTCTCTGGTAAATGGCATTTGGGACATGAAGATGGATTTTTACCGGATGATCGAGGTTTTGGTGAGAGTTACGGTATCTTAGCGGGCGGTTCGAATCACTTTAACCGAGATATGATGTTCCCGGCCAAAAACGCTGCGACAGCGGATGCGCTGCAAAAAGGCGATATTCCAGGTGTTGAAGTTGAGCCAACTTACCGCAACGGTGAAGTGGTTGAGGATAAATACAAAGGCGAATACTCAGACCAAGTTTACACCAACGAGATCATCAAGATGATCGACAGCAAAAAAGACGACGGTAAGCCTTTCTTCGCTTACGTCCCATTCACCGGTATTCACCTGCCACTGCAAGCGCCTGAGTCTGCCTATCAAGATAAAGTCGATTACTACGTTGAACATGGTTGGGACTCGGTTCGAGAAGATCGTTTCGAACGCATGAAAGAGATGGGCGTGATTCCTAAAGAGGCTGATATTTCAGGACGTAATTCATTAAGCCGCCCTTGGGACTCGCTCTCTGAAAAAGAACAAAAGTGGTATGGCAAGAAAATGGCTGTCGCGATGGGCATGATGGAAATGCAGGACCAACAAGTCGGTCAGATAGTCGATTACCTGAAAGAAATCGGCGAATACGACAATACCTACATCATGTATCTAGCGGATAACGGCCCAGAAGCGGCGGATATTACTGGTGAAAATATCAGTGACCTGATCCGAACATGGACCGCTCATCACTTCGATAATTCGACCGAAAACTTAGGTAAGGCGAACTCCAGTGTGTCACTTGGTCCTGAGTGGGCAAGCGCTTCAACCGGCGGCCTATCTTGGTACAAAGCTTATACAGCAGAGGGTGGTATTCGTGTGCCGTTTATCGTTAAGCCTGCCAAAGCGCTTCTAGAAGGTGAAGATGCGTTGCAACCGGGAACTCAAACAGACGACTTATCACAAGTGAAAGACATCGCTGCCACGATTCTCGAGATTGCAGAGGTAGAGCATCCAGGAACGGAATATCAAGGTCGAGAAGTGGCGCCGATGAGTGGTGTGAGCTTGTTGCCTTACTTCAAAGGTGAAACGGCAGAGGTGCACAGTGCCGATAATGCGATTCCATTTGAATTGTTTGGTAGCGGGATTTTGCTAAAAGGTGATTACAAAATCATTCGAATCTCTACCGGTATGGGCGGTGACAGTGAATGGCACTTATACAACACCAAGAAAGATCCAGCCGAGCAACATGACTTGAGAAATCAAATGCCAGATCTGTTCCTTGAAATGGTCGCTGAATATCAAGAGTACGAAAAAGCGCAAAACATCGTCCCAGTTGACGAAGCGTGGAACCCGTTTGAAAACGTGAAATAGAGGAAAAACCACTCGGCCAACCTAATGCCACCAAGCTTGGTTGGCCGATGAACACCGTGTAAAGGAATTACGAATTGTTTTGGCTAATACAATAACTTTTACATCGAGGCACTCTTCATGACGACATTATCGCTATCAAATTTGAGTTCAGTTCCGCAGTTTAATGGCAAAGCACACAGCAAACTTCAGGCGTTAGCAAAACCGATTGGGGCGGTGTGTAATATCAGTTGCACCTACTGTTATTACCTAGAAAAACAACAGCTGCTTGAATACCCAAAAGGCTCTCAATATACGATGGATGAAGTTATGTTAGAGCGTTATATCAAGCAATATATAGAAGGGCAGAATACGCCTGAAATCATCTTTTCTTGGCATGGTGGAGAGCCGACCTTGTTGGGGATTGAGTACTTTCAAAAGGTCGTCGAGCTGCAGAAAAAATATTGTCCTAGCTACAGTAAGATCAGCAATGACCTTCAAACCAATGGCACCTTGTTGAATGATGCGTGGTGCGAGTTCTTCAAAAAGAATGACTTTATCATTGGTGTGAGCATTGACGGCCCAGAGCACCTACATAATCACTACCGAACCAACCGTGCAGGCAAAGGCACTTTTTCTCAAACAATGCGTGGTATTCGCTACTTGAAGCAGCATAACGTCGAGTTCGCGACTCTAAGCTGCGTGAATGATGTGACAGGTAAGTATCCATTAGAGGTCTATCGCTTTCTACGCGATGAAGTGGGTTCGAAGCAATTGCAGTTTATTCCTGTGGTCGATAAGCGTGAGGCTCATACCAACAATAAATGGTTGAGCAACCAACAAGCGATCATTCCCGTATCAGGCGAGGTTGAAGTTTGGAGTGTTGATTCTATGCAATGGGGTGAGTTCCTCACTACCGTTTTTGACGAATGGTTCGAACATGATTTTGGTCGAGTATTAGTGCCGTACTTTGAAAATTTTGTCGGCGTATGGATGGGCAGAGAAAGCACCATGTGCACCTTGAGTGAGATCTGCGGCAAAGGGTTAGCGGTTGAGCCCAATGGCGATGTGTACTCATGTGACCATTATGTATTTCCTGAATTTCAGCTGGGTAATATTCAGGAACAAGCACTTTCAACTTTAGCCTTTTCGCCAAAGCAGCAGCGTTTTGGGTTCGCCAAACAAAAGTCTCTGCCGAAACAATGCCAAACCTGTGAGTTTAAATTTGCATGTCATGGCGAGTGCCCCAAAAACCGTATCATCACAAGCCGAGATGGTGAGGCGGGGTTAAATTATCTCTGTGAAGGTTGGCTGAGCTTCTTCAAGCATGTCGACCCGGTTATTAAGGGCTTACTCAAAGCCAATAATATTGCGTCTCGTCTGGGGTAATGGAGTAGGTGTGAATGGATTCAATCAAGATTTAAAGTTAGACAAAAGGCTCGGTAAATTGTGCGAGCCTTTTGGTATGTGGTATGTGGTATGTGGTATGTGGTATGTGGTATGTGGTATGTGGTATGTGGTCACGGGTATCTAGTCAGCCGATTCTTGTGCCGAGATCATGGCAAGAATGGTCTCATCCATGGCATTGTTTAGAATCGAACGGTTGCGCTGCATAGCGGCCATAAGCGTTGAGCCTAGCCATAAGCCATAAAGCGTTCGAGATAGCGATTCTGGCTCTGCGATAGTGAAATCACCATCGGCATTACCTTCTTCAAACAGCTTTGCCATACGCAGGATGATCTTTTCTGCACCTTCAGCCATGGTCGATTGCAACGGGTTAGCAGACCCAGATACTTCTCCCGCCAGTTTTACGACAAGACATTGGATATTGAAGTCTTCAGTCAGTTTCGATGCACACCAAAACTCGAAATAGGCTTTAACGCGATCACGGCGAGAAAGCGACTCATCACTTAAAAAGTCGTCCAGCTTAGCGAGATGCTCATCAAAGTAGTTAGTAAGCAGGATCTCACCAAAGTGTTCTTTGGATTTAAAGTAGTGGTAAAAAGAACCCTTCGTGCCTTCCGCTTGGTTGATGATTTTCATCAGGCCAACACCAGCAAACCCGTGTTCATTTATAAGGCTAAACCCTGCATCGAGCATAGCTTGTCGCATGTCTTTCATTGTTCTTACTCTTTATGCTGAGAATGAGGAATAGTGTAACCAGCAACATACCAACCGTCCAGTCTAGCGCGTTAGGACGCGGTCAATAATTGACTCGTTTCGTCAAATTGATTTTTCTCTTGCTTACACTTCTAAGCGATAAAATTTTTTTTAAGATAAGCGGATGCTATAAAACGAAAATAACAACCTTATAGGGCTTGTTTGGTGCCTTAAAATGGCTAAATTGGGGTGTTTTAAGTTGCTGTTTTTGTTGGTTTTTAATTTAGTGTTTTCTTGAGATCGCAATGATAGTCTTAGCTTAATTTCTTTAGGGGGCTAAATGGACACTAATAACAGCACTTACCATCACCACAGTTTTGCTCAGCAAGATCTATCAGAGCTTACATTTACAGCCTGTACGTTTATCCGTTGTGATTTCAGACGTTCGAACTTACGTGACGCAACGTTTATTAACTGTAAGTTTATTGAACAAGGCGATATTGAGGGATGCCACTTTGATGTTGCCGACTTACGAGATGCAAGCTTCCAGAATTGCCAGTTGGCGATGGCGAATTTTAGTAATGCGAATTGCTATGGGATTGAGCTACGTGAATGCGACCTGAAAGGGGCGAACTTTACTCGCGCTAACTTTGCCAATCAGGTAAGCAATAGAATGTACTTTTGCTCTGCGTATATTACGGGCTGTAATCTGTCATACGCCAATTTTGAACAAGCTTGTTTAGAGAAGTGTGAGCTGTTTGAGAACCGTTGGATAGGCACTTACCTTGGCGGCGCGTCACTGAAAGAGTCTGATCTCAGCCGAGGTGTGTTCTCGGAAGATGTATGGGGGCAATTCAGTATGCAAGGTGCTAATTTATGCCATGCTGAATTAGAAGGGTTAGATCCTCGCAAGGTAGACACATCGGGTATTAAAATCGTTGCTTGGCAGCAAGAGCAACTGCTTGAAACCATGGGTATTGTGGTAATGCCTGATTGATAGAGCTTGTGAAATCAGTAAATCGAATAGGGAAGACGGTTGTTTTGTTTTTCTAACCACTGCAAACTACGGGCTCGCGGCTGCACATGTTTATATTCAGTTCAATCTAGAGAAAATTATGACTATAGAAAGTGTGCTTCCTGAAGATTACGCCGAAATGCTTAATGTTTGGGAAAATTCGGTCCGAGCAACTCATGACTTTATTACAGAAGAGGATATTGAGTTTTTTAAACCCATCATCATGGAACATGCGTTCCCTGCGGTTTCTTTGAAATGCGTGAAAAATGAAAATGGTTCGATTGTTGGTTTCGTGGGCGTCCATGAAGCAAAGATTGAAATGCTTTTTGTTTTGAATGAAGTTCGAGGACAAGGGGTGGGCTCGGTGTTGTTGCAACATGCGATTGAGCAGCTAGCAGCCACCAAAGTTGACGTCAATGAGCAAAACCCACAAGCGGTAGGCTTCTATCAGCACATGGGGTTTAAAGTAGAATCACGCTCACCACTTGATGATATGGGAAAACCATTTCCAATTCTGCATATGACGCTGTAAGACTCGGTTGTCGTATCACTCGGTTGTAATCAACCACAGTCGCTAGAAGAAAAGCCCAAAGCTAATAACTTTGGGCTTTTCCGTATCTGAACCAATGATAACCAAATTATCCAATATGAGGCAGATCTGAATAGGTGCGTGAACGAGGTGTTACTCACTTACAAAGCGGTGGTGTTTGTATTTCATACGGGATCTTGGTCACTGATCTTAGCGCTTAACATTACCCAAACGCCCAAATTAAATGTAACCATCATCACAATTAATACTTGGTCAATACGTACAAATGGATCTTTATCACGTTTGTGTAATCTTATTTAAACCCTATAACTGGGATTACTATCAAATTTAAACTATTGACTTGTTGTTAATAATAAAATTGTAATTAAATTTCATGACAAATATGAGAGGTAGAGAATAACTAATCGTTTGACTCTGATATTTAAGTGATCTGGATCTTACTTTATTGCCATTTCTCTATTCTTCTACTTCCATTGATAATAATCCCAACAACAACGAACAAAGAATAACTGGGATATATTATGCTTTATGACCTTATTGACCACGACCTAATTGATGTTATTAACCACTCTGAATACAAGTGGGAAGATGCAGTTAAGGAAACGACTCGTTACCTACAAGATAAGGGCTACGTTACCGATAACTACGCAGACGCGATCATTCAGTCAACGCATGATAATGGACCTTATTACGTTCTTTGTCCAGGTATTGCTATGCCTCATGCACGCCCAGAAGCAGGTGTACTAAAGACTGGACTTGGTATTCATGTCTTTTCTAACCCGGTGGATTTTGGGTCAGAAATGGGACCAGCGAATGTCTTATTAACATTAGCTGCAAAGGATTCAGATACACACATCGAGGTTATTCAAGCACTTAGTGAAATGTTAGTTGATGAAGAAAACATTGCCAAGCTGGCGGCTTCATCTTCAAAAGCTGACGTACTTGAAATTATTAAAAGCTACTAAGAATAACCTTTGAAAATAAGGAATATACCGTGTCTACAAATATAAGAGCAAAAGTGCAATCTTTTGGTGGTCATCTGACCGCGATGGTATTGCCAAATATTGGAGCCTTCATTGCATGGGGCTTTATTACTGCATTATTTATTCCAACAGGTTGGATGCCTAACGAATATTTTGGTGAATTAGTGGGTCCGATGATCACTTATTTACTTCCTCTGCTTATTGGTTATACCGGTGGACAAATTGTCGGGGATAAGCGTGGTGCAGTTGCTGGTGCGATAGGTACCATGGGTGTTATCGCTGGCGCTGAGATTCCAATGTTTGTTGGCGCAATGATCATGGGTCCATTGAGTGGCTGGGTGATCGTTCAAATCGATAAACGCTTACAAGACAAGATCCCTTCAGGTTTTGAGATGGTGGTAAACAACTTCTCGCTAGGTATCTTCGGTATGTTGATGTGTCTATTTGCTTACGCGATTGTTGGTCCCGCTGTGACTGCTGCGAACCTATTCGTTAAATCGGGTATCGAAGCGCTTGTAGCAACTGGTTTTCTACCGTTACTTGCCGTTATTAATGAACCTGCAAAAGTACTGTTCCTAAACAACGCTATCGATCAAGGTATTTACTACCCATTAGGTCTGCAAGCGGCGGCGGAAACGGGCAAATCGATCTTCTTTATGGTGGCGTCAAACCCAGGTCCTGGCCTAGGTATGCTTTTGGCTTACGCGAAATTTGGTCAAGGTCTAAGTAAGAAATCAGCACCAAGTGCAATCATCATTCACTTCTTCGGTGGTATCCATGAGCTGTACTTCCCATACGTGCTAATGAAGCCAATCATGATTGTTGCGATGATTGCTGGTGCGGCGACAGGTATTGCCACGTTCAACCTACTTGATGGTGGTCTGGTTGCTGGCCCTAGTCCTGGCTCGATTTTCTCTTACTTAGCTCTCACACCAAAAGGCAGCTTCTTCGCAACCATCGCAGGTGTGGCTTCAGCAACGGTTGTGTCTTTCCTTGTCGCAAGTGCAATCCTGAAAGTGAGCAAGAAAGAACAATCAGAAGACGAGTTTGAACAGTCGATAACCGACATGAAAGATATGAAAGCAGAAGGTGTGGTAGCAAAAGCATCAGCTCAGGTTTCAACAGAACAGCCAAAAGAAGCAAAGAACATCAAATTTATTGCCTTTGCATGTGATGCGGGAATGGGCTCAAGCGCCATGGGAGCATCGACTTTCAAACGCAAACTAGAAAAAGCTGGCTACGATGTTCAAGTTAAAAACTTTGCCATCGAAAAAGTCCCAACTGATGCCGATGTGGTGGTGACTCACGAGAGTCTAGAGAATAGAGCGATTAAAGCAACGGGTTTACCAGTAGTGACTATCAAGAACTTCTTACATGACCCTGCATTAGACAACCTAATGAACACCATTGGTCAACAAGCTTAATTTAAATTTTGGGGCCACTCAGTGGTCCCACTTTCGGAGAGAAAATCATGACTCAAACAACTGCTGCTGTTATCCGTGGTGAAAAAGATGTTCAACTTAGAACGTTCGATCTTCCAAAAATTTCTGATGATGAACTTTTAGTTAAAAATATCTCAAACAGCATCTGTCTTTCTACTTACAAAGCAGCACTGTTAGGCAGCAACCATAAACGTGTACCGGGAAATATTGCTGAAGTTCCCGTAATGACAGGCCACGAATACGCAGGTGTGATTGTGGAAGTGGGTGCAAACCTGAAAGGTCGTTTTACGGCAGGTGAACCTTTTGTACTGCAACCTGCTATGGGCTTGCCAACAGGCTACTCAGCAGGCTACAGCTATGAGACATTTGGTGGTAACGCGACGTACTCAATCATCCCTAAGGTAGCGATTGATTTAGACTGTGTTCTGCCATACAAGAGCTCTTACTATGCAAACGCATCGCTTGCAGAGCCAATGTCATGCATCATTGGTGCGTTCCACGCAAGCTACCATACAACGCCTTACGTATATGAACATCAAATGGGCATCAAAGAGGGCGGTGCTCTTGCATTGTTAGCATGTGCAGGCCCTATGGGTATTGGTGCAATTGACTACGCGATTAATGGTCCAGTCAAACCAAGTCGAATCGTTGTCACCGATATTGACGAAGCGCGCCTAGAGCGAGCTGCGAGCCTAATTCCTGTATCAAAAGCAGCAGAGAACGGTATCGAACTGTTCTATGTGAATACCGCTAAGTTAGAAGATCCTGTCTCACACCTTAAGCAGTTGAATGATGGTAAGGGGTATGATGATGTCATGGTGTATGCCGCGGTTGCACAAGTGCTTGAGCAAGCGGATGAGTTGCTAGGCAATGATGGTTGCTTAAATTTCTTTGCTGGCCCAACGGACAAGCAGTTCAAAGTACCATTCAACTTCTATAACGTTCACTACGAAGCGACTCACATTGTTGGCACTTCTGGTGGCTCTACGGGTGATATGGTCGAGTCTATTGAGCTTTCAGAAGCGAATAAAATCAACCCTTCATTTATGCTGACACACGTTGGTGGTCTAGAAGCAGCACCGCATACAATTCTCAATCAGTTAGATATTCCGGGTGGCAAGAAATTGATTTACCCACATATCGACTTGCCGCTGACAGCGATGGACCAATTCCATACACTGGCAGAGCAGTCTCCATTCTTCCTGGAGCTTGATGAAATCTTGAAAGCCAATAATTACGTTTGGAATGAATTGGCAGAAAAAGCGCTACTTGAATTTTATGATGTGAGCTTAACCGTTTAATATGGTTCATTATTGTGGTGGCGAGCCAGCCACCACAGCTTCATGAGGTAATTGATATTTTGTTGCAAGATGAATTATTGGATGCATTGGAACAGTGTGATTCCGCGACGAGTTTGCTCGAAGCGTCTAATAAGTTAATAAACCAAAAACTGAAAAAGCTATTACCGAACGTGTTTGTTCAAGATGCTTTGGTGATGGAGTACGCCGTCGTACCTCTTTTAAAAGAAGATGGGCCTCTTGTGACAACCGACGTCGCCTCTAAATTGATGTTTGCGATGGGTAAGATCTCTTTGGAAACCTACGCAGATATTGGCTTATTCGATCAAATGTATGAATACACTAGTAAGCAATCGCAAGTGCTGACATTTGGCGATGACATGGTTTACGACTTCATCAGTAATCAATCAAACCTCTCTAAAGGCAAAGATAGCTTCTACTTAGATTCAATTAACCAATTAAAATTCTCGTCATTCGATTCATTCACTCAAACACGTTACGAGTCGCTGATTAAAACAGTGTTGAAACTCTGTTGCGAGAACTTGTTGGAAAGTATTGAGAAAGAGATATTAGGATAAGGTTGAACATGAAAGTTTCCTTAAATGTGAGTGGCTTTGAAACCGAAGCGACATTCCCTGATAAAGATATTGAACAGATTCATAAACCACTGGTTGAAAAATTTACGCGACTTTTTGAGCAGAAAAAAGAGCGTACGATTATCTTTTTGTGTGCCCCTCCTGGCAGTGGTAAATCGACGTTAGCCGCGTTTTGGGAGCATTTGTCCCATCAACAAACCAACGTTGAGCCACTTCAGGTATTGCCATTTGACGGTTTTCATTACCCCAATGAGATATTGGACTCAAACTACATCGTTCGTGATGAAGAGAAAATTAAACTCCGTACCATTAAAGGTTCTCACGAAACGTTCAATCTAACCTCGTTGATCGATAAGTTGAAACAGCTGAAAGTAAAAAATCCTACGTGGCCGTATTACGATAGAAATCTTCATGATCCTGTGGATGACGCAATCTCGGTAGACAAGGAAATTGTCGTGATTGAAGGCAACTGGTTGTTACTGAACGAGCCTGTTTGGAATGGATTGCAT
This sequence comes from Vibrio sp. 10N.247.311.51, assembly GCF_041467855.1. Lineage (NCBI taxonomy): Bacteria > Pseudomonadati > Pseudomonadota > Gammaproteobacteria > Vibrionales > Vibrionaceae > Vibrio > Vibrio sp. 10N.247.311.51. The sequence continues at coordinate 294,321 of NZ_JBFSVK010000001.1, read as the reverse complement.
GAGTTGGCTGATTTCACCATCTTCATAGACACCGACGCTAAGTTCCTCGAAGAGCGCTTAGTAAACCGCAAGGTGCGAGGAGGTACCACATTAGAAGAGGCGGTCGAGTTCTATAAAAATTCAGACTCAAAGAACGTCGATAAAGTGTTAGACCATTCTATCCCTGCTGACCTAACACTCTTCATGAATCAAGACGGCTCGTTTCAAATCAATTAAACAATTTAGGAGGTCATAATGGAGATTGTTGTCGACAGCCATACTCATACATTGGCAAGTGGCCATGCCTATAGCACCATTATCGAAAATGCACTGGCATCGAAAAATAAGGGGCTAAAACTCCTTTGCACAACGGATCATGCTCCTGAAATGCCGGGAGCCCCCCACTACTGGTTTTTCAATAACCAAAGGATTTTGCCCCGCTTTCTGCACGATGTAGGTATCTTGCGTGGTGTGGAAGCCAACACACTGAACACTGCTGGAGAGTTGGATCTTCCTCCCTCTTCTTACCAACACTTAGACTGGGTGATTGCGAGCTTACATGAGCCAGTTTTCAAGCCATCGACGGAACAAGAACATACACAGGCGTTAATCAACGTCATTAAGAGTGGCAAAGTTGATGTGCTAGGGCACTTAGGGAACCCAAACTACGAGTTCGATATGGAAGCGGTCCTGCTGTGCGCAAAGGAGCACAATGTTGCGATTGAAGTGAACAATACGTCATTGACAGGCAAGAGCCGAAAAGGAAGCGATGTGCGATGCTCAAAAATTGTCGAGATCGGCAAGCGAGTTGGCGTTTACTTTACTACAGGTTCTGATGCGCATTTCTGTGAAGAGATTGCTCATTTGGGTCTTGTAAAAGCATTACTTGAAAAGCACGGTGTGGAAGAAGACAAAATAATCACGACCTCAACATCCCTCTTTTTGAACTTTTTATTATTGCGCGGTAAGAGTCGAATCGAAGAATTTGCACACTTATATTAAGTGTGTTGTTGAGTTAATGATTACTGGTATCAAAAAGCCCAAAGCTAATAACTTTGGGCTTTTCCGTATTTGGAGTTTGTTATTTATCAAAGCTATTCCTCAAATTGAGAACGAAGTAATCTTGTGAGTTTTTCGGTTTGATATACTCAGTATTCATTCGATAAAGATGATGGAGATGATATGTCGAAAACCGCGAAGATCATTAATGAAGATAAGCTGGTAAAAAAAGCAGTTGAAGTCGGTTTTAAGATGGCAAAGCTACAAGGTTTTGATTTGCCAAATTCATCCCAACCGATAAAGGTTAAAGCGGTGTACTTGTTCCTGGTTGAAGTCAATCAGATCACACCGTTACCGGACGATAAGCTTGATGGCGCGAACATTAAGAAGCGTTTAGCACTCTGGCTTCATAAGGCACTGCCGGATAATGACCCGCTAAAATAAAGAAGTTCTGAAGACTGGTGCAGTTCACCTGATTTGAACTGATGATTGGCAACCTTTCCCCTAATCTCACTTATTGTTTTAATGTACGAAAGCCTAGCGATTACTCGCTAGGCTTTTTAGTTTCCGGGATTTTTTGCATCGATGATGTGCTGATTGTTTTGACTTTTCTGTCCCCAGTTTCTTTGACTTATTACTTGGATCTAAATTGCTTGTACTGGTTTGGTTGGCTTCGAAGCTTCTCCTGTGCTTGAGTCATCGTTTGTAATGTGGTCGTATTTCTCGGTTAAGTGATCTTGAATCTTTTGGTGGTATGCGCCGTTCAGTTTGTAGAAGCGGAAGTAGATGATTAACGCAATGGCAAAGAAGAAAGCCGGTAGGCCGACCATGATGCATTGCATGCCGAATACGGTTTCAGGGCTTTGCGTTACGTTGGGCACATAGTCAACTGCAGTGAGGGCGATACCGATAAAGAAAGCGGCAAATGCTGAGCCTGCTTTTACAACCAGAGTTTGAACCGAGTAAGCGATACTTTCACAACGAGAACCCAGTTTAAACTCACCATAATCGACCGTGTCTGCCACCATAATCACGTTCAGTACCCAGAACAGAGCGGTACCGATTTGTAGGAAGACGCCTGCCGTTGATATCAGCAGAATACTTTGTTTGTCATACATGCCGACGTAGATGAGTACCGCGCTGCCTAAGATAGGGAAAGTGGAGGCACAGGCCCATAAAACTCGGCGTGAGAACATTTTCGCAAGTTTAGGGAACAACACTAGAGTGATAAGGTTCGCGATACCTGCATACGCCATGTAGTACGGGAATAGCTCTTCATTTCCGACCACATAAGTGAAGTAGTAAACCGCGAAGGCGGTAATAATGTTGGTCGCAAGGTTGTAAGACAACGCCATACACAGAACACTGGTCAGTTGGTCGTTTTTGTAGATAAGTGACAGTAGCTTTTTCAGTGAAACCTTTTCTTCAGGTTGAGTCGTGTCTAGGTTGGCGGTTGAATAACGTTCCTTCACATTACGCAATGTAATGAAAGTTGATACCAAGAAACAAGCGATCAACAAGAGTGTAAAAATCTGGAAGCCGAACCCTTTGTCGTCACCACCTACGTAATTCACGAAAGGCATCGCGATAGCTGCAGTTACAATCCAAGCTAGGCTAGCAAAGAAGCGAGGGTATGGGACGAGCTCTTCACGTTCACGCTTATCCAAGGTGAGTGTTGGAACCAATGACCAAAAAGGAATATCCATTAATGTGTAGGTCATGCCCCAAAGAATATAGGTGACAGCAGCGTAAGCGATTAGCCAAGGGCCTTCGATATAGTGAGCACTAAACACCATCAATAGAACGACTGAATTGGCGAGTGTGCCGATTAAAATCCAAGGCTTGAATTTACCCCAACGAGTGCGGGTGTTATTGACCAGCCATCCCATAATTGGGTCATTGACCGCATCCCAGATACGCGCGACGAGGAAAATAGTGCCGACTGCAGCGGCAGAAATACCGACCACATCCGTGTAGTAAAACATTAGGTACATATAGACGATGGTGATTGCGAAGTCTTTACCAAATGCGCCAAAGCCATAACTGAGCTTGGTATTCATTGAGATACTCATTGCCACTCCTTACGCCTCCTCACAGAGAAGGCGTTAATATTCACGTTATTGTATTTTTATTAGTATGAAATTACTTGTTAACCCACTCTGGCAACCAACCTTGATGAGCCTCAATTAAGTCATCAACCAGCGCGTATACCTCTTCTATTCCAAGTACTGCGGCGGTATGAGGATCAAGCATCGCAGCATGATAAATACGGTCGCGGTTTTCAGTGAGAATGGCTTCGGTTAATAGAGTTTGAACGTTGATGTTGGTTTGCATCAATGCCGCTAAGTGATTTGGTAGGTGACCAACTTTGATCGGTTGCACACCATTCGCATCAACTAAACAAGCGACCTCAACACAGCAACCTTGCGGTAAGTTATCGATTAAGGCTTCGTTTTTAACGTTGCCATAGATGACGCTCGGTATACCTGTCCAGATGGAGTTCATGATGGTGCTAGCGTACTCATGAGATTCTTCAACGGTGATCTTATCGGCCGTTTTGAACTCTTGAAGGTCTTTCTTCCAATCTGCAATTTGTTCGACACAACGCTTAGGGTATTCATCCAGTGGCACTTTATAACGTTCGATTAAATCTGGACGATTTGGCTTGATAAAGTAGGGGGTGTATTCAGAAAAATGTTCAGAAGACTCTGTCACGAAGTAGCCAAGCTTCTTAAACATCTCATAGCGGACTAAGTTGGTGCAGCGACCATTGTGATAAATACCCGGTTTCGGTACTTGGCCACTCTCAAAGGCTTCCAGTAGGTCAGGATAAATGTCGACGTACTTGCCACTTGCTGTTTTCTTTTCGAGGGTAAGGTAGTAAGCCATGTGGTTGATGCCAGCGCAGGTGTAGCGAAGGTCTACGTAATCTAAGTCTAGGTCTCGTGCTAGTTCTTCAGCAGTACCTTGTACAGAGTGACATAAACCGACTTGTTTAATGTGTGGATACTTCTCGTACATTGCCCATGTGTTCATTGCCATTGGGTTGACGTAGTTGAGCATGGTCGCGTTCGGGCAAACCTCAGTCATATCGTCACAGACACTCCAAAGATGCGGGACTGTGCGTAGCGAACGCATAATACCGCCCGGGCCAAGTGTGTCTGCGATGGTTTGTTCCAGACCATGGCGCTTACACACGTCGAAATCGGTAACGGTACAAGGTTCATAACCGCCGATTTGGAAAGCGATGACGACAAAATCTGCGTCTTGTAGCGCTTCTTTCTGATTTAAGTGACATGAAATAGAGCCAGTAGCGCCTGATGATTCCATCAACTTACTGACGACAAGGTGAGACTCTTCTAAACGGGTCTCATCAATATCCATCAAGGCGACATGAGCGTTCTGTAATGCCGAACGGTGGAAAACGTCACCAAGAATGTTCTTAACAAAAATGGTTGAGCCAGCACCGATGAATGTGATCTTAGGGCTTTGCATAGTGGAATCCTTTATCTCTCTGAGTTCTTTGTTGATGCAGATAAATTACACCTAGAACCCATGTCGATTCGTCTCAGATAATCTAATAGCTCTCCCGTTTTCTAATATTTTTAAATCACCCAATGAAAATCTTAGGAAATGGGACAACTTGCTGGCTTTTAAGGAGAGAGCTTATGCAATGAAGCGAGTTTTGCACTTAAGATACTGACTCTAATCACATCGTGATGATCTTATGAATTGGGGTACTGCGGCTCTATGATCGCCTTCAGAGTTTTATTATCGAGGAACTGCTAAAACTCAGCTATACGATTTCCTAAGGAGCGAGATATGCCGCAATCAGCCTCAGATACGGTGAGAATTATCACTTTAGATAAGTACTCATCCGAGACTGTGTCGGTAAGTCCGCTTTCTCTCTATTCTTCTTATGAGAAAATCGATATCGAACTCAGAGCGCCTCACTCCATGCCAGGCTATCACTGGCATGGTCAAGTTGAGGTGAATATTCCCTTTGGGGATGATGTGGAGTACATCATTAACGGCAGCCCGGTTGTGGTTAAAAGCGGATCGATTGGCTTGTTTTGGGCATCGGTACCCCATCGACTTACCAATCCAGGTCAATGCCATAATATGGGGATCATTAACATACCGATTCACCATTTTATGTCGTGGGCTCTTAGTCGGGATTTTGTTCATCAGATAACTCACGGCAGTGTATTGCAATCGAATTCCTGTTCGTTGATCAGTGAGTTTGAAATCTCCCGTTGGGCACAAGAGATAAAACATTCGTCCGAAAGTCGTCAACAGTTGGCTATGGATGAAATTGGCTTAATGCTTAAACGAATCTGCCTTGATGGTTGGCAACAACTGCTGGTAAATCGACAGGATAAGTCGCCCAAAAAAGGGGTATCGAAACACTCCCAATTCTATGTCAGCCAGATGTTGGAATACATTGCGACTCACCATAATCAGCCATTAACCGTTAAAGGTATCGCTGAACATATCGGATTACATAGCAACTATGCGATGAACGTATTTCAGCGAACGATGCAGATGACCATTAAGCAGTACATTACCGCGATGCGCATCAACCACGCTCGTGCTTTGCTGAGTGATACGGATAGAACCATTCTCGATATATCACTCACGGTGGGCTTCAATTCGAGCAGCCGATTCTATGAAACCTTCCAAACGTACATTGGGGTTACGCCGACTCAATATAGAAAACTGGCTAGGGAAGATCACCGATGGAGCAGTCATGGGGCCAGCCCGCTATATGACCTTGAGAAAGGAGCGTGTGATGGGAAAAGGCCGTTAACGACGACGGACAGTTAGCGGTATTGATACAACTCGATAAAACAAAAGCCACAGCATGTGCTGTGGCTTTGTTGCTATAGAATCAAGCGAACTTGTTCTTTCTAGAACGTTATCGCTTAACGATTCACCTGCTCAACAATCTCGCGTGTTAGGCGTGCGATCTCGTCCCACTCCCCGTTTATAACCAGCTTCTTGTCCACCATCCATGTACCACCGCAAGCTAATACTTGAGGCACTGCTAAGTAGTTATCGATGTTTGATGGCGTGATACCGCCAGTTGGCATGAGTCGAATATCGCCGTATGGGCCAACGAGCGATTTAACCATGCTGATCCCACCAGATGCTTCTGCTGGGAAGAACTTCAAGGTTGTTAAGCCCATTTCTAATGCCGCTTCAACGGTGCTTGGATTATTCACACCTGGGATGATGTCGATGCCGATCTCTTGGCATGCTTTAACCGTGTTCGGGTTAAAGCCTGGTGATACCACAAACGTTGCGCCTGCTTCTTTCGCGGCCAGTGCTTGCTCACGGTTCAAGATGGTGCCCGCGCCGATCAGCATATCAGGCTGAGCTTCTCGAAGTAGTCGGATAGCTTCAACAGCGGCGTCTGAACGGAACGTAATCTCAGCCGCTGGAAGTCCATTCTCAGCCAATACTTTGCCTAGAGGGATAATATCCTCTGCGTTATCAATGGCGATAACAGGGATAACTTTAAGTGCTTTTAGCTGTTCGTTAATTGTAGACATGTGTACTTCTTAATATCAGTTTGAAAGAGTGTCGGTGATGGATTTTGGGATGATTGCGCCATGATGTTGAATCACCAATCTGGCTAATGCATTACCTTGATGGCAGGCTTCTTCAATAGAACCTCCAGCGAGATAGCAAGATAAGAAACCACCGTTAAAAGAGTCGCCAGCAGAGGTGCTATCCACCACAGTCTCGACAGGTGTCGTTGTGATTTTTACGGGCTCATTTACGGGGCTTTCGCTGATCAAGCAGCCTTCAGCACCCAGCTTGACAACAACGGTTTTGACGCCGAGTGAATGCAGTCTTGTTATGGTGTCTTGTGGTGTTTGATCGCTCCACAACAGTTGTTCATCATCGAACGTGACTAGGGCTATATCGGTCGTTTTATAACCCAATAGATAGCATTCTTTAGTTGCGGCCTCTGAGCTCCATAACTTTGGTCGATAGTTACTATCAAAGGCGATGGTAACGCCACGTTCACGCAGGCCTTCGATGATCGTGAGCAACCTTAGTTGGTCGCTGTGTGGCAGTATCGCGAGGGAAATACCACTTAGAAACACCATATCAACATCACGAAGTTGGTTGGCGATCTTATCGAAATCGGGGTGCTGTACCATGTAGCGAGCCGCCGAATCGTTACGCCAGTATAGGAAGGTGCGCTCACCAACATCGTCGAGTTGAATAAGATAGAGGCCGGGTGAACGTTGTTCATCAATAAGCACGAACTCGGTTGATAGTCCTTCATCTTGCCATCGGTTAAGCATCTCTTGGCTGATAGCGTCTGAGCCTAGCGCTGAGACATAGCTAGTTCGTATCGCTGGATTCGCAGTGTTATTGCAGCTCATGGGATTGCTAACCGCAGCGCTGCGGTTCAAATAGATTGCCGCGTTTAATGTGTCTCCACCATAGCTTTGATGCATGTTGCCAAATGGAGCCCCATTCAGTTCAATCATGCACTCACCGATGATTGCGATGTGGGTCATAATATAGCCTTAGAAAGGAAAGGTTGGATTTGTTCGTATTGAAGAAAGCATGACCATAACGAGATATGGTCATGCTTTTTCGATTCTAATCTTACGGGAGTGAGACTAGCCGATTACTTGTTGTCTAGTTTTACGAACAACATCGTTAGGACGAAAGACAGTGCAAATACACCCACCACGCCCATCAGTGCTTGAATGAAGTTTTGCGTACCGCCTGCAAGGTAAGCTGGCAAGCTGAATACAGAAGAAAGAATGTAGCTTGTTAAGTGCGTATCGATTGTTACCGAGATAGCACCGAACACACCTGCAGCCAAACTCGCGGTCATCATCGCTTTGGTGTATTTAGTGAGGACACCAAATAGAGCCGGCTCCGTGATGCCTAAGATAGCGGTAACACTTGAACCCATCGTAATTGAAGATTGCTCTTTAGATACCGTTTTACGTTGCTTGTGCCAGATAGCCATTGTCGCGCCAGCAATTGCCATGTTACCCAAACACATGATTGGCATAAGTAGATCCTTACCATACAGTGCAAAGTTGTTCAGGCTGATCGGTGTCATGCTGTGGTGGATACCAAATACGATGGTGATCGGGCGAGTTAGACCAAACACAAAGCCGGTTAACGTCGGAGAGATTTCCAGTAGTGAGCTCATTACCCAACCCGCGCCGTTACTTAGCCAGATACCAGCAGGGCCAACAAATGATAGCGTGATGGTCGAAGTTACCGTAAAGGCAAGCAGTGGCGTAAATACAGGCTTCGCAGAAGAAGGAACTAGACGGTCAACTAACGGAGTCACTTTCGACAATAACCAGATTGCTAGAATCGCTGGTACGATAGCGCCGCCGTAGTTAAGAAGTTCAATAGGAACCACGCCAAGAACCGTCAGCTCCGGAGCAGCACCTGCGTCTTTTAGCATTGTTGCTTTATCAACGAGCAGAGGCGCTAGCATTGCAGAAGAGACAGCAAGGGCAATGTATTCGTTTACTTTGAATACCTTAGCTGCAGAGAAAGAAACCAGCATAGGTAAGAAGAAGAACACAGCAACAGAGATAGAACGGAAGAAGTAAACTGTGTCTGAGGTTTCAGAGATAACATTGGTTGCAATAAGACCAGACAACAGGCCCATCAACATACCCGCGCCAGCGATTGCGGGTACAACCGGACCAAAGATGCCTGCGACAATGCGCATCACGCCTTGGAACAGCTTACCTTTCTCTAGCTCATCAGCCGGAGTTGCGTCAGCTTGTTGAGTGTTTGATAGCGCGTTGAACCACTTTTCTACCTCAACACCGATGATGACTTGAGTTTGGCCCTGTTGAAGTACCACACCTTTCACATCTGCGATCTGCTTGATTGCTTCTTCGTCTACCAGCGACTCGTCGGCTAATTTGAATCTCAGCCTTGTCATACAGTGCGTGATACTCACGATATTGTCTTCACCACCAAGTGCAGTGATTAATAACTGTATATTTTCTTTGAAATTTTTCTTCTTCGATGATGACTTCGAGTTATTAATAACGGCATCACTCTTTTCTACCATTTGCATACTACACCTGTTATTGGAATATATTTAACTCGAGTAATCATAACGACAACCAATTTAAATCCAACGGAGTAAAAAGAGATCTCAATCACACTTAAAATCCGAAAAATTATTTTTTCACCGTTTTTGGCCAATTGGTATGTTTTGTTTATCAAAAAAAATCACTTAACGTACCAATTATTTTTACGAAAAATTAGCGCTTGAAATGTGGTTTTTAAAGCGGTTTGATAATAGGAGTTGACTTAAGTTTAGGTTATTTAATTGTGAAAGAAACTATTATATCTGATATCCATTGTATTATTACTAAACCAGACAGACACAATCTCATTACCGTGGTGGTTGAAACGAATGAAGGCGTGACTGGGTTTGGCTGTGCGACATTCCAACAAAGACCGCTTGCTGTAAAAACAATGGTCGATGAATATTTAAAACCTATTCTTATTGGTAAAAACGCCAATAATATTGAAGACTTATGGCAAATGATGATGGTCAACGCTTATTGGCGAAATGGCCCTGTTATCAATAATGCAATTTCCGGTGTTGATATGGCACTGTGGGATATTAAAGCTAAATTGGCGGGCATGCCGTTACACCAATTATTTGGTGGTAAGTCTCGTGATGCTATTCCTGTATACACACACGCGACTAGCGACACGATGGAAGGCATTTATGAGCTGGTGGAATCTTTCCTAGACAAAGGCTACAAGCACATTCGTTGTCAGCTTGGTTTCTATGGCGGCGTTCCAACCGATTTGCATACCACTCAAAACCCGACTGAAGGTTCGTACTACGACCAAGATCAGTACATGGACAATACTCTAACGATGTTTAAGTCGTTGAGAGAGAAATATGGTAACCAATTCCATATTCTTCATGATGTTCATGAGCGCCTATTCCCGAACCAAGCGATACAATTTGCCAAAGAAGTCGAGCAATATAAGCCTTACTTCATTGAAGATATTCTGCCGCCAAATCAAACGGAATGGTTGGATAATATTCGTAGCCAAAGCTCAGTTTCATTAGGTTTAGGGGAGTTATTTAATAACCCTGAAGAGTGGAAATCATTGATTGCTAATCGTCGTATTGATTTCATTCGTTGCCATGTTTCACAGATTGGTGGCATTACTCCTGCTTTGAAACTCGGCCATCTATGTCAGAACTTTGGTGTTCGTATTGCATGGCATTGCCCACCAGATATGACGCCAATTGGCGCAGCGGTAAACACGCATTTGAATGTGCATTTACACAATGCCGCCATTCAAGAACATGTTGAGTACAACGAGAATACGCACAAGGTATTCCCGAACGCTGCAGAGCCAATTAATGGCTACTTATACGCTTCTGAAATCGCAGGTATTGGTGTTGAAATCGACCAAGAGGTTGCAGCCGAGTTCCCTGTTATGTATCGCCCCCACGAGTGGACTCAAAGTCGCCTTCCTGATGGCGCGATTCACACTCCATAACTCATTGAGTTAACCAAAATGGCCGCAGATAGCGGCCATTTTTTTGTCTGAAAATTACCGTTCGTTTTAGCTTCTTTGTCAGTCTTCGTTCTCAATTTTTTGCTGTTACTTAACTAGCTAATCAATCAGCAAGTAATCAGAATTTTCATATCCAAACTATTAGTATTACCTCTCACATACCTTCAATTAACTGACTTTAAATAGTTCGGCAATAACAGACAGACTTTAATGAAAACGTCCCACTATAATTTCGAAAATTAATTTACCCACTTTTAATTTTTATCTTTTTGATATGGGCTAATTTATTTAAATGGCTCATCAAAAAGTAATGATGTACATTAATTATCACTATTAATATTTTAAATACTGCTTCATTAACCTTTGGTTAATTTAAATCCCAATAAAAAATATGATGGTTATTAAAATAGTTTAATATATCTAAATTAAGTGGTTTAGCGTATTGCTATAAAACCACCCAAGTTTTGACTGTTATTTAACCTGTATTGTGCAATAGAGATTATTTTAGTTTTTAATTTTACGATTTATGTTTAAAGTATTGAATTTAAAGGATGTTTTTATAAATATAAAACAGTGATTTAGGTCTACAATTCCAGATGGATAATATTGTGAGTGAGGAGTTAATTAGTAAATATACGCCCTAGAAATCGAGTCGAATACTGTCCATATATTTCAACTTGAAGTTCAAAAAGTTGCTATGCAACTAATAACAATAAAATAATATTAGGGTTTATATGAAAAGCACATTCAAGCTGTCTTTAGCTACTGTTTTAGTTTCTTCTGCAATGGGAGCTCATGCAGGCATTGCCATTGTTGATACAGAAGAAGGTAACTTCTCTGTCGGTGGTAACGTGGAGCTGAACTTCAACTACCAAGATAGAGAATCGAATGATAACGGTGACGCAGAGTTCAACCAAGATGGTCGAGTTCTGATTGAGTTCGCTGGCGAAAAGTACACCAGTAATGGTCATTATGTTGGGGTTAAAGCGCAGCCTCTATTTGAAAGCACAGGCAATGTCGCACTCGATGATGCCTACTTTGAGTTCGGCAAAAAAGACGGGTGGGCGATCAAAGCGGGTCGTTTTGAAGCCTACGATATGTTTCCTGTCGGCCTCGATGTTTTCCTAGAGTATTCAGGTGATACCTCAAATGAACTTTATACGGGTGGCAGCGCTTATGTGTATCAGATGAAAGAAGCTCGCGGTCGTGGTTCTGATGGTCAGTTGATGTATAGCCAAAGTTTTGGGGATCTGTATGTCGAGGTTGGTACGATGATCGGTGACCGCTCTGACTTGTTCTCTGATAGCTACCATGGTGTGGACGTAGACCACGACAACGCCAAAGATGCCTTCCTTGTTCGCCCGGTTGTGTCATATAAAATGGGTGACTTTACTGTTGCAGCCTCAATGGAAACTAACTTAGTCAGCGATGCCGTTGTCGACACCTCGGGTAAAGATATCTCTGACCGAACTGGTTACGGCCTAACAGGTAATTGGTCTAATGATTCTTGGAGCGTTAACGCTAACTTTGCTTACTTAGATGCAGTAGATGAGACCAATGCAACCGCAGGTTTGAACGCGCTTTATAACAACTTCGGTATCGGTTACATCTATGGTGCGAACGAATATGATTCCACATGGGCAAAAGGTGATGTGACGGTTAACACGGGTTATGCATCTTACGAGTTCCAGAATGTACTTGAAGTACAAGACTTCTCTGTGCTTCTTGGTACTTACTACACAACGGTCGACAACGAAACGACCAATACATCTGCGTTCTCTGAAGACGATGATTTTGGTGCTCGCGTACGTTTGTACTACGAATTCTAATATCAGTTGATTCAATTCTACTGACAACCCGCCACTGTGCGGGTTGTTGTTTTTAGGGAGATACGTAAGCTAGAGAAATTAAACGAGGGACGACAAAGTGGCTCAATACAAATCAAACCGTTACTTTTTGTCTCGGAAGCTCATGCTCTCACTGTTAAAAGGCGTGTGGTAGGTGCATTGGTAGTTGATGTCGATGATATCGCTGACGATGAACAGCTCACCTGATGCTAAGAAGCCTCGGTTGGTGATATTCATCGCCGCCGCATTTTTTTTGCAGCCGAGCAACTCCGCATCTTCTTTAGAAACATTGATCGCTTGATACGTTGTTAAGTAGCTATCGATCTGAAGACCTTTCGCCAATGCATGTTTCTGGATTGAGCTTTCAATGATCTCGGCATTCATTTCTGGGAAGACACTGACAGGGATCTTGGCTTCTTCAATCTGAACTACTTTGTTGTTAATCAATCGAAGCCGTCTAATTTTCCAGATGTAGTCATTGTCGTCTAAAGAAAAAATCTGCTGTTCGTGGTTATCGGGTAGCGCTTTATTCAACTGGAGCTTTTTATAAGAGATCTCTTCAAAACTGTTTTCAGTGATGGAGTTGTACACCAGTGGTGTACCAATGAGAGAAGTGTTGACGAAGTAACCAGAACCCACCTTAGATTTCACCATGCCAATAGCCTCTAGCTTGGCTAGTGCTTTACGAATCGTGAAACGAGATAATCCATATATTTCAGACAGTTCTCGTTCTGCAGGAAGCTTATGGCTGATACTGTTTTGGCAAATTTTGCTCACAATATCTTGAACAACTAATTCATATTTTTTCATTCTAAAAACTTAAAAAAGCACTCATGGTGATTAAATTATAGTTAACTAAATCAGATACTCAGCGCATTCCGAACTAGCCGATAATTCTAACATAGAAGGCCAATTAGATGATGAGAAATAGGGTGTTTTGGAGGGCGAATTCAAGGGTTACTTCTGGGTGTGTGACTTCATTCTCTTTCTTGGTTAGATAAGGGAGAGGGCGAGGTTACCTGTAAGTAGATAATAAAAAAGCCACAGCATTTACTGTGACTTTTGAACCTGACTTGAAGATGTTTAAGTGGTTGCAGATGATAGGGGGGCATCTGCAACGCCTAATATCTAATGAGTGTGGCTGCTATTTGCCCACAAAACCGTTGTACAACATGTAAAGGTGCGCTGCACTCCAAGAGAAGTTATTCGCGCCCTGAACCTCACCCGTTTCTGGGTTGTAGTTTTCCTGAATCGGGGTAGCTTCTGTTAAGCCTTGCGCATTTTGGAATAGCTTGTCGACCATTTGACGCGCTTCCACACCGTATCCATAGTTGTCCATACCGCGTACACCAAAGTAGAACTGATCCAGCCATACGCGACCACGCCAGTATATGTCTGGGCCGTAAGCTGGGTTGTCCATTGATGCCGTACCTAGCGGAATCTTAGGTGAGTTAAACTTGCTGGTATTTAGCATGTTCTCTACGACTTTATCCGCGTGTTCTTGAGTCGCTGCGTTGTTGAATAGTGGTGACCAACCTTCAGGTCCCATACCGCGCTTCACCAGTACCGGACCTGCACATTGGTTAGGGAGTCCATTTGGTACCACTTCAATATCGTAGTAGAAGCCCGTTGACTCATCGTACATACAACGGTTGATGTATTCTTTGGTATCGGCCGCTTTTTCTGCAAACTCAGCGGCTTTGTCTGCTTTACCCAGTACGTCGGCGATTTGAGATAGGTATAGGTTGTCTGAGTACCAGTAAGACGCTTGGTCTACCGACTCTTGCATCAATGAGTAACCAGATAAGCTGTTTGAATCATCCGTGTTTTCGTTGAACTTCACCTCCCAGTCTTTCTTCGCCATAGCCAGTTTGTCCATGTTCTCAACTGAATCATCAAGGTAGGTCACTACTGAACCGTCTGTACCCATAGCCATGTCATACGTATTGTCGAAACCATTAGTGTCACGAGCGTAGCGGCCCATTTGGTCTATCACTTCCGCTTTTTCTTGAGTCGGTTGTTCAGATAATCCTTGTAGGTTATCGATAGTGTCGATAAAGCCGAACACGCCTGCGTTATCACGACCCGACTCCCAACCCGCCGCTACTTTCGCTGGGATACTCATTGCTGTGTAATCACCAGTAGTCAGTAATTCATTGTACTTCTCGATACTCGTTTCTTTGATCCACTGGTCGCCATTAGCTTCGTCTTTGTATTGGAACTTCATATCGTCAACAGACGCATCTGATCCCCAAGAACCGTCATTCACGTCACCTGTGAAAACCGTGTGGATTGGATCTTTCGCTGCGCCGTATTCTGGAATGCCGTTCTTGTTCGTATCACGAGCACGTAACCACCAATCGTGGAACGCAACTAGCTTCGGATACATTTCTTCCAGCCATCTTTGTGCTTCTTCTGGACGATTATGTTCGTCTTTCAGAGCGGTATACACTTCCCATACCGCCCATGCTGCCAGTGATGGTTTGGTATTTCGTTCATTCCAGTTCAGGCCATCGGTCGCTTGAGGGAACACTTTTTTGTATTCCGCTGACATGCCTTCCCAGCGTTCTGCTGGTAGGTTGTACGTCACAACATCAAGCAGGTAACCTTCATCCCAAGGGCGGACTGGATCATCAGATTGCACTTGGTATTGGAATACAGTACGAATGTTTTCCATCGCTACATCTGGGTTGAAGTGAGACATCGCATAAGCTTGCTTCCACGTATCCCACGGCCATGTCATATTGCCCGAGAAGTAAGGGGCCGTAACGGAAGGTGTAACGGTGTCGTGATCAATTGCACCCGCAGCACCACGCCAGTTCGCGTTTAATGTTTCCATTGCTTTTACTGCAACAAACTCATGTTCTTTTGAAGCCGCATCGTTGGTGAGACCGTTTTCTAGATATTCTTCCCAACGCATGGCTGAATCGTGCATGTAACCTTTTGGATCGGCCATCACCTTATTTAGTTTTCCAAACTCAGACGCTTGCTCTTTGGTGTTTTGAACGTGAGTGTAAGCCGTGTATAACGTGATCTCTTCGCCATCGCCTAGAGAGGCCGTTTGCACGAAACCTTTCTTGTCGTCATTGATGGTAGAAGTTTCTGGTTTGATAGAACGTGTCACTTCGAACTTTGAATCGCCAGATGTCAACAATGACCATGAATCACGAACTGCGCCAAAAGAGACTTCTACACCACTGTCTGTCGCTGTAATTTCACGGGAGTAAGTGGGGTAAGCTTCTTCAACACTACGAACTGTGCTGTCTTCATTCTTGTATGCCGTGCCATCATCAGCACGATAGTTTTGCATCAACTCACCATCCCATTCACCTTGAATATCAAGCTTATTTGGATTTTTGATGGTGGTTTTTACAAGAGAAGTACGATTAGTCACAAAACGCATTTCTAGCTCGGCTTCGATACCGTTATCGCCTGTATACGCTTGAATCAACGCACCTGGTTGTGAGTATGCGTTTGTCAGTTCTAACGGCATAACCTGACCATCAACAGTCAGAGACAAGCGGTCAAAACGTGCTGCCATGAATGACACGTATTCTTCGGTCAGCAGTGCTGTACCACCTAAAGTTATTTCACCACCTTTGGTGTCTAATGTGTGACCGTGCCATGAGCCGTTATCGAACATCGGAATGTAGCGCAGGTGACCACCGTGTAAATCACGCAATGCCACTGGTACCCCAGCACGATCGATGGTGTTGTGGAATTCGGCCGCTTTAAGTGGAGCATCCACATTCGAACTATTATCGTTACTGTTGCATCCGCTTAGCGTTAGAGCAACGCCGACAGCAACCGCACATAAAGACGTTTTAAACTGCATGTTATATCCTTCATTTATAGGTTTTTGAACCTGATCAGGCGAAAAAAGGTCGAGACATGCCCTGCCGAGTTTCGTGATGAAGATTCAGCCTTATTTATTTCATTTATTGGTATGAGAAAAGAACGCTTATTTACGTCGATTGTTTTTTATTCAACTTGTTCAAATAACAAGTAATTAATTATTGTTCTTTTGCCATCGATATAGCTTTTAATAATTCACCGTTAATATTTGGAATCGTATCAGAAAGAAATATCTGATTACCTGGTGTATAGGTCATCAACACATTTCTGATCCGTTCGCTGCCTTCACCGTTCTTGTTTTGTACATCAAACTCAATCAGCTTGTTGTATACTTCATTCGCCAGTTTCTCTTCTTGTTCTTCAGTAATAGCAATGCTTCCCATACAGATAGGGGGACGTACATCATGGCTGAAAACTTCATTTCGAAAACGTTTAGCGAATAAAGTGTCAAGCTTAGAACCTTCTTCAAAAATAAAACGACCTTGATCTTTAAATCGGTATTGGTCATCACCTTTTAATTCAACGTAATCCATCATTTCTAATGCGCGAAAATATATGGCGACTGACGTATGGCTCAATTGGTATTTATTGGCAATATCTTGTGGTGACCACTCTTTTCGTCGTAATAGATACAAAAAGTCAAACAAATATGGATATTGGTTAAATATTTCACTGTTGATATCGGTGATAAATTGTTCGTTATCTTGCTGTAGCTGTTTACCTCGCATAGATAGTTCGACCAAGTCAGTATCTAAATGAGTGGCATACGAAAGTATTTTATCCAGCCCTAAAGACGTATTGTGCAGTTGCCTTTTAATGGTTGAGAGAGGAATTGCCATCCCAGCAGAGAGGTCGGAATAACAAATCCCTTTCTCTTTGATTTTTTCTCGTAAAGCAGCAAGTAAATACGTTGCAGAATTATTCATCTAACAATGCCTGTTTTATTTTCTTCAGCATCCCTGATAATAAAGTCAAGAGGTCCTACTCTTGTGACTCTGGTTCCAAACATTTCCAACATTTATTATGAGTTAAATAACTACCAAGCTTGAGATTTTTACTTGTTGCTATCTGTACAAGTTTTACTCAATATTATTAGTTTTTATCTCTTTGTCAGTATGCGATGAGTATAATTGTTTTGATGCATAAAATTAAGTTAACGGTGGTTTTTAGTAAAAGTTTTCTTTAGAGAGGTTAATTTATTAGGTGGGAAGTATCAAAAAGCTGTACTTAGGAATTTAGTCTAGCTTGATATCACAAAATATTCGCGAGTGACTGGTATTTCATTGAGTTGATGACCAGTGAAAACCTTGTTATAAGGAGTGAAGAGGTTAGTTAAATAGAGAGTGGAATTATTGAAGCGTAATCATATTATATAATTATGTTCTAAATTTTTATGTATTTATTCTATTTATTTTTAGACCTGAAAACTATTTGGTGCCTCACCATTCTCTTTCTTAGCTAGGTAGGGGGAAGGGCGATATTACATACAATTAGCTAGTAAAAAAAGCACGCCCAATAGGACGTGCTTCGAGTGTTTGAGGTTTGTTGGTTGCGAGCTACATAGCTAAGTTTTCATTTCTTAATTTGGTGAGCACTTTTAGACGCTTTGTATACTCTTTTTGGAACTCGTCAGGGTCAGCACCCTCAGATACTTGAGCGTACACTCGCATCTTGTTACCACCGTAGATCTTAGCAAGATCATCGTTGCTGTAACCGCGTTTCCAAAGTTCATCAGTAATCGCCGCTAGGATCTTCGACAGTTCACCATTACCGGTAGCGCCTTTGTTGAACGCCTCAATCATGTAGCCGCCATCGTCGTACATTTTCGCGTTCTTGGTTGCGAAATCCACAACCATTGCGGTAGAGAACATATCATCAGTTGCGATACCTACGTGGTCAACGCCTACCAATTTTACGTAGTAGTCGATCATATCTGCAGCTTGCACTGGAGAAATATCTTCAGGCCAAACGCCGTCCATCATCCATTCGGTGAAGGTTGGAGCAACGTAGCCACCTGATTTAGCCGCGCGTATCGCTTCATCGTCAGGAATAGCACGGTAGCAACCTTGTGGCGTTGCATCTGGCTCACTCTTATAAAGCCCAGCAGGCACTGAGTGCGTGTAGACAAATGGGGTTCCAGGATACTTCTCTTCCATGTAATCCATCGCGTCATTTGCTGTCTTTGAGCCTGTGTGGCTTAGGTCGAGAATGACCTGATACTCGACCATCGAATCAATAACAGACTCTCCCCAAGGTGTTAAGCCTATATCTCTACCGTTAAATGCAGCTAACTGACCTGAACCTGTTCTGAAAATGTCGTTATACGCCAAGATCATGCTTTTTAAGCCCATGTCTTTTAGAATCGCCATTTTGGTCACATCTTCTTCCAAAATCGTTGCAGTTTGGCTGTTCCAAAGTACGGCGGTTTTGCCTTCGGTGTGCGCTTTCTCAATGTCATTATTGGAATGCGCGATGATGAAATTGTCAGGTTGTTTTGCCATCGCAGAGCGGTGTTTATGATGGTGAAACAAGAAGTCATCAAAGTTGTGATCAGCAGCAGTAATGGTGTATTCATGCCCTGTGATACCTGCATCACGAGCATCTTGGAAGTAATCCAACAGTTGTTGCTCGTCCTGCCAACCAGCACCATAAGGGCTCGCGAGCATACCAATGACAATGGTGTCTTGAACAAATGTTTTAGCCTTATCTGATGCAGGCCAGGTCTTACTCTCAACACTCGCCTGTGCAACACCAACACTCATTGCAATGCTTGCTGCTACTAACGTTATCTTTTTAAACATGAAAACCTCTCAATTACTGGCTTAAGTCCATTTATATTTATGCCTAGATTTAATAGTAGACCCTGACGGTATCGTTGAGTTATTTAAAATTGATAACCCTGTCATACTTTGTAATCAAAGCGTTACGTCCTGAATTGTGATTTCGCCTTAATGCTAAAAACTTAAAGCGCCTCTTGTTAACTTGAGGTAATAGTAGCTAAGCTAGAAAAGTAAAATGTGCATTTTGTGCCACTGAACTTAGACTGGTATTGATGAAGAAATTGATGCAGATATTGGGTTGAGTTGTGGGTTTAGCTTGTTTTGGACAATACAAAGGAATCGTGAACTGATGCTTGAATTACCATTGATTGCGAAGAGTGTTGTGAGTCATTTTCAGCAGTGCGTGCGAGAAGATAAGTCATTAGCTCCATATCACGCTGCGATAGAAGCGCTCGCTGTTCAAGTGAGCATGCCATTCTCAATGGATACTTCACCTGCTCAATATGTCTCGTTCAATGTG
Source organism: Vibrio sp. 10N.247.311.51 (assembly GCF_041467855.1). Taxonomy (NCBI): domain Bacteria; kingdom Pseudomonadati; phylum Pseudomonadota; class Gammaproteobacteria; order Vibrionales; family Vibrionaceae; genus Vibrio; species Vibrio sp. 10N.247.311.51. The sequence goes on along the minus strand of NZ_JBFSVK010000001.1, from coordinate 274,777 downwards.
TTTACGCAGTTCTTAGAGGGCATGAGGAAGGTATTACCATCCGAGGTGTTTGTTTCTGTGTTATTAGGCAGTGCTCAACGTGCCGCTATCGAACTCGATTTTTCTAACTATTCAGCTCAAGGTTTTCTCTCCCTTTTTCCGTTTGAACAATGGTCAGTCGAATCGTCTTCACAGTCATTAAAGCTTTCATTTCTAGTATCTAATCGCTCGCTCAATGGTATTGAAGCCGAGCTATTTTTGATCGTTTATAGCCACGCTTATTTTAAAACTCAGCAGATTGATATTGATAAGCCAATTCGCTACGACTTAGTTTCGGTGTCGGCTAGTGCGTTAAGTGAGTTGAGAATACAAACGGAAACGCCACAGTATTTAGGTCAAACTGAGACGTGCATTTCGTATAATCCCATTGATCGAGATTGTTCAATTAAAGCGCTGGCAACCACGACGACTTCAACCTTCAAGGTGACACAAGCATTACTTCCTTATATCGGTCGAGTAGATGTAGATTTGGTGATGTTTGGTCAGATAAACCGAATGGGTAAGCGCACAATTCAGAGGGCGCTTAGTGAAGAGGGGACGACCTTTCGAACTATTAAAGAGACCCTGTCTTTTGAATTCTCCAAGCGCGTTATGACAGAGCAAGATTATTCGATCTCAGATATTGCACTTCACTTGGGATACGCAGATGCCTCACAATTTATAAGAGCGTTTAAACGAGCGAATGGAATAACTCCACTTCAATGGAAAAAGAACAATAAAGGTATAGGCGTATTGCGCTTCTAAAGCACCAACCATATTCTCTTCAGAAGCTGATTTGTGTTAGTTATTTCTTAGTTTATTGATATTGAGAAGGCCGTCGTAATGATGGCCTTTTTTGTACTCTATTGATTGTATATTCTACCCAAGGCTTTTAATTTATAAACGTTCGCTATGAATCTTGATGTGCGGCGCTTTGTGTCGATTTTTCATCAATGACATGGTGATAATGGGAGTGTGTATGAGTTCTAATGAAATCAAAAATGTGGTGTTTGATGTAGGCAATGTCATTGTGCGTTGGGCACCTCTGGAAATTGCCCGGCTTACTTTGGGTGATACTGAAGAATTGGAGTCTCGAGCTCGTTCTATTTTTCAAAGTACGATTTGGATGGATTTGAACAAAGGGTTCTTGACCGAAAGTGAGGCCAAGCTTCGTTATCAACAAGAGCTCGACTTATCCCCGTTAGAGTGCGATCGCCTGTTTTATTACGTTAAGCAAACGCAAATCTTACTGCACGGTTCTGTTGAACTTATCGAGCGAGTAAAGCGATCGGGTTATGGTGTGTACGCGCTTACTGACAATGTGGTCGAGATTGTTGAATATTTAAAAAATACCTATCAGTTTTGGGCGTTGTTTGATGGTGCGGCAGTATCTGCTGAATTGGGCATGCTTAAGCCACAACCTGAAATCTACCAAGCGCTGTTATCTAATAATGGGCTTGAAGCTTCAGAAACCGTCTTCATCGATGATATGCCCTATAACGTTGAAGGGGCAAAGGCTGTAGGCATGGCTGGTATTCAGTTTACCGATGCCGCTCAGTGTGAAAACAGCTTGCAGGCGCTTGGCGTTAATTTAATAGATTGACACCTTGGCGAATGAGTTAAATTTGAGGATGTAGAAAATGAAAAGATACCCACCTAAGTCTATCGTTACATTCTTATTTTTGACTATGTCGGCGCTGGTTTTAGTGGTGGCTTTCGTGCTTCAAATTCGCGGTGAGCAAGCATGTGATAGTTGCTATGAATCAGATAAAGGACAGTTCAAGTTTGTCCTTTATGATGGAACTTCACCTGCGATAATTCCCAGTATTTATAACGAGCTATTGCTTAAACAGGCGCCTTTGATGAAGAGCTTCGGCCTGGACTCAATACCGGTCATAACGGTGAGAGTATGGCAAAGCCAAAAGGCGTACTTAGATGAGCAAGAGCGTAGCATTGGACAGCGATATGCGTTTTCTACAGGCTACATCGAGCCTCAAAGTAATGAAATCAGGCTGCTTTATTTTGGTGGCGAAATCCAACGAACGGCACTGCATGAATTTGTGCATTTACTGACACTTCAAGTTAACCCCAATTTCGTGAACAACCCTCGTTGGTTGTGGGAAGCCGTGGCTATCTATAAGTCTGAAGATTACTGGTTCCACATGAATAACCGGAATGCAATCAAAGCCCGTTTTGATGGGCTTGTTCAAGAGTTATACATAAACCCTAATGGTGGTGCAACAATCTACGAAGTCGGTTATACCATCGGTGAATTTATCGAGCGTTCTTGGGGAGAAGAGGCTTTTATCAAGCTCATAAAGAGTAACGGCGATGTATCTGTAATAACGAATGAGCCGATAGAGTCGCTATTTTCAGGGTGGAAGGATTTCGTGAAAAACACCTATCTTAGCTCACCACAAACCGAGTATGAGAAGGCTTTAGAGCGAAGCCCATTACAGGCCTCAGAGCAGTGAATGAGATAAACTGTGTAGAAAGTTAACTGTATGATAGAGCAATGCTGCTTATTAGATTAAGAGCCATGTTATTGAAACATGGCTCTTTTTAGATTTGGATACGCGCTTTCTTGTTCAGTCGCGGGTTTGTTCGGTATTCAAGTGTCGAATCAGCTTGGCTGGTGTGCCGCCGTACAGGCAATCCGGTGGTACATCACTGTTGACTACTGAGTTGGCTGCGATAACCGAGCGAGCGCCAATCGTCACGCCTTGGTTGATGACTGAGTTTCCACCAATCCACACATCGTCTTCGACTGTGATAGGTAGGCAGAAAGTCTCCCACTTACGGCGGCTGAGATAATCCAGTGAGTGGGAGGCTGTGTAAAACTGGGCACTTGGCCCTATCAATACATTGTTGCCAATTTTGATATTCGCGCCATCAAGCATCACCACGTTCATGTTGATAAAGGTGTCGTTACCGATCTCGATGGTTTTGCCAAACTCGCAATGAAAAGGAGGACGGACAACGCTGCTTCCTACTTTACCAAACAGATTAGCTTGCAGGCTTGGTTGCTGAGTATCGTCTGAACATTGATTGAAGTCTGACAGCGCCTTGCTGGCGTGAGTACGCATGTGGTCTATTTCATGGTCTGCGCCATCAAAAATCTCGCCGGACAGCATTTTCTCGAGTTCTGTTTTCATTGTTTGCATCCCATTCGTCAACATCGATATTAGAATACTGATAATTGGACATAAAAAAAGAGAAAAGCCTAAGCCTTTCTCTTCCTGTTTTTCTACTTAGCAATCAAGATTGCTCAAATTAGATTTGCTCAACGAAACCCATTAGGTGCTGTTTTACTTCGTCTGAAGCAAAAGCGCTCTCTACAGAGTATTTGTAGATCTCTGCGTAGTCTTCTTGTGTTAGACCGAACGTTTCACATACACGCTTCACTTCGTTAGTCATGGTTGTGTTCGACACAGTGCGGTTATCTGTGTTGATCGTTACAACGATGCCGTCTTTCTTGAATTCAGCAATTGGGTGGTCGCTGAATTTGTGAATACACTTAGTTTGCACGTTACTTGTTGGGCAAGTTTCAAGTGCAACTTGCTTCTCTTTAACGATGTTGTATGCGTCTTCGTTACCTTGGATGTGAACACCGTGGCCGATACGTTCAGCATCTAGCAGAGTAACTGCATCGTAAACGTTCTGACCATGCCATTGCTCACCTGCGTGAACCGTCACACGGTAGCCTTTTTCGATCGCGTATTGCGTGTACTCAGGGAATTCAGCGCAGAAGCCCGGCTTTTCACCGCCAGCAATATCAAACGCAACCACGCCTTTACCTAGGTAAGGTTGGCCAGCGTCGATCACGTCTTTGATAGAATCTTTCGGGAACATACGAAGTACAGACATGATGTAGTTGCCCTTGATGTCGTACTTCTCTTCTGCACGCTTCATGCCTTTAACCGCACTTGCGATGATCGCATCAAGAGACAAGCCCTTGTTTACGTGAAGAATCGGCGCAAAACGAACTTCTAGGTATTTAACGTTCTCTAGTGCTGCGTCTTCGTAAAGCTCAAAAGAAATACGCTCAATCGCTTCTTCCGTTTGCATCACTTGCAGTGGCAGGCTAAAGCAAGCTAGGTACTCATCAAGGTTTTTGCAATCTTCAGGCACTGTTAGAGACTTTACTACCGCTTCACGATCTTCTGGAAGTTCGATTCCGTACTGTTTCGCCAGATCAATAATGGTGTCTGGACGAACGCTTCCGTCTAGGTGGCAGTGCAGATCAATCTTAGGGAGTGCTAGAAAGTTCATGAGTATTCCTTAGGTCTATTATTTTTTTGAGTTATTAACTCATAGGTTACATGGGCTTAAATTAACAAGTTTGTGATATGATTTAAAGTGACATAAAGTCATCATTAATCTGAATCTAAGGAATATCATGGTAGATGTTAAAAGCTTACTCAAATGTGATATGAATTTACTGCTGTGTTTACATGTGTTGCTTGAAGAGCGCAGCGTGAGCAAAACGGCAGAGCGATTGTTCCTTAGTCAGTCCGCGGTGAGTAAGCAACTCACCAAGCTGCGTTCTTTATTTGATGACCCGCTGTTTGAACGTGAATCAAAAGGCCTGTTTCCAACCCCGAAAGCCACCTCTTTAGCGCCTAAGATTCATCAGATCCTGCTGCAAGTTGAACAGCTAACCGTGCCGGACATTTTTGAGCCGAAAGACAGCGAACGTACTTTTAATATCGATCTAGTCGAAACCGCTTATACCGCGATTTACCCTAAATTTATGCCTAACGCGCTGGCAGATGCGCCGAACATTACGGTAAACAGCACCACTTGGAGTAGCGAAACCTTTAAGCGCCTACTAAAGCGTGAGGTCGATTTTGGAATAGGGATTTTTGAGCTTGATGAAAGGGCGAGTACTCACATTCAAAATATCCCAGCTGAGCTAAACCACGTAGAATTGCTGCAAGATTATTCTGTTTGTTTGATGCGCAATGATCACCCAGTACTTCAAGAGGAGTGGAACCTGCAAGCCTTCCTTAAATACCGTCATATTCAGCTAGTGACCGGTGGCGTTGGCGACTGGTTGCTACTGGAAATATTGCAAGCCAAACAGCTTCAAATTAACAAAGCCGCCAACGTGTCGGACATCACCAGCGCAGTAAAGCTGTGCAAACAAAGCGATTTGCTGATGTGTTATCCGTACAACTCGGTTCGTGACTATATTGAGAGTGGCGAACTGGTGATGAAGCCAATTCCCATTGAGTTGGTTCCCGGTGGTTTGTTTTTGCTTTGGCATCGTTACTTTGACTCTGAACCAAGCCACAAATGGCTTCGCGACCTCATAGTCAATAAGACCCAAGAACCTCAGCTGTAAACCGCGAGCTACGATGATCAAAACGGCGAAATAAGTTATTTTAAATTTATTTCGTCTTTTTAGAATGAGCATCGTCTTATTACGGGTGCCAAATGCCCGCCAAGAATGAGATATCTAAATGAATCCAATGCCATCGATTTCGCAACAAGTTATTGAAGATGCTTGTGAGTGGGCAATTATGCACGGTGTCGCTTTCCGTCAGTCTGACAATACCGCGAGACATTGCCCTTTTAGCCTTGCTCCAATGAGTATTGAGCGTGAGGTTTTTGAACACCTGTTGAAGGTGACACCGCTTATCACCAAGCTCATCAACAATGTCTCGGAAGACCATGACTTTTTACAGTCATCATTGAACGATATGGCGAAAGCCGATCCGTTTTTTGGTCGCCTGATGGCGTTGCATCAACAAGCCCATGGCAGTGCGGATGAGCGCTTGAATCCAGCGCGACAACCTTTGTTGTTGATGCGTACTGATTTCATGGATGACCGCCAACACGGTGCAAAAGTGATTGAGTTTAATGGCATTGCTGCAGGAATGGCGCCTTTTGGTCAACGCGCAACGGAATTTCATGCGTTCATGCAAAATCAGTGGCCAAACGTTTATAACAATTGGTTGGAAGAATTGTCAGCAACACCGGCTGAAAACCAAGGCTTAACGCAGTTGGCTTATGGTATCGCTAATGCTGCAAGGCAAGTTAAAACCGATTTTAATGAGCAAGATAAACCAGTTTTCTTGATGGTGGTACAGAAGAACGAAGACAACGTATATGACCAACATTTGCTTGAAGTTGAACTGCAAAAGCAAGGCATTCGCACGGTGCGTCGTACTTTTGAACAGTTGAGCTGTCAGCTTTCAACAGGAGATAACCAACGTTTGTTGCTGCAAGATGTTGGCGCGGTCGATGTGGTGTATCTAAGAGCTGGCTATCAGTATTCAGATTATTGGGCTCCAGAACTCAATGAATCGGTTTGTTGCCACACGCTAAGTCAGACTCGCTTGTTTATGGAGCAACACCATGTCGCAATGAACGCGACCATCAGCCAGCAATTAGCGACCAGTAAAACCATGCAAATGCTGCTGACCATGATGCCTGCATCAGAATACGCACGTTGGGGTTTAACGCTAGAAGAAGCCGAACTGGTCAAGAGTGTTCTGGCTGATATGAAGCCTATCACCAGTGAATCGATTGAGTGGTTTGACACACAAGCTGATAAGCAAGAATGGGTGTTGAAAAACCAAGGCGAGGGCGGTGGCCATTGTGTATTTGGTGACGATATCAGCGAACAACTGAGCCAGCTTAAACCAGGAGAGTACGACGCGTGGGCATTGATGCAGCGCTTGTACCCGCATGAGCGTGAAGTGCCGACCATTGCAGTGCGTGACACACAACAAACGCTCGTGACAGACTTAGTCAGCGAAGTGGGTTTGTTTACCGCTTATTTCAAAGGTGAACCAGTAACAGAGCTAGACGGCTACGCGGGCTATTTGATCCGCAGCAAACCCGCTAGCGAAAATGAAGGTGGGATCCACAGTGGAAAAGGGATTCTCGATTCTTTGGTGTTGATTGATTAGTTCCTGATTCCGACCGATAGCAGATAAAACAAAGGCCAGCGTGTGAACGTTGGCCTTTTTGTTAGTCTCGATTTTGTGGTTTGAACGAGTGCTTAGTCGCGTTATGCCGGAACCTTAAAACAAGAATCTTGATTGCTGTATTTTGGTACGAAACACAATTTGTCTGCCGACATTTTTAAGCCGTTTTGCATCTGGATATGTGTTACCGCCCAGATCACACAGCCGTGAGGCAAATTGAATAGCGAGCGAGTTTGAGTGAACAACACGCCGTCATCATAGGCAGGCGTAATGTTCGTCGCTTTGCCTTGCCACGCCTTATGAGTGGTTTGTACATCAATATTTGGAACAATCAATGAGAGCATTTCTGGCTCAACGTCTTTGACGACTTTCAAGCAGATACGACACCCATCGTAGTATTGTTCTATCCAGATTTTATGTGGAATAGCGTTGTCATCCCAACTCAGTTGTAAGATATGTTCCATGACTTTGTCCTTGGTATCTAAGAAGGAAAGGCAGTGCTCAACACTGCCTGAATTAGCTCAAATATTATTCGTAACTTAAACCATGTCCGAACGGGTAAAGGGTGTCGGCTTGATCATACCCAGGGTAATCTGAGTCTTGGTTTTGAATGGCTTGGGCACTGTTTGCTAAAGCAAATGGCAGTTTTCCTTGAGGAGCAAAGTTGCCTGAAAGCACTTCCATTAGGTTGCTGTCCGAGACACCAAATGTGGCGATCACGGCACCGGCTTGCTTAAGATTACTTTGATCGTCTAGCACGAAGGGCTGTCTAAAGTTGATGGACAAGACCGTTTTGTCAGCACCCACTTCGTTCATAACGGCTTTGATGTCGCTTAGGCTTGGTTCAATATGCCAAGATGCAGCTGTAGCCATTTCACTGAATGCAAGAATATCGAGTTCATCCGGGTTCGCACCACCAAAGATAAGGTCAGGATCTGAACCTTCGTTAGATACGCGAACACGAATAACCGCATAGTCCGTATCGGCTGGTACTGGTGGGCGTGTTTCTCCCGCTTCGTAATCGCCTGACGTCACGGCAAAGTTGTACTTGTCGTCTTCAGCAATGTTTTCGTCCATTCCCATGACATACAGAGCAACAGGAGCTTGTGCGGTTGATTCAGCTAAAGGTAAAGTCTTATTGGTATTTTGAAGTAAGACGACAGATTTTTTCTGTGCGTAATCAGCGCGTTCTTGGTACTTCTCATTGCCTAAAATCTCTTGGGCTTTTTTCTCGTCAACGTAAGTGTTTTCGAAAAGGCCAAGCTTGAATTGTTCTTCAAGTAAGCGTGTTACTGATAGGTCGACACGCTCTTCGGTGATCAGATCCTTTTCGACCAGTTTCACGATGACTTCTTTATCATGGAAACCGGAAAGAACATCGACTCCAGCCTCGACCGCCATTGCAACTTGCTTATCAATCGTTTTGTGTTCTACACCCCATGCTCGCTCACCAATAATGCCGGTATCTGAGTTCACGTTACCTGTGTAGCCCAATTCGTCTCTGAGCAGATCGGTGACAATACCTTTTGAAAAAGACATACCAACATCGTTTGGCATCCACTTTTGATCTACAGGGATGCCGTAGTAAGGCATGATTGAAGAAGCGCCAGCCTCAATCGCGGCAATAAACGGTTTTAGGTGGTAATCAAAATTGTTCTTTGGATAGACTTGGTTCTTACCAAAGTCATAGTGTGGGTCACCGCCGTTTTCTTGTGGACCGCCGCCAGGGAAGTGTTTGATGGTTAGCGCGATACTGTCTTTATTGACCTCACCGCCATCTTGCAAGCCTTTGATCAGTGAACGCATAATGTCAGACGCTAAATCTGCATCTTCGGTAAAGGTTTCGTGCACACGATACCAGCGAGGTTCTGTCGCCAAATCCATCATGTATCCGTACATACTGCGCAGGCCAATTGAAGACCATTCTTCATTCATGATGCCAGCAAATTCAGTGATTAAATCCATGTCGCGAGTGGCTGCTAAACCGGCCTCTTTAGGCCAAGCAGAAAAGGCACCAGAAGAAACGTTGATCCCTGCTTTTGCCGATGGATCAATGTGGTTACGAGCATTGGACTTGAATAGAGCGGGGATACCCATTCGAGTTTGTTCACGCAGTTCTTGAACACTATTCATGAACTGGGCAGCTTCTGTTGGGGTTATCTGACAGCCTGAACGGCCAGAATCACAGTCAGGTGTATTCATTGGTGTTTCGATAACGGTGTTACGGAAGATAAAGCGAGTCATTTGGGCATCGGCAATCATGTCTTGCCCGGCACTGCTAACAAGCCCACCCTCGGCTGAGTTTAAGGTGTCAATGAGCATCATGCCGGCTTTCTCGTCTAGCGTCATTCGGCTAACCAAGTCTGCTGCTCGCTCTTCTGGAGATAATCGCCAGTCTTCAAAGGGTTCCAGTGTTCCATTGCCGTTAGAATCTCGGAATTGGTAGCCCTCAACGTTTAATACATCATGAACACGAGAGTGAACTTGGGGTTGTTGGAAGTTATTGTCGCTATCAGATGAGTTGCATCCTGCAAGAAGTAACGCGATTGCTATAGGTGTCAGGGTAAGACGCTTCATGGTCACGGTCCTATTGTTGGTATAATAATAAGTACATGACCAATTTTAATAATTTACGGATTATTGGTTAACCAAAATAAATCAAACTAAAGATTTGGATCACCATATAAATTTAATTGGTGATTTAATTCAATTTAGTATTGGAAATATATTGACGACTTCTAAATAACGTTAACTTAATTAGAATTATTTATTTGATATCTAATTAATCTTTCGTTTAATTAGTGGTGTATTACTTCCATATTTTAAATCTAGAATAAAAAATATATTGCCTATTTTATAGTTAACAATCTGCGCTGATGTAAACGATAGATAGTGACCATGTTGGTGACTATAAAAGTGATTTCGACAAAGGATCCGCCAATCGAACCAATCCAAATGTTATGGCTAGCCCAACAGAAGGAATTGAATAAGATCAAGGACCTCAAGGCGATGCCTTGTCTTGAAAAGAGTGCCCATGTCGCAACGGATGAACCAACAACCGTAATAAATTCAAAGAAATGATTCATGTTGGGTAAAGTCATACACCACATCAAGCCAATAAAGAACCACATCACTTTGCGCGATTGAGTTTTTATCGATACGTAACTGCGAATTGCATTAATAATTACGCCTATAGCCGCCACTATGGCACCCATTAATATGAAATGGATACTCATGACAAAACAAAAGATCATCATCTGGTAGCGAAAATGCATATCATCTTTTTGCCAAAAGGCCATTACACCGATACAAAAAGCCAGGCCGCCAACTCCTTGTGTTATCCAGTTTTCCATATTTAGCCTTTATTTTTAGATGCTATAGAACGCGATCAACTATTAACTTTGAGAGAATAATGCTCAACCATAAAATAACCCTCCAAAAGGAGGGCTAGATATAACGCTAAAGGTGCTATTGCATTAGGTTTAATTGACTAACTTAACGGCTTCACGAGTTAAATGAGCCAGCTCTTCCCAATTACCTTCTTCAATCAGCTTCTTATCTACCATCCAAGTACCACCACATGCGAGCACTCGAGGTATCGCTAGGTAGTCTTTAATGTTGTTTGGGTTAATGCCACCTGTCGGCATGATCTCAATATCCGAGTAAGGCGCAAGAAGTGACTTAACCATGTTGATGCCACCTGATGCTTCAGCTGGGAAGAACTTCAATGTGGTTAAACCCATTTCTAGAGCGGCTTCTACTGTACTCGGGTTGTTGACCCCAGGAATGATATCAATACCAATCTCTTGGCAGGCTCTTACCGTGTTTGGGTTAAATCCAGGAGACACGACGAACGTTGCGCCTGCTTCTTTAGCGGCGATAGCTTGCTCACGATTGAGCACAGTGCCCGCGCCGATCAACATATCTGGTTGTGATTCACGAAGTAGACGAATAGCTTCAACTGCAGCTTCCGAACGGAATGTAATTTCTGCTGCAGGTAAACCATTTTCAGCTAACACTTTACCCAGAGGGATGATGTCTTCAGCGTTGTCGATAGCGATCACAGGGATAACTTTCAGTGTTTTCAGTTGTTGTTTGATGTTAGACATTGGTATTCCTTAAATGGCTGTGATGGCCGCTTGAGTTAGTTCTTTTGCAATAATGGCACCACGATGTTGGATAACGACGCCTGCCATAGCATTGCCCCGCTGGCACGACGTTATTAAGTCTTCGCCCGCAAGGTAAGCAGATAAAAATCCACCATTGAATGAGTCTCCTGCCGAGGTCGTATCAACGACATGTTCAACAGGTAGGGTCGGCACCGCCCGTGGAGCCGAAGCGGTACCAGAATCTGGATTTATGTCACCCTGAATGGTGGCATCTTGAATAAGACAGCCATCTGCACCCAGTTTGACGATGCATCGCTTAACACCCAGCGTCGTTAGACGTTCGATAGTTTGTTCAGGTGAAGCATCTCCCCAAATTAACTGCTCATCATCGAATGTTACTAACGCTAAATCCGTCAATGTATACATGGCTTGGTAGCTGTTTTTGACGGTTTGGTTTTCGTCCTGTGGCCAAAGTGCAGGGCGGAAGTTACTGTCGAAGGCAATCTCAACACCTTGTGTCTTTAACTCAACCAAGATGTTTAATAGCTCGATACGATCTTGTTCAGGCAGAATCGCTAATGTGATACCGCTGAGGAAGACCATGTCGACATTGCGCAGTGCCTGTTTTATCTGATTGAAATCTGGGTGCTGCAGCAGGTAGCGCGCAGCCGATTGATTTCTCCAATACAGAAAGGTGCGTTCACCTGCGTCATCAAGCTGAATTAGGTATAGGCCCGGAGTACGTTGGCTGTCTTGCAGAACAAGGTCAGTCGACACCCCTTCTTGTTGCCAGCGTTCTAACATTCCCTTGCTAATCGGGTCTGCGCCCAAAGCCGTGACGTAGGACACTTTGATGTCATCTTGATTGAGGTTGGCCTCGCAGCCTCGGCTTAAATAGACCGCAGCATTGAGTGTGTCTCCGCCAAACGTTTGATGCATTGAGCCAAACGGTTTGCCGTTAAGCTCGATCATGCACTCACCAATAATGGCGATATGTTTCATCGGTTACGCCCTCTCTTCGAAGTAGCGTTTTGCGTTACCAAAGCAGATGTCTTCGACCATAGGGCCAAGCAGTGACATGTCGTTTGGCACTTCGCCGTTTTCAGCCCAACGACCAAGCATGTCACACAGAATTCGGCGGAAGTATTCGTGGCGTGTGTACGACAAGAAGCTGCGAGAGTCAGTCAGCATGCCGACAAACTGGCTAAGCAGACCAAGTTGAGATAATTGTTCCATTTGGCGTTGCATGCCGTCTTTCTGATCGTTGAACCACCAACCAGAACCAAACTGAACTTTGCCCGCGATGCCGCCACCTTGGAAGTTACCAATCATAGTTGCCATCATCTCGTTATCGCGAGGGTTTAAGCAGTAAAGGATGGTGCGAGGTAACTCGTTACTTTGATCCATCTCGTCTAACAGGTGAGCCAATTCGAAGGCAAACGTCTTATCGCTAATCGAATCAAATCCTGCATCTGCGCCTAACAGTTGGAACATACGCGTGTTGTTATTGCGCTGAGCACCAATGTGAAGCTGCATTACCCAACCCATTGCGGCGTAGCGCTTGCCTAACCACACTTGAACCGCTGTTGAAAACTGCGCACATTCTAGATCGGTGAGTGTTTCGCCATTGAGGCGTCGAGTTAACAGGGCATCCAAATCCGATTCTGATGGAATAGGTGCGTAGCGAACCACTTCAATACCGTGGTCTGCTGCACGGCAACCATGGTCGTTGAAATGCGTTAGGCGGCTGTCTAAAGCACTCAATAGATGATGGAAGTGAGTGATCTCAACGTCAGCAACCATGCCTAATTTTTGTAGGTAATCAGCAAAGCCATCAAGTTCAATTTTGAACGCTTTATCTGGGCGCCAACTTGGTAGAACCTTCACATCAAATGAATTGTCTTGAGCGATCGTTTTATGGTGTTCAAGAGAATCAATTGGATCGTCTGTCGTACCTGCCATCACCACATTCATTTGCTTCATGATGCCGCGAGCACTAAATTCTGGTGTCGCTAATAGCTCGTTGCCTTCGTGCCAAATTTGGTCTGCGGTTTCTGGACCAAAGAGAGTGCCAGTAATACCAAATGGGCGGCGTAGTTCTAAATGAGTCCAGTGGTAAAGAGGGTTGCCCAAGGTTTGAGGGACGGTTCTAGCCCATGCCATGAACTTATCATAATCGCTTGCGCCTCCAGTAATCAGACGCTCATCAATCCCTGCTGAACGCATGCCACGCCATTTGTAGTGGTCACCTTCAAGCCAAATCTTAGACATGTTTTCGAACTGACGATCTTGAGCCACTTCTGCCGGGTTTAGGTGGCAGTGATAGTCATAAATCGGCTGGTGGCTTGCGTGTTCATGGTACAAACGGCGTGCAGTCTCATTCGACAGTAAAAAGTCTTCACATAAGAAATTCTTCATTGTTTGTACTCCTTATAACGCAGCCACGGTAGCAACGGCACCGTGTTCAATTAATGATTGGTACGCTGAACTTACCGTATCTATGACTTGCGGGTTTTGGCCTAGCTCGGCAGGGAAAATCGCTTCAACAGCAAGCAATGCCGGAACTACGGAAACATTGAGCCCATGCTGGTCGCAGATCTGGCGAAGTGTATCTACCATTGGGTCGCGCACATCGATCTCATTGCCTTGCTCATCAATGCCAGATACATAACGCATCCAGCCAGCGATGGCGGTTGCAAGCCACGAGAAATCTGAGCCTTGCTCTAAATGGAATCGTAAGCTGCCACCCATACGTTGAGGGATCTTCTGGCTGCCATCCATCGCGATTTGCCAGGTTTTATGTTTCAAGCTTGGGTTGGTGAAGCGGTTGATCAGCAAGGTCGCGTAACCTTCCAAATCAGTCCCTTCAGGCATCGTTAGCGAAGGTGCTTGTGATTTCATCATCATGTCAAAAGCGGCTTTTCGGTAGCCTGCATCTGTCATGGTGTCGGAAATATGGTCGTAGCCACCAAGATATCCAAGGTAAGCAAGGAAAGAGTGACTGCCATTGAGCATGCGCAGTTTCATTTCTTCGTAAGGCACTACATCTTCTACGAACTCTGCACCAGCAACATTCCAGTCTGGACGACCCGCAACAAAATTATCTTCAATTACCCATTGGCGGAAGGGTTCACAGGCGATGCCACATGGGTCTTCACAACCTAGCAGTTCTGCAATTTCTGTTAGTGTTTCTTCTGTTGCTGCAGGTACGATGCGGTCAACCATGGTGCATGGGAAAGTGACATTGGTTTCAATCCAATCACGTAATTCTGGGTCAAGCAGTTGAGCAAACTCAATGATCGCTGCTTTTGCTACATGACCGTTTTCTTGCACGTTATCGCAAGACATGACCGTGAATGGTGTTAAGCCACGTTCTCGTCGAATTTTGAGGGCTTGGACAATGTAACCTAATGCTGATTTAGGTTCGCTTGGGTTAGCTAGGTCAGCGATGACTAATGGGTTATTTTTGTCGAGCTTTCCTGTCGCTGGATCAGCGCAGTAGCCTTTCTCTGTGATGGTCATAGAAACGATAGCCACTTGAGGCTCAGCCATTTTTTCTAATACGGTTTCGATGCCGTCTAAGCTTGGATGAAGAGATTCGGTCACTGAACCGATTACTTTCACGTCTGTGGACTCAGCGCCTTTTTCAGCAACGGTGTAAAGGTGGTCTTGCGCGCGAAGTGATTCAATCAAGTCTTCGCCGCCGAATAGGTTTATTTCACAAATGCCCCAATCAGTGTTGCTCTTGCTGAGCATTTCATTGGTGAACAGCGCTTGGTGTGCTCGGTGAAATGCACCGAAGCCAAGGTGCACGATACGGCTTTGGAGTGCTGAACGGTCGTAGTCAGGTCGTAATACAGTGTTTGGCAGCGTAGAGTTAGCAACAGTCTTCATTATTCAGTTCCTTTTCCCGCCAGCGAACTAGCGGGATTTTATTATTTGATAAAGCGTTTGAGTGTTTAGCAGTCTTAGAATCTATCTGTGACCAAATTACGAACCGTAGCCCAGTACCAATTCAGGTAGGAACAAGCTCAGCTCAGGGATAAAAGTAACGGCCATTAGGGCTGCAATCAGTGCTGCGTAGAATGGCAGCAAAGGTTTGATGACTTTGTCGATGGCAATGTTGGCAACCGAACAACCAATGAACAGAGCACTACCCACTGGCGGCGTACAGATACCAATAGCAAGGTTGAAGGTCATCATGATGCCGAAGTGCACAGGGTCGATGCCTAGGTCTAGCGCGATTGGCAAGAAGATTGGTGTGAATATCAGTACCGCTGGTGTCATATCCATGAAGATACCCACAATCAGCAGAATGATGTTGATGATCAATAGAATCATTAACGGGTTATCAGAAACCGCCAGTAATGCATCAGCAATCATGTAAGGCACATCGGCGTTCGCCATTGCCCAAGACATGCCCATTGATGCGCCAACCAGTAATAGAACGATAGATGTTGTTACTGCAGACTCAAGGATGATCTTTGGAATATCACCCCATTTCACTTCACGGTAGACAAGCACAGCTAAAACAAACGTGTATACCACAGCAATTGCGGAAGCCTCAGTTGCTGTAAAGATACCGCCAATGATGCCGCCCATGATGATGCCGATCAGTGCTAAAGAAGGTGCCGCTTTTAGGAAGGTATCCCAAACCATTGATAATGAAGGACGCGCTGCCACTGGGTAACCGCGACGTTTCGCAATGATACCCGCAACAATCATGATACTTAATCCCATCAAGATACCTGGGATGTAGCCTGCTAAGAACAGCGCCGCAATTGAAGTACCACCAGAAACCAATGAGAAAACGATCAGCGTGTTACTTGGTGGAATCAATAGACCAGTAGGACACGAAGTAATGTTTACCGCAGCAGAGAAGTTTTCGTCGTAGCCGTCTTTCTTTTGCAGAGGAGACATGGTGCCACCCACTGCAGCCGCCGATGCAACCGCTGAGCCTGAGATAGAACCAAACATCATGTTTGCCATCACGTTTACGTGTGCCAATGAACCCGGTAGACGACCACCTAACACTTTCGCGAAGTTGATCAAACGCAGCGCGATGCCGCCTTGGTTCATGATGTTGCCCGCCAAAATGAAGAACGGGATTGCCAATAGTGCAAAGTTATCAAGGCCAGCGGCCATACGTTGAGCAACTACAGCGATTGCAGGTTCAAGCGGTAAGCTCATTAAGATGGTTGCTAGTGACGATAAACCAATCGCAAAAGAGACCGGTACACCGATTGTAAGCAGTACAGCGAAACTACCGAATAAGGTCAGTATTACTTGCCATTCCATTGTGAAATCCTTCTATCAATCAAGTTGTGAGTCGGTGATCAAATCGTCACCTGACATTAATTGTTTAACGCGTTCGTAGGTAAATACGACGGAGTAAAAAATCATCAAAGCGCCACTAATCGGTAGGCAGAAGTAGATGTAGCCCATTTCTAAACCTAGAGCGGGAGTCAGCTGTCCCATCGCAAGCGTTTTAGCAGCAAGTTGGCTTCCACCGTGTACCAGAACGATATAAGAGAAAGAAGCGATGGCTATTTGGATAACGATTTCGTTGATTAATTTGCGTTTGCCAGTCAGCTTCATCGTAAGCAGATCGATGGCAAGGTGGCGTTTCAGACCCGTAGTGTAAGCAGCACCAATTAAGGCTACCCACATAAAGAGATAACGCGCGAGCTCGTCGGTAACAGTACTTGGTTTGCCAATAACATAGCGGGATAAAACCTGCCATATCACACACAGCACTAAGAAAGACGATAGAGACACTGTAAAGGCGGCCAACCCTCTATTTATGTAACTGACCAATTTATTCATGTTTATTTCCTTTCAACAAAATTGCGTATCTCATAACAATTGGTTTACCAATGTAAGAAATTGTTTCTATGTAGGGATGGGATGTTCAAAAATCTGGCTGAATCATAAGCTATTCATTTTTTGGTTGGCGTGAGCAACTTCACAAATGATTTTGGTTGACCAATTTATGGGTTTTTATTGTGATATTGGTCAATCAATTTTAAATTCAGCTTTGACGGTTCCTTTTTTGAGCGCCAATATGAGCCCATAACAAAAAACACCCTACATTTTGGATAACCAATCCACGGAGAATAAGAATGATGATGACGCGTAAAACTTTGATTAGTGCGGTTGTCGGTGCTGCTTTCACTTTTGGAGCAACAGCTTCTGCTTATGCAGCGACAACATTGAAACTGAGCCATAACCACCCTCGTGACCATGCAGTACATGAAGCGATGACGTTTATGGCGAAAGAAGTACGTGAATTGACTGATGGTGAGGTGCGTATTCGTATTTACCCTGATGCTCAATTGGGTACACAGCGTGAATCTATGGAGCTGATGCAGAACGGCGCTTTAGATATGGTGAAAAGTAATGCTGCTGAGCTAGAAGCTTTTTCTCCTGCTTATTCATCATTCAACATGCCTTACTTATTCCGCGATCAAGCGCACTACTACAGTGTGACTGATGGTGAAGTAGGCCGTGACATTCTTAACTCTTCTCGTGATAGCGGCTTTATTGGTGTGACTTACTACGACGCTGGTGCGCGTAGCTTCTATACCAACAAGCCAATTAACACACCAGAAGATCTGAAAGGTTTGAAAGTTCGTGTTCAACCAAGCCCATCAGCAATTGCGATGGTGAAAGCGTTAGGCGGTAACCCAACGCCACTAGCTTACGGTGAGTTGTACACAGCACTGCAGCAAGGTGTCGTAGATGCGGCTGAAAATAACATTCCTTCTTTCAGCTTGAGCCGTCACAGTGAAGTGTCTAAATACTTCAGCTTAGATGAGCACACGATGGTTCCGGATGTGTTGGTTATCTCAACCAAAGCATACGATAAACTGACTACAGAACAACAAGATGCGTTAATGAAGGCGGCAAGTGATTCATCTGAATTGATGAAAAAATTGTGGGCTGAATCGGAAGCAAAAGAGCGTGCTAAAGCCGAGAAAATGGGCGTTACTTTTGTGGAACCAGACAAAGCTGCGTTCGCACTAGCGGTTCAACCTATGTACGACGCGCTAGATAAAGCGGACCCAGAATTGAGCGCATTGATTGACCGTATTCAGGCTGTTGAATAACGAGCAAATATAGAAAAAAGAGTAATACAAAAACAAGGTGTTACTGCATTTTAAGATATAGAGGTTGACCAATTATATTTGGTCATTATGATGGCGAGAGAAATACAATGGAAAGAAGTGACAATATCATCATGATGCCTTTCGAGCCGAAAAGACCTTATCAGGAGATAGGGTTAGTACTAAGAAAAGAACTGATTGAAGGCCTGTATAAGGTCGGAGATAGGTTACCTCCAGAACGCGATATTGCTGATCGTCTAGATGTAAGCCGCACTGTGGTGCGTGAAGCAATCATCATGCTGGAGCTTGAAAACTTAGTTGAGGTGAAAAAAGGGTCGGGTGTTTACGTCCTGAACATTCCAACTCATTCTCGTGAGAATGTGGTCAGCGATGACGCTGGTCCATTCGAGATGCTGCAGGCCCGCCAATTACTAGAAAGTAATATCGCGGAGTTTGCGGCAACTCAGGTCACTCCGGGCGACATCATTAAGATGCGCTCTGCACTCGAACTCGAGCGCGAAGAGCTTGCAAGTGGCACCACCGATTGCAGCGGAGATGAAAGATTTCACATGTGTATTGCAGAGGCAACTCAAAACTCTGTGCTGGTAGATATGTTGAAACAATCCTGGGAGCGACGCGAAAAGAGTCCAATGTGGAATAAACTCCACTCTCACATCAGTGGTCAAGATTACCGTGAAGAATGGTTAGATGATCACGCTCGTATCCTCGCCGCCTTACAGCGCAAAGACCCTGTCGCTGCTAAGAACGCAATGTGGCAACACCTTGAGAATGTTAAACAGCGTTTGTTAGCGCTGTCAGACATTGATGACCCAAACTTTGATGGTTACTTATTTAGCTCCAATCCAGTGGTGCTGCTTAGCTCAGAAAGCTAGTTCTGAAGCTAATGTTGAATTCAGCGACAAGCTTCCTCTTGAAAGCTGATTCATTCACTAGGTTGTAGATAGGTAATCGTCTTTAGACCGGCGTAGACCGGTGCTATCTCGGGCAGTAATTGTCATTGCTGCCATTAAGAAGTCGTTATTGCATTTAGCTTGATTAATTCGAGCCGGCTAAGTGCGTCTTAAAGAAAGGTAAGTCTCATGGAACAAACGTGGCGTTGGTACGGCCCTAATGATCAAGTTTCGCTAGACGATATTCGTCAAGCGGGCGCAACTGGTATTGTGAATGCACTGCACCATATTCCAAATGGTGAAGTTTGGACAAAAGAAGAAATCCTTAAGCGTAAAGCCATTATCGAAGAGAAAGGTTTAACGTGGTCGGTCGTAGAAAGCGTGCCTGTGCACGAAGAGATCAAAACTCAGACTGGTAACTACCAGCAGTGGATTGATAACTATAAGCAAACTCTGTCTAACCTTGCTGAGTGTGGCATCGATACGGTTTGTTATAACTTCATGCCCGTGTTGGACTGGACGCGTACCGATTTAGAATTTGAAATGCCTGATGGCTCGCGCGCACTGCGCTTTGACCAAATCGCGTTTGCGGCATTTGAGCTGCATATCTTGAAGCGTCCGGGTGCAGAATCGGACTATTCAGAATCAGAGCAAGCGCAAGCGTTGGATTACTTCAACAACATGACGCCAGAGCAAATTCAGCAACTCACTAATAACATCATCGCTGGCCTGCCAGGCGCTGAAGAAGGTTACACACTAGAAGCGTTTCAAGCACAGCTAGATCGCTATGCGGGAATCGACAAAGACAAGCTACGTGAGCACATGTCTTACTTCCTTGCTGAGCTGATGCCTATCTGTGATGCGAATGGTTTGAAGATGGCGGTTCACCCAGACGATCCACCGCGTCCAATTCTAGGCTTGCCTCGCATCGTCTCAACGATCGAAGACATTGATTGGTTGACCGAACATGTGCCAAGCAAGATGAATGGCTTGACGATGTGTACGGGTTCATACGGTGTTCGTGGCGACAATGATCTGGTTAATATGATCAAAAAGCACGGTGACCGAATTTACTTTACGCACCTGCGTTCAACTAAGCGTGAAGAGAGTAACCCAATGACATTCCACGAAGCAGCTCACCTAGATGGTGATGTGGACATGTACAACGTTGTCATGGCTATTTTGGATGAAGAAAATCGTCGTGCAGAAGTGGGCGATCACCGCTTAATTCCAATGCGTCCGGATCACGGCCATCAAATGCTGGATGACCTTAAGAAAACCACTAACCCAGGTTATTCGGCGATTGGTCGATTGAAAGGCTTAGCTGAAGTTCGTGGTTTAGAGATGGCATTGAAACGCGCTTTCTACACTAAGTAACGCCGGCATCTAGCTTTAAAATACGCCTAAAAACCAGAACTCATGTTCTGGTTTTTTTTGTATCTGAGCTCAGTAAAACTTCAGAGTTTGGATAACAACAATCACGCTGCTAACTTGGTAAACGCCAACGGAGTTTGTCCGGTTTGCTGTTTGAAAAAAGCGATAAACGCACTGTTGGATGAGAACTCTAGCAGATGAGCCACATCACCGACTTGTCGGTTTTCTGAGAGCAGTTCAATTGCTTTAAACAAACGCCATTGTTGTCGCCACTCTTGGTAAGTCATGCCTGTTTCGGCTTTGAATAATCGAGTAATCGTCTTAGTGCTTGCACCAACTGAGTTCGCTAATGTCGAGAGGGCTGGGGCAAGAAAGGAAGCGGTTCGGACTCGTTTGCAAAAGCTTTTAAAGCGGCGATCTGTCGGTAGCGGCAAGATAAACGAGTGTTGGTTAGCGCTGTAAAACTCTTCCCAGAATAGGTTGGCAGTATTGGTGGTTTGCTCGCGGGCAATGTCCCAATCCCAGAAAGCCATCTTATTGATTAGGGCTTTTAAAAGCTCATTCACTTCCACAATTTCAATCGCTTCTGGGCAGGTGTAGATACTGCTATCAAAATAGAGCGACCGATAAGCAACCACATTGGTCATCTGCGCTCGATGCTTGGTATAGGGCGGGATCCACACGGCTTTAGTCGGCGGCAAAATGCAAATGGCGTTTTCTAAGGTCAAGGTGATGCAACCCTGCGGAGCATACAGCAGCTGTCCTTTTACGTGGTGATGTATTCCTGAGTCATGCTGACCTAGCTCTGCCGCAATCCCTATTACGGGCGCAGGTAAGCTGTCTGCATCAAACTCGATCGTTTCGCTGATTAATGCCATTTGTCCCAATCTTGTTGTTTTTGGTTTTAATGTTGTTAACGAGCCAAGGTTAGTTTCCCCTAGACTCCTCGTCAAGTTCACTGGTCTTGGAAAAATGATGAAAACAAAACCTTCTTTATGGCAAATGGTGCTATTGCTGATGTTCCCTCAAATCGCAGAAACCATTTATAGCCCGACTCTGGATTCAATATCGAAATCCTTTGATGTGAGTTACGCACAAGCGGCGCAAACCCTCTCGATCTACTTCTCAGCGTTTGCGCTCGGTGTGGTGGTATGGGGCATATTGGCAGACAAATGGGGACGCCGGCCAACCATGTTATTGGGCTTGGGTTTATTCGCGTGTTCAGCACTTATTGCTATGCAAACCAATAGCTTTGTTTGGTTGATGATAGCCAGAGCCATGGGCGCTTTCGGGCTTGCGGTGGGCTCGGTGGTGACACAAACCATGCTGCGAGATGCTTTCAGCGGTACTGAACTGGCTAAAGTGTTTGGTTACATGGGAATGGGGCTGTCGATTAGCCCAATCATTGGGCTGCTTCTTGGCGGTCAATTAAGCCAAGCGGGCGGGCATCAATATGTGTTTATTGCCCTGTTTATTATGGTGTTAACGTTGTTGGCACATAGCCTATGGTCATTGCCTGAAACGCAACAATCTAGGCAGCCATTGCAGTTAAAGTCACTCAGTATTCACATGATCAAAGATAGCGATATATGGATGTCTGCGTTGCTGGTTGCGTCGTTCAATATTGCGCTGTTTTCCTATTATCAATTGGGTTCATTTGCCTTCATTCAACTTGGATTCAGCGTCGAGCAGTTTGGCTACAGCGGCATTGTGCTTGGGTTCGGGACTCTGTTGGGAAGCTTGGTCAACAAGGCATTGTTGAAGCGACAGGTGTCTTCAATGTCTTTGATTGGTATCGCAGCAGGGCTTCAAACATTAGGTGCGGTGGGTGTCTATTTTTCACAACACTCAATATGGTTTTTACTTCCGATGATGCTGGTGGTCATGGCATTTGGTATTGCGATTCCCAATGTGTTGAGTCGCGCATTAGTTAGCTACCAATCTCAAGCGGGAAGTGCAGGCGCACTGTTTGGTTTGATGTATTACACCTTGATCGGTTCAGGGCTCGCTTTAGCGGGAATGATTCAAGATTTAGGGGTGGTGTTGGTACTTTGCGGCGCTTTATCTGTGTTGGTGACGATACGCAGTCGACTCTAGCTTAAACGCTAAGTCTCTAATCTGTATTGATAAATTCCGTGTCCTGTTTGGATCGGAGTTTATCATTTCTTGGTTTGTAAATTTGGATATTGACAGGGGTAGAGTGATCGTTCTACCCTGTAAGTAGAACAATCATTCTACCCATTGTTATGCCAATCACAGTTATTTACTACGATTGGTATTCGGTATTAAGAGAGCACTATGTTGAGAGAACAGATTGCAGCAAGCTTAGAGGTGGCATTTAGCCAGCAAGGTTTTGCTGAGCCGAGCGTTGCACAGCTGAAAACGGCGTGCGATGTAAGCCTAAGAACCTTGTATAAACACTTCCCTTCAAAAGAAGCGATGATCGTTGGTGCCTTGGAATATCGACACCAACGCTACTTAGATTTCTTGTTGGAAACGTCGCCTGAAAAGGGGCTCGCATCGGTTACTCATATCTTCAACAAGCTTCAACAATGGTTAGAAGAGTATGCGCCGCATGGGTGTATGTCGATGAATGCGATGGCCGCGTTTCCCGATAATGAGCTTATCAGCCAAGCGGTTACACAGCATAAAGAACAAGTTCGTTTGCTAATAGGCAAGCAGAGCCTGCGAGAGGATCTCGCGACACCGCTGTTTTTACTTCATGAAGGCGTATCAAGTGCGTGGCCAGTATTGGGCGAAGAAGCTGTGGCATCGGCACAGAATATGGTGACAAAATTACTCAAGGAAACAGTATGAATTTTGAAGTGCCAAAAACAATGAAAGGCGTAGAGATGCTAGGACACGGCGGAGCAGAAATGCTTGGTTACCGTGAAGATATCGCTGTTCCTCAAATTGAACCTAATGAAGTGCTGATCAAGGTGATGGCCGCAGGCGTGAACAATACCGACATCAACACACGAATCGGTTGGTATTCTAAAAGTGATGACTCAGACGATGCCAGTTGGTCTGGCGAAGCGTTGAAATTCCCTCGCATCCAAGGTGCCGATGTGTGCGGTTTCATCGTAGCCGTTGGTAACGAAGTTTCGGCTGAACGTATTGGCGAGCGTGTTCTGATTGAGCCTTGTTTGACTGAAGTTTACGGAAGAGATCTGCCACAGCCATGGTATTTCGGCTCTGAGTGCGATGGCGGTTTTGCTGAATACACCAAAGTAGCAGCTAAGCACGCTTACGCGGTGAACAGCACAATGTCGGATGTTGAGCTGGCGTCTTTCCCATGCTCTTACTCGACCGCAGAAAACATGCTGACTCGCGCCAACGTGGCTGAAGCTGATCGCGTGCTTATCTCTGGCGCATCAGGCGGTGTGGGCTCTGCGGCTATTCAGCTAGCAAAAGCTCGCGGCGCGTATGTTATTGCCATCACTAGCCCAAGCAAGAACCAACAGTTACTTGAACTTGGCGCTGATGAAGTGATTGCCCGTGATGCTGATTTGGTTAAAGCGCTAGGCGAAAGCAGTGTGAATGTGGTTATCGATTTAGTCGCTGGTGACAAATGGCCGGAATTCCTTGAAGTGCTAAAACCACACGGTCGTTATGCCGTATCAGGCGCGATTGGTGGCGCTATGGTTGAGCTTGATGTCCGAACTTTGTATCTCAAGGATCTCAGCTTTTTTGGTTGCACGGTTTTAGAACCACAGGTATTCCAGAATCTAGTCGACCGTATTGAGAAGCAGCAGGTTGGCGCCATCGTCGCAGAGTCTTACCCGCTGGCCGATATTCATAAAGCGCAAGATGAATTCTTAA
Organism: Vibrio sp. 10N.247.311.51; assembly: GCF_041467855.1. Classification (NCBI taxonomy): domain Bacteria; kingdom Pseudomonadati; phylum Pseudomonadota; class Gammaproteobacteria; order Vibrionales; family Vibrionaceae; genus Vibrio; species Vibrio sp. 10N.247.311.51. The sequence goes on along the minus strand of NZ_JBFSVK010000001.1, from coordinate 250,499 downwards.
AGAAAAAACACGTTGGTAAGATCGTGTTGGAAGTCGCTCAGAGCTAACTTTAGACAGTGTCACGCATCTAATCTATGTAAGAGCGAGCCAGTGTCATGTGCTCGCTTTTTTGTTTCTGGCGAATACAGGAGGTCTAGTCTCGCAGGCTGTTGAGTAACAGATCCTATACAGTTGAAAAGTTAATGATTCATTTGTCACTGTGTGGTTTATTAATTAACTGTGCGATAATCATCGCCGTTATATATCCCTATCTATGTTGTATTCATCTAGGAGCCGTATTGATGTTTAAAAGGGTATTGCAGGCACTATTCTCGCCTTTTGTTGATTCAAAAAACAAACCCTCTGCAGAGCCTGTCCAAAAAGAGCAACAACAAACCGTTGCTACTGATTCTGTTCGGTCTTCAATCTTTGTTCCGCCTTCGTCAGCTCAACCATCATCATTAATCGTCGATAAGACGCTTAGCCTTCACGATGGTGAGTTTCTTGATTATCTGTTTGGCGAGTCACGTCTGAGAACAGAGTCAGACCCGTTTAGCGATTTTGTCGCCTGCCAAATCGAGCGCTTGATTCGCTCTCCAAAAGCTTTGCTTAATGAACTGCCAGTGATGCCAGCCTCTGTGACCACGTTAATGGCCGAATTACAGAGTGACGAATTTGATGTAGATGCATTGCTGAAAGTAATTGAGCGCGAGCCGAGTATGGCTGCCGATGTGATTAAGTTGGCAAATAGCGCCTTTTACAAACGCAATGAAAAACAGGTTACCGACCTAAAAACAGCATTCCTAAATATGGGTTCTCAAGGGCTTGTTGAAGGAGTAGTGAATAGCTATATGAAGAACTTCACGCCGGGGAACAATATTTACTGGCGTCACTTCGGTGAGAAAATTTGGAATCACAGTGTTCAAACCGCGTCGTTTTCTAAGGAGTTGATGAAAGACTCTTCATCTCAAGAAGATCAAGCAGCGGCATACTTTGTTGGGTTAATTCGAAACTTAGGCAAGATGATCATTTTCCAGATGATGGTAGAAGCCTTCAAGCATGTTGATCCTTCTGTTCCACCTAACTCGTTAGCATTGAAGCGCCTGATGAACAGCTACTCTATTCGCCTGACTTACACCATTGCTAAGTTCTGGGAGCTGCCAGAGTCTGTGTTGACCGCAATTGGCTACCAAGAGTCGAGCCGATACGAATGCACACCACTTGGTCAAGCTGTGTTTGAAGCTAACTATTTGAGTGAGCTGTGCTATTTACTGGAAGAACAAACGATTGAAGTCGAGCAGTTTAAGCGCAGATGCAAAGAGACACTGATGTCTCCGGCGGCATACAAAGTGGCTAACCGGATTTATAAAGAGTCTGAATTGGCGCTAGTAGGATAATAACGCCTGGCGCTGGCTAGGTTGATTCTGAAGTCGTCATAAAACGGTATTTTCTAAATGGTCTTACGAAGCAGTAAGACCATTTTTGTTTCAATTATCGATTAAGGGATCTTAGCCAGTTCTTGCTTTAATTTATCGATTTTACGCAGTTCTTTTTCGATCTTACCCTCATACTTTCGGATTTTATCCGCTCTATCGTCTCTTTTTGCTTCTTCTAGGTCAGCTTGGTATTCAGTTAAATCTTGTTCATTGGATTCAATCTTCTCACGCAGATCATCCTTCAAACCCTCATTGGTGCAGTTTTCTTTCGCCGCTTTCAAGGCCGTGGTTAATCGCTCTACTTTGTACTGATTGTCGTACTGTTCCGCTTTCTTTATCTGATATTCGATCTCACAGAATTTCTTTTCACAACCAGTTAGTGCGTCGCATTGGGTGCTCGCCATGCTGTTAAAAGAGAATGCGCAAAGAAACAGTAATGAGCCTTTTAGGTGTCGAGTCATGGTTTACCTTCTTATTGGGTCTATTTAGTTTGTGCTTATATTTGTTGAGTCTCACTTCGAGAGTACATTAGCACTCCATTTCTTTGCTATTGGCAGGGGAGTGTTAAAGATAAGCCGCTGTGCCTAATGACTTATTTTTGAACATGGCTAGATTTACAAATGGTTAATCCACAGCTTGTCGAGCTCACACCAACCGAAACCATTCACTTGCGCGCCGTGTATCTTTTCAGAAACCTCTAAGTTGAACGCCTCTTGCTTGAGCTCAACCACAACCCCAGAGTCATTCAACCAATGCTTGAGTTCCAACAGTGTATTCATCGCTAACTCAAAGTTTGGCTGGCTTGTTATTGAGGCTAAGCCTTGTTCGATTTTCTCTAGCATCTCAGCAGGCAAAGTTAAGTCCTCAAACGGGAAGCGAGTGAAAAAGCTTAACCACGAAGTGAAGGTGTCGTTCTCATCAATAATGCTACACAACGCGACGTCTTTGGTAGTTAGGTAGTTAGTTTGGTAGTGACCATATTCCACGCTGGTTTTGTGGTCGCCAGACACGGACAACTGCTCGAAAAGGGCTTGGCATTCAGAGGTGTCTTCAACGGTGAATTCGCGCTCTGTTTTCGACAACGCTGGGTTTTGAATCTTAAAGAAGGTTGAGCCGAATTCCGGTTGGGAAGCATGGTTATCGCAACGCACAGTGATCGTTTTCTCGGGCAGTTTCACGCACACCTGATTTTGAGCGCAGGCTTTGCTCTGTGCCCATTCCGGGTAGACCCACAACTCGACTCGATTAAGAATCGGCGTGCTGTGTGAATACGCGCTATTGCGGCTTAATCTCAACATATTGCTTGAGAAAATGTCTAATGAGAACGCGCCAGAACCAATCAGCCTATCAGTCGGTGATGAGTGATCAAATACGGAGGCTTCAGCTCTGGCAAGTAGGCGTGGTAAATGCCAATCAGGTTGATTCAGTTTCACGACAACCACATTGCCTGCCGCGATAGAGACCTCATCAATATGCTGATAACAACGACGCCATATTTTGCTTTGGCAGAGCGAATTAAGGTTGCGCGCTATGTCTTGAGGTTCGAGTGTTCGACCGTTATGAAAGTGAACACCATTACGAATCTGAAAGTGCCACTGTGTTGCATCTTGATTAGCCTGCCAATGATAAGCCAGATCGCCGCTGAGTTGACCGTGTTGAACGGAGGTTAGGCGTTGGCAAACTTGCATCACTAAGAAACGTTCGGTGCGTCTAAGTACTCGTTGAGGGTGAAGAGCCTCGAGTTCTCGGTGAAAGGGGATATACGCGATATTCTGCGCCGATGGATTGGTATTGCTTAGAAAGGCTTGCAACTCAGCGCCAGCATTGCGGCCATTGAAGCTCAAAGTGCTAAACACCTGTTCTATGTTGCCTGCGTCAGCTTGGGTTTGTGCGTATCGGTAACACGCCTCAATGGGCTCAACCAGACACGTCAGCTGTGCTTTCTTACTTCGGCCTGAACTGGCTTGCCACTCAATCCAACCTTGCGCTGTCATCGCTTTGAGTAAGGTCTGAACATGACGTTCACTTACGTGCAGCAGGGTGGCCAGTTGGTTGACCTGACAATGTGATACTCCAGGCCCAAAAGCCTGAAATATCTTTTCATACAATTCAAGCTTGCGCTTAAGGTTGCCCAATTTGCTTTTCCTAACGACGAGGTTGAGTTAAATGTGGATAGCCAGAGTCAATCAGTGCTTTTTCCATTGTATCGAGAACTCGAGAGGTTATCTCTGAGCTTAGGATATTCGACTCAGTTTTGCCTTGAAGCACCAAACCTGAAAAATGGTCGATTTCAAATTCGAACCCATTGCCCGTCACTCGTTTGTTGATGGTCGACTTGTTGCCTTGATGTTCAATCTCAATAAAGGCCGGATTCCACCATTTTCCGTGAATGGTGATCTTAGTATCAGGCCCACTCAAGTGCGCTGATCGGGGAAGGTTTTGCACTGTTGATGCCGATATCTTACCGTTTATATCGCCAGAGAAGGTAAAGCACGCGTCGGTATCAACATTCGCCCCCTCATAAAGACACGACATCTCTACCTGAGGTTTTGAAGGGGTCACACCCAGTGTTCGACACAGATCGTAGAAGAACCAAAGCCCATAGACCCCAACATCGAGTGTTGCTCCGCCTGACAAATCCGGATTGAAGATAAACAAATCGGACTCATAGTCGTGATGGTTACCAAAGCTGGCTTCGATTGAATCTATCTGAATGTTGTTATAGACCAAGAATGATTGGAGCTCACGATACGCGGGAAACACCACGGTTTTCATCGCTTCCAACAGCATCACGCCATTTTGTTTCGCAAGGGCTTTCATCTCAAGCCAGTCAGCAAGGTTGGTAAAAGCCGGCTTCTCGACCAATACATGCTTATTGTTCTTTAGAAACAGTTCTGCGAGTGGCTGGTGGTATGGGTGAACGGTGGCGATGTAAACCGCTTCTACTGCTGGGTCATTCGCCATCTCTTCATAAGAGCCATAAGCCTTGTCGCAACCAAACTTGTTGGCGAATGAGGCTGCGCGGGAGTGATCTCTTGCGGCAACGGCGTACAGTTCACCATGCAGACAGTGCTCTGTGACTGCAGTCGCGAATCGATTGGCGATATTGCCTAGCCCTGCGATGCCCCATTTAATTTTGCGTTGCGTGTCGCTCATCAGTTGCTCCAAATCGTTGTTTTGTCTCAGTGTACTCAGAGACGTCACATACAAATAGAGAACAGATTTCTCAACCTGTTCTCTATTTATTTTATTCTAGTTGAAGCTCAGGATTAGCTCTGTAGGGAGCGTTTCCAATCGGCTAGAGCTTGAATGTGTTTTGGCCCGATGCCACAACAGCCACCGACGATATTCGCGCCCAGTGCGTGCCAACGTTTAGCGTAAGTTAAGTAACCTTGACCATCCAGCTCACGCATCTCCTGAAACATATCATTCGCTTCATGTTCGTTGCTGATAGGCGCAAAATTGTTGGCGTAGACACCAATTTCTAAATCACGGCCTAGCTCATCGATCACTTTCTTAGCATCGATAATGGCTTGATCCATCACTTCAGGCACTGAGCAGTTAAACATAATGCCTGTTGCGTTTGATTGGCAGGCAAGTTTGATCGCGTCTGTTACGCTCTCGCCTGAACGAATATTGGCAGAATCGCCCTTGGTGTCTTCCAAACTGAATGCGTAGTAACACGGCTTATCGGACTGCTTAAGAACCGCATGAATGGATTCGAATTCTTGCAGGCTACAAATCGTTTCCGCTATCCAAAGGTCGATGTTTGGATCCTGGGCATCGTAAAGCGTTTGAATGATTGGCGCGGCTTCTTCGACCTTAAACAAGTCTGGTCGGTAGCTGCCAAATGGCGGTGGAATCGCGCCTGCCACTTTCACTGTGTGAGAAGCATTGTCTGCAACTGCTTTAGCCAGCTCACCAGACAGTGCGGCTAGTTCAAAGCCTTGTTGCTTGAACAGCTCTTCACCCAAGTGAAAAGGCACACAGGCGTAGCTGTTGGTGATCAGGATTTCAGCACCTGCATCGACAAAGTTTTGATGCGCTTGGCTAACAAAATCGGGTGCTTCAATCAGCGCTTGAGCACTCCAAAGCGGCTGAGAAAATGGCGCGCCAATTTCTTTGAGTTCTCGGCCCATGCCGCCATCAAGTATGGTTAGTGTTTTCATATTCAATACTATCTAAACAATTGCTGAAGTTCTGCCGCCACCATATCAGACAACCTTGTTAGACAGAAGCCATCAAGCCTCTGTGTTATCGAGAAAAGGTGTCGGACTGTTTTGGAGATAGTCACTGCATAATTTAGTTCGCCCTTTGCCAATAATGTGCACCACCACACGCATCAATATCTATACGCACGAGTGGCATATTTGCTATTGTAGTCAGTAGTTTAGGGCGGGTTACTGACTGATGACCTTACCATTTTGGTCTACAGCATGAACACTGAAGTGGTTTTTAGCTAGGTCGATACCGCAGAAATAAGAATAATCAGACATGGTGCCTCCGATGCATTTAAGTACCACATCAGTGTGGCAGAGCCTCGGTAGGGGGAATCCGTGTCATTCGTTATATTTTTTAAGGTTATTTATGGCAAGAGTAGAAAGTTTAGATTTTAGTGTGGTGGAATCTATTTGCCGATTACTTGGTGATACTTCTAGTGGTTTTACTGGAACAGAAATAGGAAAGTTACTTTACGAATCTGGTATTGAAGATATTGATTCAGCTAATACCAAATGGAAAAGGTTGAACTCAGCATTAGCAAATAAACAAATGATTGACGGGTGCGCTAACAATGTTTTGGCTTTTATCCAAAATGCGATTAATCCGGCTCGTCATTACAATAATTTAGAATGGTTTAATGATACTCGGTTCCAATTAAACCAGATTCTCAGTTTTGCTGGTTTCAATATTGGCGAAAATGGAAAGTTAGGCACAGTAACTAAATCGAATACGATCAGTGAAGCTGCCGCAAGGGCTTATAAATTAAAGGATCATTTAGTTTCTCGTAATGTCCATCCCGATGTTCTGAAATACTGTAAAGAAGAATTAGTTGTAGATAATTACTTTCATGCTGTATTCGAGGCGACTAAAAGTGTAGCTGATAAAATCAGAAATAAAACAGGTTTAACTTCTGATGGTTCAGCGTTGGTTGATGAGGCTTTTTCTTTTAAGCAAGTACCGCATTTAGCATTAAACTCTTTAGTTAGTGAAAGCGAGAAAAGTGAACAAAAAGGCTTTATGAATTTACTAAAAGGGCTATTTGGTACATTTCGTAATACTACAGCCCATGCACCAAAAATCACTTGGACTATAGAGGAAATTGATGCATTAGATATCCTTTCTATGGTCTCTTTGGTCCATCGCCGATTAGACAAAGCTGTCCAGGCTAAAATGATGTACGAATCAAAAATATAACAAATACGTACGACTACTTTTACGTCGTAAACTGAAGTTGATTAATAGCTTAGGTAACTGATATGGCATTCTCTGAAATCGAACAAAAACGATATGAAAAAGCAGTTGAGATCTATCTGGACTCTCGTCGACCACCTGTAGAAATTAGGGACCAGTTAGATTTAGGATATCGAGTGAATGGGCAAGCAATAGAAATATTCGAAGTTCGCCCGAAATGGAACGACCCAAGTGAAAAAATGGAAAGTCCTATAGCCAAAGTGAAGTACTACAAATCACGTAATGAGTGGGCAATCTATTGGATGAAATCTGATTTAAATTGGCACATTTACGAACCGACAGCAGAGGTGAAGAGCCTTGAGGCGTTTTTTGAGGTTCTAAATGCGGATGTGTACGGCAGTTTTTGGGGATAACTAGCCCTATCGTCCATCAACCATTTCAGAAAGTGAAATGGTAGGTCACCACAATCTGTAGAGGAAAGTGCATTGAAGCTAACGAATAAACTCGTACGTTACCCGCACATTGATGTTGATCGTGCGTTTGAAAAAGAAGCTGAATTATTGCAGCAAATTCAGGCGGGTGAGATTGGACAAGCCTTAATGCTGTGGCAAGCAAAAACGCCGACACTCGTTTTGCCCGCAGGTAAAAAGTGGCCAGTGACGGTAGAGTCTAGAAAGCAACTTGAGGCGCAAGGCTGGCTACTCACCTCGCGAAAAACAGGTGGCGCTCCCGTACCTCAACTACCGGGGATCATTAACCTATCGCACATTTACCATTGGCCTCGCGATGAAGCCTACAATATCCAAAAAGCGTATCGACATTTATGCGACGTTTTAACCCTGTTTTTCAAAGAATTGGGCATCGATGTGGATGTACACGCCACCCCCAGCTCTTATTGTGATGGTGACTACAACCTCAATATCAATAAACAAAAAATAGTGGGTACTGCGCAGCGTGTATTGCTTAAACAGGGGGGCGGCCAAATTGTACTTTCGCAAGCTTGTATCTTGTTAGATGCCGACTTAGAGAACATCGTTGCGCCAGTGAATTTTTATAATCAAATTTGCGATAACCCAACCGTGGTCGATGCGCAGGTTCATACTCCCTTGTCCGCGCATTTGACGAGCCTTCCCAACGTAGATTCACTCTTTCAGAGGTTAAGCCAAGCTTTCATCAAGCATGCGTAATGCCTTCCTTTCGCTAACGCACAGCTCGCTTTTGGTTTAGGAAGGCCAACTTCTCGCTTATTCCTTTCTCTCTATAGATCGCCGGCTTGATATCCAACAGTGGTGTGTTGTTCAAGCAATCTAAGCCTCTCACGGTTACGGTGCCATTCTCGATTTTTTCAATCGGTAGCACGGCGGCACCGATTGGGTTTGGTCGGTGCGGTGAGCGCAGTGCGAAGGTGCCTCTGGTCGGTGTTTCTTCATCCCTGCTTTGTATCAATTCATCTCGTTTTGCGCCTTCTAACCAATACAAGATCAAGATGTGGTCGCCACTGTTTAGTCCTAGCAAACCTTGCTGATAAACGTCATCTAAGATGATTTCACAGATCGGGCCGTTGTCCGGTTGGATGTTATTCGGACACTCCGAAACCGAGTGATAAGGCGTGGTAATTCGGCCAATAAATTTCAGTTCTGCAGCCATATTCAGCTCCTATTAGTCTCTTTATTAATCTATTTATTTGTCATCGCTTTTCATGGTCACTAAGGTGTAGATGAAGATCGTAATCAAGATCACCACACCGCCGACAATACTGGTCATTGGTGGGATCTCAGTGAAGAAGATAAACCCCCAAACTGGCGCTAACACGGTTTCTAACATCAGAGTCATTGATACTTCTGGCGCGGTAATGTGGCGCGTTGCGACCATAGATAACACTCGCCCAACAGGAGCCGTAAACAAGCCCATCATGCCCATGATTAACCACGTTTCAACGCTGTAGCTTGACGGCGTTGCGAAGAAAAACATCACAACCGCGAGCAAAAAACCACCTAGGCCAACACTCGCCAATCGGCTGACGTCTTGATATTTACGCAGCAAGGTAAACATCATTGAAAGGCAGATCACCGCGAACACAGCCAACGCATCGCCCATCCAGTTCCCTGAAGAAAACGAACCCGAAACGACAATCGTAATACCAATCATCACCGCGACAATGGCAACCAGAGTTGAACGGCTGGTGGCTTCTTTTAGGATCAACCAGCTAAAAATCGCCGCGACAGCAGGGGCTGCACTGAGGATCACAAAGGTATTGGCAATCGAAGTCATCTTGATGCTGAATACCAAGCCTGATGCGCTGCCGAGCATAAGAATACCCGCAGCCAATAATGGCCAACCGCTCTGAATCACAGCTTTTCGGATTCCACGTTTGTCGTTGAACTTAAGCAAAATCGGCATCGAGATTGCGCTGAATAAGCCGAACAAGAAGGCGGTATCGAATCCGCTGACACCGGCATAACGAATAAATATGGGGTCAATACTCATTAACACGGCACCTGCGATCGCGAGGGTAAAGCCGAGGGTTCGTGTGTTTCTTGCTTCAGTTTTAGGGAGGTTCATTGTCGTCATTTCTCTATCCAATTATCTGCTACTTACAAATCATACTACCGAGTATGATTTTAAGAATTGGTTGAGTCAATACAAATCATACTTTAAAGTATGATCTCTATTTTGGGGTGGATGAAGTAATGAGCAAGATTGAGCAGAACAAAGAGAAGAAACGACTCGCGATTTTAAAAGCGGCGAAGGAGATATTCCTCGCGGAAGGCTACGTGCAAACCAGCATGGACCGAGTCGCTAGTGAAGCGAAAATGACGAAGCAAACGCTTTATCGTTACTTCTCTTCTAAAGATGTGTTGTTTGAAGCGACGTTAAGACAAATGGGTAGCCAGACAGACGATAAGTTGGTGGTGCATTTGCAACACGCCGATACTCGACAAGCACTATTGGGCTTCGCAAAAGACTTCGTTTTGTTTCACCTTTCGAGCGAACATATTGCGACCTTTAAGCTGTTGATAGCAGAAGGCAGCAAGTCTCCAGAATTGGTCAGCCGTTTTATGGACGTTGGCCCAGATGATACCGATCGAGTGCTTGCTCAGTTTTTCAATGAACGATTCGATATTGAAGAACCACAAACCAAAATTAAGCTTTGGCTTGGTATGGTGATGAGTGTCAGAGAGGGTGTGTTGATGGGAATGCCTGCACCCACAGAACAAGAGATTGTTGCTCACGTGGAAGCGAGTACTGACTTGTTGTTAGCGGCTTTGGCTTAGGTAGGGCTGTAAACCTGAAAAAATAAGATATACGTTAGGCGCTGCTGGACTTTGATTATTCCATAATATGGAGCTGCAACGCCTGTCGTTTGGTCTGTTTACGTTTATTGGTTACGAGCTAAATCGAGTGCTTACCAAGCAAAGGTCTTAATGACGTTTTGCTTAGTGATTGGGTTGTGAGCGATGTCTTGATTGATCTTATCAAGAAACGGCTTACGAGCCTGAGGCAACATGCCACGCATTGGTGAGATGTTATTGCCGTGGTCGCCCCAGTAGTAGCAATCGAAATCTTCTAGGTTTTCGAGCAAGTATTTTTCTTCTTCCAGAATCTGCAATGGCGTTGGTAAAACAAACTCGCCACGATTTACTTCTTTTTCCAATACCGATCCCGGTTGAACGGCTAAAGCCATTGGTGCAATTGCATCTGGCTGCATGATGTTCAGCAAGCTGGTGGTATTAATCGCATGCTCTACAGAACGTTCTTTGCCGCCAAGGCCAAAGATGAACGAAGCCAGTACCTTGATGTCTGCTTCACGGGCTAGGTTCATACCTTCAATTGCATGCTCACGCGTCATGCGCTTTTGAATGCGTTCAAGCACAATTGGGTCACCTGACTCCAAGCCTGAATAGGCCATGCTTAAACCTGCCGACTTAATCTCTTTTAATTCAGACAAGCTCTTACGACGGAAGTCATTGAACCCTGAATACAGAGAAATGTTCTTGATTTCAGGGAAGGTGATCTTGATGTAATCCAGAATCGAAATCAGCATCTCGGTTCTAATCGCCATCACGTTACCATCGACCAAAAAGATAGATTCAACATGCGGGTAGATCTTTCTCGCCGCGTCAATATCTTCAAAGATGTCTTTGATATCTCTTACTTTGAAACGCTTATCATCAAACATCGTGCAGAAGGTACATTGGTTATTACTGCACCCCAATGTTGTCTGGATTAGTACGCTCTCTGCTTCCATCCAAGGACGATAAACTTTACCTTCAAAACGCATAAATGCTCCTCGGCCGTAGCCTGTGTTGTTTCGACGGGGCAAGTTTAGCAATCTGCATCTTGGGTGATAATTGGGCAAAGCGGGGAATCAGTATTAAAGAAATTTTAATAATCGAAAGAGTGCGCAGTTCTTTGTCTGTAGGGATAGAACTGCGGCTTGGATTGTGTGTGGGGAGTGTTAGTGGTCGTTTTTTACTAATGAATGCTCAGTGCGCAACGCACAGCTTTTCTTCGAGCAATTGATCAAGCACGGTCACCAGCTTGTGGTTCTTGGTGTTGTCTAATGCGTCGGCGTGCGGGTCTTTGAACAACCCAGAATCATTATCAAAATACTTACCGGAAGCGTTGGCAAACTCATCACTGAGCGCAGCACGACAAAGAATATCGGCTCCAATCGCAAGGTCGTTACCATCAACGCCATAAGCATCTTTCACCAATTTACTGCCAAGGAAAGAGGCTGGGTTTACAGGGATAATTGCAGTGCCTTTGTCTAAAAGAGTATTGGCTAATTCGATGGACCACATCGTTAGTGCGAGCTTACTTTGCGCGTAAACCGGACCATCAAGCTCTCCCGCATTCGGGCTAATCAATGCATCTAAATCGACGGGTGCTTGGGCTGCTGAAGATAGGTTGACGATACGACCTGTCGCATCAAAAAGAGGAAGCAGCTTTTGTGTCAGTAGATACGGCGCAATGGTGTTTACGACAAAACGCACATCAAGATTGTCTGGAGTGGTGATGTCCGAAACTTTATACACACCTGCGTTGTTAATGAGTATATCGAGTCGTTTGTGATCGCTTTGGATTTGGGTTGCGAGCGCCTCAACTTCAGAGAGCGTCGATAGGTCTGCGATGTAGCTTTCGATGATTGCATTCTTAGACAGGCGAGACAGAGCGGCCACGACTTTATTGACCTTAACTGGGTTGCGACCATGAATCAGAACATGGTGCCCTTGCTGCGTTAGTGCTTTTGCAGTCTCTAAACCAATGCCATCCGTGGCCCCTGTGATCAGAATTATTTTTTGCATATTCCGTCCTTCAAAAAATAGTTTGAACAACGTTATAACAAAGATTAATGACACATAGTTGCATTTGGCTCACAAGCTGAAGACTCAAATGTGAGTCTATGGGGTAAATAATGACCATTTTAACACTTGGTGGTTAACCGTTGGCGTTTAACCATTAAGTAAGACAATGGGTCAGTTTGTGGCTGACCCAAATTAAGAGAAGTGACCGAGTTATTTGATGTCTTGAACGTTCATAACCAGAGTTTCCCAGTTACGTTGGTTTTCCATATCGTGCTCTAGGCCTTGCTCATCGGCAATTTGGAAGCGCTTAACCGCAGGGGTTTTGCTCGTAGCTTGATACAACCAATAAGCTTCCGCTTTGAGTGCTTCGTCGATCGGTTTATCAATAGACTCGTACACCGCTTGCTTACACGCATTGATCGATTCGGCAGGGAATTGAGCGATTCGTTTGGCAAGAGTATCAACATATTCGCCAATTTCATCCGGCTCTAGTGCCTTGTTGATGGTGCCGTATGCTTCGGCTTCGTCAGCATCAAAGTCTCGTGCACTTAGGACGATTTCAAGTGCGCGACCTAAGCCGACTTGGCGTGCCATGCGTGATGCGCCGCCACCGCAAGGAAGAATGCCCATACCCACTTCCATTTGCATGAATTTGTATTTACCACGAGCCGCGAATCGCATGTCACACGCCAGTGCAAATTCGTGGCCTCCACCTCGAGCGAAGCCTTCAAGCTTGGCAATGGTGGCTTGTGGCAGTTTGCTGATTCTTTCCAGCACCACTTGCAGGTCGAGTAACTTCGCTTCTTCACGAGAAACGGCTTCTGTCGACATGTCTTTCAATAAATTGGTGTCGTAGTGACAGACCCAAACTTCAGGGTTTGCTGACTGAAATACCACGACCTTGATGTCACGATCGCGCTCTAGTCTCATCGCTAAACCATTGAGGTCGGCAAGCATCTCTTGCCCTTGAACATTCACAGTACCGAAGTCAAAAGTGACGGTAAGAATCCCATCCTCGGCTTGAGCTTTAAACGTTGTATAACCTTGATATGCCATTTCCATATTCCTTCTGAGAGATTTCATTTCAGCCTATTCAGTGTGAATGCGACCTAAATTCAGGCTAGCGAGGAATGTTCGAACCAACAATTAACCATTAAACGAAACACTATTAACGAATTATTAAGAGTGTTGGCGGGTTTTATAATTTCAATCTATTCAGTGTCTTATATGGATATTTTAACGTTGAAGGTGTCTTGCTAATTCGATTGTCAACGAAATCTAAAAACTCATTCCTTGTCTGGCGCTCTTATCCTTTTCATTTAGCTTCGTATACTGCTCAACTAGGTAATTAGCCCCAAGGTACAGACAAGAGTGAACCGACTTATGCAGATGAGATCCGCGACTTTGAAAACCATTATTGAGAAAACACTGCCACTGACGTTGGGCGTGTTTGCGATCATGATGGTGCAATTGGTCGATTCGATCTTTATTGGTCAGCTAGGGGTGAATGAGTTGGCGGTTCACGGCATCACCTTGCCATTTCAAGCGGCGTTTACCGGGGTTCAAGTTGGCATCGGTGTGGCGGCAACGTCCATTATTTCTCAAGCGGTAGGGGCAAAAGAACAACGTAAATCCACCTCAATTGCTACATTGTCGGTCGGATTTGGAGTCTTGGTGATTGCTTTGATCTGCATAGGGCTGATTGTTTTTAGCGATACTGTTTTTGCGTCGTTTGTGAATGATGTCTCTGACGCTCAATACCAATCCATGCTGTCGATTTTTAATGTGTACTGGCCGTTGTGGCTGTTCAGTGCATTGATGGTGGCGGTGCTTTATTTGGCCACCTGCGTTTATCGTGCCAATGGCGATACTAAAACAACCGGCAGCATGTTCTTGGCTGCCAGCGTGATTAACCTAATTCTCGACCCTATTCTGATCTTTGGATTGGATATGGGCATTGCAGGGGCGGCGATCGCATCGAGTATTGGCTATGCATTCGGCGCAATCTACATGCTAATCAAGTCTCGCGGCAAGGGTTGGTTTGGCTTCAATGGCGCGTGCAGTAACCAAATCAAAGGCTACAGTTTTGAGCTATTCAAGACGGTAATGCCAACCACTGCGAATCAGATATTACCTGCGGTCAGCGCATTCTTCTCAATGCTTTTGATTGCGAGAATCGGAACCGATGAGATGGCTTTTTGGAGCTTACTCGCCCGTGTTGAAAGTTTTATGCTGGTGTTTTCTCTTGCTCTGACCATGTCTATCCCGCCTATGATTGGTCGTTACCTAGGGGCGCAGCAGCGATGCAAAATCCCTGAGCTATTGAATACAACAGCGAAGTTCTTATTGGTTTTCCACACCGTGATGGCAACATTGTTGGCGCTGTTTAGTGGCTGGATTATTCCTGTTATCTCGGAAGAACAAAGCATACGCAGCTGGTTTGAAGTGACCTTGTTATTTATACCGTTCAGCTATGGCCCGCTTGGGCTTTGCATGTTGGTTGCTTCGGTCTTTAATGCCTTGGGTGTGCCTCGCAAAGCTTTGAATGTCTCTTTCTTACGCTTGTTTGTTTTCTACATTCCTGCTTTATGGCTCGGCTCGATAACTGGAGACATGATCAATGCGGTTATTGCTGCGACCGTCGCCAATGTTTTAGCGGGCGCTTTTGCATGGTTTAAGCTTAATGCCTATATTAAAACTCACATTATTCCCCCGTTCCGCTGCGGCCAATAAGCAGCGTTTACTCAGCGCAGGCTAGCCATTATTGATGAATATTGAACATCTGAAATTGTTTGTGCGACTCGCGTCTACGCACAATATCAGTCAAGCAGGACAAGAGCTTGGGTTGTCACCTCCGGTAGCCAGTATTCATATCGGAAAGCTCGAAGAGAGCCTAGGTGCCCGTCTTGTGCATCGCACCACACGGAAGGTCTCTCTGACTGAAGAGGGCATGGCATTTCTTCCTCACGCCAAGCAAATCCTTTTGAGTGTCGAAGCGGGTGTGGCCTCTGTCGGAACCGGTAATGAATTACCAAAAGGGGTGTTGCGAATATCAGCACCTTCTTCGTTTGGTCGCATGCATGTTATGCCTGCTTTGAAAGGGTTTTTGGCTAAGTATCCAGATCTGTCGGTGGACATTTCACTCAGTGACTCAATCGTCGATCTGGTTGATGGCGGTTTCGATGTGGCGATCCGTAATGCGGAGCTACAAAACTCAAGCCTGATCGCTCGCAAGCTCTCTACTGATAAGCGTATTTTGTGTGCATCACCAGAATATCTGGCAGCTCATGGCTATCCGAAAACACCAGAAGACCTAAAGCAACATCAATGCATCAATCAAACCGGCTTGGAAGGGTGGACGTTCGACACACCAGAAGGCGATGTCACCATCAAGAAGAAAGGTGCTATCCGCGTCGATCATGGTGAAGCGGTAAGGGATGTATGTGTCGATGGCTTGGGCATTGCCATGTGTGCGACTTGGATAGCATACAAGCAGCTCGCGGAAGGTTCGCTGGTTGAGGTGTTGCCGGATTACCCTTTAAAAGATGAGGCGGCTATCTGGGCGGTGTACCCGAGTGCTCAGTTGCTTGCGCCTAAGGTACGCGTATTTATCGATTACTTTGTTCAATATTATGGTTCACCTTCTTATTGGGATTGCGAAGTAAATGGTCAAGCTCAGTAGCGATTCAGAAGCACTTATTGATTACCAATTTTAATGATCAACGTAAATATCAAAACAAACATTTTCATAGGTTGACTAATAAATACAGGCTGAAACAATAAGCTAAATTTATAGAAGTGTGTTGATCTAAAGGAAATTTGATGAGCTCTTATTCTCACGTTCGCAGTTACGCCAGTTTATTCAGTGTCTTATCGTTGGCGGTTGCGTCAGCTCCGAGTGCGGCTGATATATCAACAACGCCCGTCATTGGTGGCGTGTTTAGCTCCAGTGAAGTGTTGAAAAATCAGGTGCTTTCAAGCCTAAGTTATTCTGCCAAACTCACTCGTGATGCGGCTCTTTTCACGATTGGTGGCGTTACATTAGATGCGTATATTCTCGCTCTTCCTTTAGATGTCAAAACAAAAGCCAGAGTCGTTGCTCAGTTATCTAACCCGACGTACTCAATTCCTTTGGGTTATTTTCTCTATAGTTATTACGATCGCTATTCGGGTTTGGGCAGTGAAGATGTGTTCAAATCTTACTTGTCGACGGTTTATGATAAGCAGGCGCTAAAGGGCTTTGGACATAGCCTCTATCATGTCGGAGATAAGCCAACCTCAGAGCATCACGAGCCAGATACCTCGACTGAAGCGACGGGACATCATGAAGGTATTCGTATCGATGAACAGTTCATTGCCAACATGGTGGTTATCTACGATGCGTTATTCGAAATTGGTGTTTGGCAGGATATGGACACTCTTCCTGCGAATTACACATACTTAACCAATAGCCCTGAAGATCTGGCTATCATCGCTCAGATTCAGCCGATCATCGTTGATTTGATCGGTAAAGCAGCATTGGGAATGGATGACGGCGACATGAAGTCTGCAATGTTGGCGATTGCAGAAGATGGTAAACCAGAAAATGCTGATAAGCCGAATAATAAAGCACAAGCTCTTACTATCACGCTTATTGATTTTGTGCGCTTAAACTTGCTGAAAGCCTACCGCCAATTTGTGTTTAAAGAAGAACGTGCAGAAGCGCTCGATGATTGGATGCAGCAAGCGTTCAGTGACCAGCCTGATGCGCTCATTCAGTTCTTAGAATCCCAACAGAACAAACGTTTTGCGGTCCAAGTGACCGTCGATGGTTTACAACAAGGATTGATTGAGGGGTTGGTCGATGAAGATTCACCTTTCATTTCCGTTGCTTATCAGAATCATAAAAACCGAGCGCAATATAAACCTCAGCTAGAAACGGTGATTGAGCCAGAACATCAACAGCAGGTAAGGTTCATGGAAGTTCTGTCTGAACAAACCTACCGTGATTCGAATTACCTTCCTTTCTTCAAAAATCTCTATCAAGAGCATCGAGACAATATAAGCCGAGTGGGTATCTCTTCGACTCCAACAATCAGTGTACGCAACCTACCGATCATTAAAACGGGCGCAAAAGTTTCTGGTAATGGTGGTACGGGTATCCCTAATTTCCACTTTGTTGACCGAGAGATCGACCGAGCTTATTACTTCTTCGGCAATGATGCCCTGCAGTTGGATGTGTTGATGGCGAACAACAAGGTGCAGACCATGTTTGATCGCCTTGATTACCTTAAAACGCTGAACTGCAACGCCCAATACGATTGGAATGCTCATACCACTTATGATGGGTTAGTGAACCTAGGCTTGGGTGAGTCACTGCGTGATTATGGTGAGAAACGTTGTGTGAAAGAGCTTCAAGAACGTTCAGAAGTTGAAGTGGTTTTGCAAGAAAAGCGTCAAGCCTTGATAGAAGATATTGAAGCGTACCAGTCTATATCTAGCTTTGATTTTTTCACTAAGTTTTCAAAGAGAACTCAGGTTAAACAGTCGATCACTCAGTTTGCCAAATTAGATGGAAAAGGAATGCCAGACTACACCTTGGTTTATAACCCATGGCCGGATCACTTCGCACACTTTACCGGTCCTTTTAGTGACGAAATTCTGATGCCGACTGGAGAGCTCAACCGACTGGACTATTGGATTCGCCAGATTGAAGCGACCTACCGCAGTGCAGGCGTTTACGATAAAACGCTATGGGGCATGGCTGGGGATCATGGTTTAACGCCGGTGTTCTACGCGCTCAATCCCGAAAAGCAGGTATTTGAAGGCTTACAAGCAGAGCTAGAGTATCCAATTGTGGTTAAGAAAATATCTTCAGATGAGGGGGAAGGGCCTAAAATCACCAATGCTCTAAGCTATCCAAGTTCGAAGAAATTGGATGTGGTGGTCGCCTCTACTGCTGGTGGTAACTTTATGATGGACTTCTTTAATTCGGCTCAAGGGTGGCAGGTTCAGCCGATTTACCAAGAACTCACGCAGTGGACTCCGATTGCTGCGCCAGCTGGTCAGGGTATCGATATTATTAATCAGATAGCGCAACGCTTGCCTGAAAGTCTTGATTATATGGTCTTGAGAGAAAGCACATGTGATCAACAACGCTGCACTGTTCGTGTGATTGGTAACCGTGATCTAGAGCGGGTCGATGAATTGATCACACGTGAAGGTGACAAGCTTTTTTATGAGTCGCTGAAGGGCAACCGAGCGCCGATTTTACTTGGTACCCAAAGACTCAATCCATATCTCGCATCGCCAAGCGAAGTTGATTTTGCGCGGTATTCTCGATTGGTAGAAAAGTGTATTAACCGAGCGGTCAAGGTGGATGTGACAACGTGGTGTAGCAGTGCTGAGTGGACTGCACTAACGCAACCAACGCCTCGTCCAGATTCTGTGAACCAACTGGTCAATATCTACCTTGAAGATAGGGCTGGCACGGTTAACTTATTTCCTAAAGCCGGTATTGGGTACAACACCAAGGTACCAGGGCGTCACGCTGGTGAGGATTACTTAGAAAAAGATGCCTTCATAGGATTCTGGGGAGCGCCAATTGGCGATAACTCTCAGCAACTGAAAATCGAAGCTAACGGCTCTTTAGCGCCAACGTTGTTTGAGTATTTGACCGGAGAACCTGTAGTCGAAGGCGAGAACGGTTGGGGTTTTCCGTCGTTGATTGAGAAATTAGATATTTCTACCGCGCGCTAAAGTTAATGCTCTCTACCTAGCATCTAAATAGATTATCTCTGTTAGCTAGGTTGAGAGCCATCCCCACAAAATCATCATCTTCTTCATCAACAACTTGATAGCCAAGCGATTGATAAAAGTTAATAGCACGAGCATTACTTTTAAAACTCGATAGAGTTACTTGGCTTCGTTGCTCTTCCATGGTTCTCTTATGTATGAGAGCCATGACTTGCTTGCCCAGCGAA
This sequence comes from Vibrio sp. 10N.247.311.51, assembly GCF_041467855.1. Classification (NCBI taxonomy): domain Bacteria; kingdom Pseudomonadati; phylum Pseudomonadota; class Gammaproteobacteria; order Vibrionales; family Vibrionaceae; genus Vibrio; species Vibrio sp. 10N.247.311.51. Next base: position 231,401 of record NZ_JBFSVK010000001.1, on the reverse strand, counting down.
AGACCTCGGTATTGAGGGAAAATGATCAGCAGATGAATATGGTATGCGTTGTCATAAGGCTTAAAGCAGACGAGTCCAATCCTCTCTTTTCCTCGGTATACCCAATGAAACCAAGAGGGATGGTAATCGTTTAAAAGTCGTTGAAGTTGAAAGTCGTCGTCCCAGCCGAAAACGCTATCTACGTGTATGAAAATACCTTGTTTAACACACGCAAATAGTTCATCGAATTCAGAATTTGAAACACGTTGGAACTGTATATTTTCTTCTGTTATTGCCACTTTACTCGCTTCCTTATCAAACGCCTTTGAATAAGCAAACAGTAACATAATTGAAGAGGTAGGCTGCACTTAAGGTGCGGGTTGTTTTGATGTAAAAAAGCCACGCGTAGAGCGTGGCTTCTGAACTTAATAACAAGGATGTTCTATGCGTTAGTCGTTGTCTTCTGCTTCGATTTCACTCGCGATGTACTGGTTGTTAACCTTGTAAGCTTCAGCCTCAATACGTTGACCATGTAAAGTATGGAAACTTAGACCATCTTCATAGCGAGTGTTTTGGTTAACGTATACGGTTTGACTGCCTGAGGTTGTCTTAATAACAAAGTTTAATGCTTGCTCGTCGATACTCTGAACCACACCTTCAAAATCGATGTCGTTGTCATTCCAATCTTGTGAATCATCGTCGTGTTCAAATTCGATTTCGGTAGCAACATTTTCGCCGTTAGCTTGTTTCGTTGTTACTTCGACTTCTGCACCTACGGTCAAGTTTGACTTGTTGCCGTCTTCGTAACGAGTATTGTCATTGACAAGAAAGCGACCTTTGTAGCTTAAATCGAATGATGATTTGTCGTTAGCTACCCAAGTAATAATGCCTTCGATTTCAGTGTCATTATCGATTTCGTCAAAATCTTCGACTTCCACTTCATCTGCTTTCAATGCAGAGCCTACCATTGAGCCTGTCACTTCAACCCAAAGACCATTAGATAAGTCAGAGGTGCTGTCGTCGTTATCGATTTGAGCATTTGAATAGTCGACATTTAGACTTGCACCGAGTTTGAATGTTTTCGCATTGCTATCTAAATCGCTGATCAAACCCTCAACTTCAACCGAATCTGTTAAGTTCGAGTGTTCAAACTTAACAACAGAAAGTACTTTGTAGCCAGCATTTGCGGTTGGTAAAGAAGAGACCATAACCCAATCGCCATTTTCAATTTCACGTGATAGATCTGTAAAGGTCAATGCGATGCCATTGACTTTAAATGTGCCATTATTATGGTTGGCGTCTGAAATAAGACCAACGATGGTCGGTTCAAGACTAACTTGAGCTCCGCTAGTGTGAGCTGAAGCGCTACGAGCATTAGATGAAATAGAGACCATCATGTTCTTTTCTAGGTCTGCAATTGCCACATCTTCGCCTTCATAGTTCGCATTGTCTACTTGATAGCTATAACCATTCACAACGATGGTGTTGCCAGAAACAGAGTCAATGGTACCTTGAATTGCTGATGGGACTTGCGTGTTGTTATCGTTGCTTCCATTGCTATTGCTGTCACTACCGCCACAGCCAGTTAGAATTAAACCGACAACTGAAATCAGCGCTAACTTTTTCATCTATATACTCTTTATTTAGTTTATTGAGGGTGTATCTTATAAACTCAAACGTGAAGCACTCGTGAAGAAAGGTGAAATAAATCGATGAAAGTTTTGATCGTTGATGACAGCCATAATGTTGCAGAAACCATTGCCGATTATCTAGAGTTAGAAGGGATGGTGATTGATTGTGCTTATCATGGTGAAGCGGCATTGAAGTTAGCGTCTGAGAATTATTATGACGTGATTATTATGGACATCATGATGCCTAAATTGGACGGCATTTCTGCTGTCAAAAAGTTACGAGAAGAAGTGCAATGTCCTACGCCAATTCTTTTTTTAACCGCTAAAGATAGGTTGGAAGATAAAATCGCTGCCTTTCAAGCGGGTGGAGATGATTATTTGGTTAAGCCTTTCGCCATGCAAGAGCTCAGTTTAAGGCTCAACGCACTGGCAAGCCGAGGACCACGGCAAGATATTGGAAAGCAGAGTTTTGCTGATATTACTCTCAACTCGCAGACCGACGAGGTATACCGAGAAGGTCGGCTTATTAAGTTAAGTCGGATTCAGCTTAAAATACTAAAAGTCCTTATGCGCCATGCGCCAGCGATTGTTTCAAGAACTGAAGTGATTGATTCTGTTTGGGGCGATGAGACACCAAGTAGTGATGCGTTACGAAGTCATATTTATGGCTTGCGTAACACGCTGGATAAAGGGTTTGAACATTCACGATTAGAGACTATTCATGGACAAGGCTACCGACTCAAAGCATAAAGGTTTAGAAAGCGAGAATCATTCACCTCACAAAGTTTATCCTAGCATCTACAAAAAAATTCGTAGAAGCTTCGGAATTATGACCATTGTGATGTTTAGTATGTTTTGGACCGTTATCTATTTAGCTGAAAACCAGATGGAAGTAATCAGTTTACACCACTGGCTAGACACTGAAGCTAATCGTTATACGTCTGAATATCAGTTGCTTGGCGAAAATACGTTGTTGCCGAATGAAAATGAGTTTTCAACCTATTGGAGTGAAAGAGAACTGCCCAGTTGGTTAGCTCGATACAAAGAGCCCGGTTTCTATGAACATCTGTTGGGTACGGAAGATAAACATTTTTACGTATTCGAACACCCGTCAGGAAAAGGGTTGATGTATATCTTGTTTCAAGACGACGCCGACGACTACCTAGATGAGTATGAATGGAGCCTCCACAACTACACCCTCATACTAGGTGGCTTAACGTCCATCTTCATGGTTCTGTACGGGATCTATGTTGTACGCTCGCTGTCGAGGCCACTCAACCAAATAGAAAAGAAAATAGGGCAAATGCACCCTGAGCAGCCAAGTTTTGAAGTTGAGACGTCTTACGCTGAAACACGACATATTGAGCAAACACTTTTAGATTCAAAGAATCACATTTCAGGTTTTTTTCAGCGGGAAGAGGAATTCAATCGATTTGCATCTCACGAGCTAAGAACCCCGATTATGGTGATTAAAGGGTCGGCTGATCTGCTAACTAAAGTACCCAATCAACCTCCTGTTGCGTTAAAAGCGATTAATCGCTTGCAAGAAGCGAGTGAACAGATGCGAGTGCTGACAGAAATGTTTTTGCTGCTTGGTAAAGAGAGTATCGATGATCACTATTTTGGTCACTATGACTTGGAATTAGAAGTTCAGAATCAGTTGCTTGAAATGGCGCCTTTGTTTGCCAAGCAGGATGCGAGTTATGACCTGGATGTAAAAGAGACTGCCACGGTATATGCACCAGAGAGTTTTATTACTATTGTATTGAATAACTTAATTAAAAATGCGTTTAGCTACAGTGTTGGCGATGTTGGAATTGTGGTGACAGGTTCTCAATTAGTGATCACTAATCGTCATGATGGCAATGATACTTACAATGCAGGCTATGGTTGTGGTTTAGTGATTGTGCAACGAATTTGTGAGCGAATGGGTTGGAGTTTTGAAACTCAAGATGATGGGCTTCAATTCAGTACTTACTTAGACTTTTCAGCGAATAATCAAGTTGGGTAGCAGGTAGTTCCGATATCAAACAAAGAACTCTTTGGGAAGGAGAGTAGTGTGGCTAAGTTAGCCACACTAGCATATGAGTCGTTATACGATCTTAAGCGCGTGATGGCGTGTGAGCTGTTTGTGTAGCGAGTCTTTTAGCTCCATGCGTTCTACTTTGAGGTTGTGCATGCTGTCGTCATCGATAGGGCTGCCAGAGATTTCTAGCTGACGGATGTCGTAGTCGAGTTGGTGGTATTTCTGCATGTCTGCTTTGAATTTTTCGTCGTCGTGGTTGAGCTGAACAATGTCTAATTTAAGATCTGGGAAATCTAAGATAAAGGCATGGTTTTCATTGAGCATTGGCACTTCCTCTCTAGTCGAATTATTAACAGTATAGAAGTAATTTTTCGAAAGAAATGTGGTTCAAAACACAAAGCCGTAAAGCGATCAAAAAAGGGCGCAAACTCGTGGGATTATCCTCGAACTTGCGCCCTTTTGTATGTATATAGCTAACTATTTATAGTTATATGTTTAGAACTATAAGAGTTTAAAGCAGAAAGTTTACTTTGCTTTCTTGCCAGAGCGTTGCTGCTCTTTGTGTGCAAGCTTCTCTTTTTTGCGTTGCTCGATAAGGTGAGCAGCTTCGCCGCCTACGTGGGTTTCACCACGAGCATTCGACAGTTGAACTTGCTTTTCGCGTTCACGGAAACGGGCTTTCTGCTCTTCGCTGTGCTTATCAATACACTTAGGGCAGCTTACGCCTTTCTCGAAGTGTTCAGAGGCTTTGTCTTCGTCAGTGATTGGCAAACGACACGCGTTACACACATCGTAACCGCTCTTTTCTAGCTGGTGGTTTACTGCAACACGACCATCAAATACGTAGCAGTCGCCTTCCCACATGCTCTCTTCTTCAGGTACTTCTTCTAGGTACTTAAGAATGCCGCCTTCAAGGTGGTAAACCTCATCAAAGCCTTGCTCTTTCATGTAGGCTGTTGATTTTTCGCAACGAATACCGCCAGTACAGAACATCGCGACTTTCTTGTGCTTTTTAGGATCAAGGTTGTCTTCAACGTACTGAGGGAATTCACGGAAGGTTTCTGTGTTTGGATTTACGGCATTTTTGAAGGTGCCGATGTCCACTTCGTAGTCGTTACGAGTATCAACCAGAATCACATCAGGATCAGAGATCAATGCGTTCCATTCGTTTGGTTTCACGTAAGTGCCGACAACGTGGCGTGGGTCGATGCCCTCAACGCCCATGGTTACGATCTCTTTCTTAAGCTTAACCTTGGTGCGGTTGAATGGTTGTTCTTCGTTGAACGATTCTTTGTAAACAACATCCGCCAAGCGAGAATCTTGTTTGAACCATTGAAGAAGGGCGTCGATCGATTCGCGCTTACCTGCAACGGTGCCGTTGATACCTTCACTCGCAAGTAACAAAGTACCGCGGATTTGGTTGGCTTCTAACACGTCGGTTAGTGGCTGGCGAATTTCTTGGTAATCATCAAGTGCTACGAATTTATACAGAGCACATACAACATATTGAGACATGGTTTTTCCTTTCTGCGAGCTGGAACGTAAATCCAGAGCGGTTGCCTGTTGTGATCAAAACTGAGTATTTCAACTTAGTCCTGTCTTGTTGGCTTATTAAAATCAGGCGCAGTATAACCAAGGCGGTGCGGGACAAAAACCAACCAAACGTAGGGCTATATAACATCATTTTTTGTGTGTCTTTAGGTGTGGTGAAAAGGCCGTTATTTGAAAAGCAGTTTTAACTCAAATAAGGAGCGGTGCTTTGTTGTCTATTGAATCTTCGGCTATGAACTTATGTAGTATCTCATCTCAATGAGTTGGTGTTCTCCGACGATTTCCACTTCACGAATGAACTCAAAGCCGAACTTTTCATAGTAACCTTTTAGGTATTGATGGGCGTGGATTTCAATGACTTTAGCACCATGTTCAGGGGCGTGTTTTAGAAGTGCACGTACAATTTTAGACGCGATACCTGATCCTCGATAAGGCTGAAGAACAGCAACACGTGCCATGGTTGAGTGTCCTGATTCATCAATGTGAAAGCGTGCCGTCGCGACTAAATTATCTTCATCGGTGATCAGTGCATGATGTGAGACAGGATCGAGCCCATCAAGATCCAACACATGGGGAATACCTTGTTCAACAACGAATACTTGATGACGAATGGCTTGTGCTTGCGTTATCAATTCTGGGCTGTTACCAATCACCAATTCCATTTCATTGCTCCATGCTGTTAACTAATGTTTTTAGAATCCCCTATTGTTGCGGGGATGTACGCTTGTGATTTGCCTTTAAACTAAGGCTTTTGAATAGCTGCTTGTCTCAATATCAATGATCTCAACGGTCAGCGAAGCATTAGATAGTGAAAGAGTCAGTAATTGATCCAATATGGACTTGGAGAGTATCGCTTTAACGCTTTCGTTACGCCCAGACAAAATACGCACAGAGACATGCACGAAGTCTTCTTTTACTTCACCGGTTTGGTAATGCTGATAGGCAAGGCTGCGTACTTTGATGTCTTCTCCTGTTGGTGAGAACAACTGAGACTCCATCGCGCCGAGAAACACTTTTTGGTTGAGTTGCTGACTATCAATAGTGGATGAGTGTTCGATAATACAATGCGGCAAACTGACGTCCTTTCTGTGCTTTATGGAGACCTAAAATTAAGGCCAATGTGACTCTCTTGTTGAGAATGACATTGGCCTTTAATGCTGACTCGTGACGGCTTTCTCGGTAATAAGCCGATCAGGCAATCACCAAAGCGGCCAGTACTGTCAGCGATTACGCTTGGTTAAGTACTTCTGTTAAGCGTTTTACCGCTTCCGTCAATTCTTCTGGATTGGCATTAGTGAAGTTTAAGCGCAGTGCGGCTTTGGCTTCATCGGCCTTTGGATAAAATACTGGGCTTGGTACAACCGCTACACCATTCGATAGTAGAGTTTTAGCCAATTCGAAGGTGTCGCACTCTGGGATCTCAACCCAAATGAACATCCCGCCATCTACGGCTTTCAGTACACAGTCAGCAGGCAGTTGTTTCTCTAGCTCTGAGAACAGCACCTCATAACGAGACTTGTACAGGGTGCGAATGTTTTCCATGTGTACGTTGAAGTCTTCATGTTTTAGAAGACCAACAAGCAGTGCTTGCATTGGTACACTTGAGTGTAAATCCGCGCCTTGCTTCACTTTGATCAGTGGCTCAAGGTAGCTGCGTTTGCCTGTTACCGCGCCAATACGTAGACCTGGCGATGCAATCTTAGAGAATGAACGAAGAACGATAGAGTTATCAGGGCAGAACGAAGAAACCAACGGCAGTTCTGTACCTGTGAAACGTAGCTCACGGTATGGTGCATCTTCAATGAATGCCACGTTGTATTTGATACACAGCTCAGCCACTTTTTGACGAGTTTCTGTTGCCCAGCACACGCCGGTTGGGTTGTGGAAATCAGGCACGGCATAGAACATCTTCGGTGATTGCTGTGCAAAGCACGTTTCCAGTTCATCTAGGTTCGGGCCAAATTCAGTTTGAGACACGGTCGCAATGTTTGCTTGAACTAGGCCAAACACCTGCATCGCACCTAAGTAGCTTGGCGCTTCCATCACAACCACATCACCTGGATCGACATACGCACGTGCAATCAAATCCAAACCTTGCTGAGAGCCAGTACAAATCATTGCCGTGTGTGACTCTGGCAATTGGTAGCTTTGTGTTAGGTGGTCAAGCAACGGGCCGTAACCGGCAGTAGAGCCGTATTGGAAAACTTCAGGCATGTTCGCTAGATTTTCTAGCGTTGGCTTCATTAAATCGATAGGGAATGTTTTCTCGTCCGGTAAACCACCGGCCAATGAAATGACATTTGGATCACTTGCGGCTGCGAGGATCTCTCGAATGTATGAAGATTGAATCTGTTGTAATGACTGTGCGATTTCCATGTGTTGTGTCTCGTCGTTTATCGTTTTTATTCTATCGCTTGATATTACACGGCAATTGTAAAAATTAGCGTGTCCGTTTATGCTCTTAAACATGTCCATTTATGCTATTTGAACGATGTCACGTCAACACATATCGAGAATCAATGATGTCCTGTTCCATATTCACCAAGACATCAGTCAGCCTTTGTCTGCCAAAGAGTTATCTGAGATAGCAGCCTATTCAGAACAGCACTTTCATCGCACCTTCAAAAGTGTGGTCGGGGAGTCGTTGCATCAATACATCCGACGAACTCGAATGGAGTATGCAGCCAACCAATTGATGTTTGATACCAGCTCGTCTGTGGTTGAGATCGCCCATAAATGTGGCTTTAGTTCTGTGTCTTCGTTTAGTCGAGCATTTAAAGCGACCTTTAATATGTCGCCCGGAGAGTGGCGTAAGCATGATTTACAAGTAGCAGAAAAGCCCTATTTGAAAGATCCCGAAGTCGCGGCGGGCTATTTGAACGTGGCGCAGCGAGTGTTACCCGAACCGAAGATCGTTGAAACACCGGAGCGCATGGCGGCTTATGTTCGACACACTGGCTATAACCGTTCCATTCGCAACGCGTGGCTGATATTGAAAGCGTGGGCGAACTCAGAACAGCGCGACTTTTCGAGCCAATTTGGTTTGCATCACTCAAACCCTGCTTGGGTTGAGATGGATCAGTGTCGTTATGTCGCGTGTATCGCGATTGATGAACCGATTAAGTATCGTAGTGTTGTGAACCAGATGGTGATCCCAGGAGGCTTGCATGCCGTGTTTCGACTGAATGGCCGCTATGGAGAACTGCTACCACAGATCAGTATGGTATTAGAAAAATGGTTACCTACGTCTGGCTTCAAGCAGCGTTCTACGCCGGCTTATGTGCATTATCATCAGAATCACTTTCTTAATAGTGATGAAATATTCGAACTCGATTTCTACCTTCCCGTGAGTTTTTACTGAGCCTTTACTAGGTTAACCATTGAGTTGGCTCTGTAATTGGTTTTGTTGTGTTTTGTCGAGCGTGATTTTACTCATTTGTTGTGGCTAATTTGCTCGCTCAATGACAGAAAGGGGTCTTATGTTGATGGTGCGATGGGAGAGAAGCTTGTTGATAAACGACTCTAAGTAAATGATGACAACGTACGGATTAAACGATAGCATCCCGCTCTAATTGCAAATAGTTCTTAATATCACTCGCTAGAATATATGACCATTACCCACAAAGATTATCTGAAAATTGCCTTCCCTTTCATCATTTCAACGGTGACACAGCCTCTACTAGGTGCGGTGGATACCGCTGTTATCGGCCAACTTGGTATTGCTGAACTGATTGGTGGCGTGGCGATCGGCACCATCATTATGAACACCATGTATTGGTTGTTTGGCTTTTTTCGTGTCAGTACCACGGGGCAAAGTGCGATGGCACTGGGCAAGGGAAACCGCTCTGATTTGGCGGGTAGTTTGATGCGTCCGTTCGTGCTGTCTGGTTTGGTGGGTTTGATCTTTATCTTGATACACCCACTCATCTGGCAAGGTGCAATGTGGGTGATAGAGCCTGAAGCCAATGTGGCCGAGCACGCGCATATCTACTTCAGTATTTTGATTTATGGTGCGCCTTTTGTGTTGCTCAACTACACCATCATTGGTTGGTTGATGGGGCAGGCAAAAGCCAAAGAAGTTCTTTACACACAAGTGTTTGGCAATGTGTTGAACATTGTCTTGGATGCGGTGTTTGTACTTTATTTCGATTTGGGTGTTGCAGGTGTGGCTTACGCAAGTTTGATTGCACAAGTCACCACCTTTGCGATTGGTGTGACCTTGGTGATGAAGACCAGTAATATCTCGGTCTCTGAGTTCCTGCAAGGCTCGAAGATGACCAAGAAAGACCTATCGACAATCATCTCATCGAATACTGATTTATTGCTTCGCACCATTTGTATCTTGGTGTTCTTCAACATGATGGCGCGTACTGGCTCTAAACTGGGTACGGATGTTCTAGCGGCTAACGCGATCTTGATGCAGGTGACCTTCATAGTCAGCTATATGTTTGACGGTATTGCCAACGCATCGAGTGTGTTTGCTGGTAAAGCAGTAGGACAGAAGAATCCTTCAATGTTGGATCGAGTATTAAGGCTTAACTTCCAATGGACGGCAGGTTTCATTGCCGCGCTGACGCTGTTGACCTTGGTATTTAAAGACAGCATTGTTTTCTTGTTTACTGATATTCCAGCGCTAGTCGCTCTATATCAAGAGATGGCTCCGTGGTTAATCGTGTTCCCGTTAGTGGCTGGCTTTGGCTTAACGGTTTACGGTATCTTTACTGGAACAGGAACCACGCGTCCGGTTAGAGACTCAAGCATCGCGACTTTGTTGGTATTCTTAGCGGTACAGGCATTTACCATCGATATTTGGGGTAATCATGGTCTGTGGTTGGCGTTCACCTTGTTTTATCTTGGACGTATTGCGTTCCTGTATCCGTTTATCGCACAAGTTAAGCAGAAATGTTACCCAGTCGAAGATGCCGCTCAGGGTGCCATTAACTAAGTAACCTAATCATCACCTGTAATACATTATGAAAGCGCTTTACTATTTTTACACGATAAATTTAGAGAGCGCTTTTTTGTATAAGTAAAAATTCAGCTTGAAAGGTCAACACGCCCTAATAAAAATTGGTCAATCAAACAGCAAATAAAATGCGATACAGTTCAATGTTCTCTTTTCATCATGTCGGCTAAATGATAGAGTTGTTATGTTATAACATCTATATATGAGTATCTGCGTGAACGCCCCACTTTTGTCTGTTGACCACCTAACGATCAAAACCTCTTCGAGAACCCTTTTCCAAGATATCCACTTCGATGTTTATCGAGGTGAGCTGTTGGCGATCATGGGTCCTTCAGGCATTGGTAAGTCGATGCTTTCTCGCGCTATTGCGGGGTTTCTGCCAGAGACGGTTGAAGTTGAAGGTCATATTTCTCTATCTGGTGAAGCGGTGTGTGGTTTACCTATGTTGCAAAGAACTGCAGCACAGCGCCCCGCAGTTATCTTCCAAGATGCGCTTCAAGCGTTAAATCCTCTAGTTTCAATAGAAGGCCAACTCTGCCTTGCCTTGACGGGAACTCGCACCAAGCTTAAATCAAAAGACAAAATCAAAATTACCGAGTTGCTGATTCAACTTGGTTTTCCTAATCCAGAAACCATCTTGCCGTTGTACCCGAGCCAAATTTCGGGTGGGCAACGCCAACGTGTGTGTATTGCGATTGGCTTGCTGAGCAACTCCGATATTATCATCGCCGATGAACCAACCAGTGCGTTAGATCCGGTGACAGAGCAAGAGATACTTAAGCTGATTCGACACAATGTTAAACAGCGTCAAATTGGTGGTTTACTCATCACCCATGACCTGCATAGCGCGTTGGCGTGTGACAAGCTGTTAGTCATCGATGATGGCGGTGTGGTGGCTTACGGTGCACCGAAACATGCACTTGAGTCGAGCTCTCACGCTTTCTGCTGTTCATTGAGAGACTTAATCGAATGAGCTCGACCTTACCACTAAACTCAGAAGCCTCGCCATTAATGCCAGTGACTGATTCAGAAACACAAACATCGACAGAGATTAAGTTCGATAATGTGAGTGTTCACTACTACTCCGTACCAAGTTGGTTGGGTGGTAAAGCGTTCAAAGCGCTACAGAACATAGACCTTAATGTTGAAGACAAAAGCCTAGCAATTGTTGGGCGTTCTGGTGCCGGTAAATCAACGTTGATTGAACTGCTATTTGGCCTTAAAGCGCCAACCGTTGGTCAAATAAACTTGTTCGGTTATTCGCTCCCAATTCGCGATAGCAAAGCGCAAGCAACTGTGTGTCGCTTGATTCAATTGGTGCCTCAAGAGCCCCACACTAGCCTCAACCCTTACTATACCGTTCGACAGATCTTAGCCGAACCGCTAAGCAACTTAGATGTTTCGGGTAATCATGAAGCCATCATTGAAGAGGCGCTTTCAGACGTTGGATTGCCTGCCAGTTTGCTCTTACTGAAACCTAATCAGCTTTCTACAGGTCAAGCTCAACGTGTGGCTATTGCTCGGGCTCTTGTCGTTAGACCCGCTGTGCTGGTGGCCGATGAACCTACTGCCAGCCTTGACCCTGTGAATCGCCAAAGGTTGTTGGACTTGGTTAATTCATTGAAAAAGAAGCGTGATATGCGCCTTATTTTGGTTACGCATGATCTCGGTGCGGCAAAAGCTCTTTGTGAAGAAATACTGGTTCTCGACCATGGTGAAATGGTCGAGCACGGACCGACCGATCAAGTGATGGGTACACCTGCTCACCCTGCAACTCAGATGCTGATCGAGTCTCAGCCTCTTTCGAAATCTACTTGTTAAAACAACCTTATTTATTAACGAAATACATCTTATTAAAAAATACAGCTTATTAACGAAGCACAGCTTACAGAGAAAAATAACTATGCGTTTTAATTCAATCAAACTAGCCTGCGCTCTAGCGCTGGCTCTGCCTTTGACGGGCTGTTTTGACTCTCAGCCAGAGTCGAGCGATGCCGCAGTAAAATCTGAAATCCGAGTTGCGATGATGCAACCGCCAAGAACCGGCTTATCGCCACTTTCTGATGATGCTTTTAAACTATCTCGTTGGAGCACGGCTGAAACGCTAGTGAACTTGAGCCCAACTTCTGAAGCTCAACCAATGCTGGCAACGGATTGGAAACATCTTGATCCTCTGACTTGGCAGTTCACGATTCGCCAAGGCGTTAAATTCCATGATGGTTCGACATTAACGGCAAACTCTGTAGTGAACTCTCTACAAAAAGCGCTTGAAGCAGCACCTAAGCCACGCATCCTAGATGGTGTAGAGCTAGAAGTGAAAGCGATGGACAACTACCGCGTAGAGATCAAAACCAGCTTTGATGACCCTCTTCTACCAAGCCGTTTATCAAGCCCTCAATTAGCGATTCTTGCAGCAAGTGCTTATCAAGAAGATGGCCGTGTTAGCCCAATTGGTGCAGGTACTGGCCCGTTTGAGCTGACTGAAATCAACGGTACAACCAGCGCGAAACTGAAACGTTTTGATGGCTACTGGGGTCAAAAAGCACAGGTTGAATCTGTGATTGCAGAATACGTTCCGAACGGTTTTGCGCGCGCTGCGGCTCTAAGAACCGGCACGGCTGACGTCGTTGAAGCGGTACCCGTTTCACAAATCGCGACTATTGATCCGAACCTACTTTACGAAGTGGCAATGCCTCGTACTAATACGCTGTACCTGAACAACAAGTCAGGCGTGTTCAGTGATATCAATTTGCGTAAGGTTGCGGCAGCTGCAGTAGACCGTGAGCAGATCGTGAACACTGTTTATGAAAAACACGCGGATATCGCACAAGGTCTATTAGGTCCTGCACTTGCTTGGGCTGAGCCAATTCGACCTGAAGGTCCGGCAGTCGACAAAACGCTAAAAGCGAACGGTGAAAGCATTGTTATCGGTACCTTTACCGACCGCGCAGAGCTTCCAGAAGTGGCAGCGCTACTGAAACAACAACTTGAAGCGGCTGGTTTCAAGGTTGAGCTGGATATTCGTGAATACGCTCAGATCGAGAACGATGCGCTATCTGGTAAGTTCGACGCGTTTATCCTTTCTCGTGCAACGGTTCTAGATTCGGGTGACCCAGTGGCTTACATGATGAGTGACTTTGGCTGTAAGGGTTCTTTCAACCTTGGCCAGTTCTGTGCTCAAGAAGTAGACCAAGCGCTGACTCACGCTGACCTACAACCACTAGGTGCACTACGTCAGCAAGCGATCATTGAAGCTGAGCAAAAAATCTTGAATGACTTTGCTGCGATTCCACTGCTTCACGAACGTGTGATTCAAGGTGAAAGCGAGCGCGTAAACAATGTGGTTCGTGACCCAAGTGAGCGTCGTTTAGTTGACCAAACTACACAGATCAAACAAGTGAAACAGGCTAACTAAATAAATGTTATCTGCTGAGACTCTGCGTCGAACTCTATTTATCTTGACGCCTTGGCTATCAAGAATCGCCTCACTGATTGTGGTGGTGATTCTTGTTGGTTTGATGCCTGACATTGCAGGCATCGACCCAAGCCAATCTATTCTGCGGGCTAGGGCGGGGCAACAACACCTGCTTACGCCTGAAGCTTTAGCGGCGGTACGTGCTGATCTTCATCTTGACCGTTCAGCCATTGAGCGCCTGATCGACTGGGTAGGAAGTGCTTTTTCAGGTGATCTAGGTGAATCATGGATTGATGGTTCCTCGGTAGCATTAGGCATTCAAAAAACAGCGTCTACATCTCTGTTTTTGATGTCTAGCGCATTGGTGATGACTTTCGTACTGTGCGGTGCAGGCTTACTTGCTACCTTACGCAGTTGGAAGAAGGGCAAACTGGGGCAGAGTTACAGCAGTTTAAGCACCGTATTAATATCGTTGCCAGAGTATGTGGTCGCCTCGGTATTAATACTGGTATTCTCAATCTGGTTAGGTTGGCTACCACCGTATGGTTGGCAAGGCTGGCAAGATATCTGGCTACCGAGTTTAGCGCTCGCACTGCCTGCAAGTGGCTTGTTTAGTCGCCTACTCAGAGACAGTTTACAACGCGTTCTCAATGAACCTTGGGTGATCACTTGGCTCAGTGCCAACGTTCATTCCAATCAAATTATTCGCTTTGCGCTGAAAAGAGCGCTGAGCAGTCTGATCCCGCAAATCGCGATGATCGTGATTGGCTTAACTGGTGGCGCAGTCGCGGTTGAGCTTATCTTCTCGATCCCTGGTATCGGGCGCATGATTCTTGGTGCAGCTAAGGCGCAAGACTTACCAACGCTGCAAGGCGGCTTATTGGTGTTGCTGCTATTTTCAATTGCCGTGAGCAGCATGAGCTTGTTTGTTCAGCAATTGATTCTTGGCCACAGCCTGAAAAGCGGCAAGCTCATCAGTAGCCACTCTTCGTTTCGTTTTACCCAGAACCGCGCAAAGCGTGTCACTGCTTTTGCGATCTTCTCTTTCCTAATTGCTATCGTTGTATGGGCTGCATTCCGAGACCCATACACTAGCCAATTCGCACGTTTGGCATCACCTAGTTGGCAAGCGCCTTTGGGTGCGGATGGCATTGGCCGAGACTTACTGGCGAGAATCGGCTCGGGTATGGTCTCGACCTTCCAAGCGGGTATCTTGGCAACGTTTTTGAGCTTGGTGACGGGCATCGTCATGGGCTTCAATACCCGCTTTAGCCAAGGCCTTATCGAGATCACTAAGGGCATTCCTTACATCATTGCAGGTCTGTTGGTTGCGGGCTTAACGGGCATGAATCCGAACAGCGCATTAATCGCGATTGTATTGGTGTCGTGGGCGCCGTTAGCCGCCCACTGCTCAAGTTTAATCGTAGAAGCCAAGGCTCAACCATATACGCACCTCGCGCCATTGTGGGGAACTAGCAAGCTTCGAATCTTCCGTTTCTACTTGCTTCCTTATGTATTGCCACCTTTGCTAAGGCACGCGATGTTGAGGCTGCCAGTAATCACATTGAGCCTGACCTCGCTTAGCTTCATCGGCTTGGGAGCTAAGCCTCCTGCACCGGAATGGGGTTTGATGATTGCAGAAAACTTGCCCTACATTGAACGCGCGCCATTAGCAGTCATGGGCCCAATTGTTGGTCTGATCCTGTTAGGTGCTGCAATTAATATGATGTTTGATGATTAACGAAAAAGTGCAGGCTGCTTAAGTTTTCGATGTGCTATTCGATGTGCTATTCGATTGAGTGTTCGATTTGCTTTTTATATTGTAACCTTGAGCCTGTTTTTTTAATTGGCTTTCGGATCGGTTGTCGATCGGTTTTTAGCTTAGTTAAATGTTCAGCGTTAAGGATTCAACATGTATCTCGTTTTGTATTGCCACAATATTGGTATGACCGACTTTTCCTTTTTTGAAACGGAAGACTTTGACAAAGAAGAGGGCTATATCGTGCGAGGTAAATGGCCGAATGAGAAAGCGTTTCGTGATTATTTAACTAAAGAGTTTTGTGACATGAGCGAATTCCAAGTGATCGACTTAATCGCCAAAGGCGCAGAAGCAGAACACTACTCACCAGAAGAGTTGATGCGTTTTGCTCAGTAACCGTTAGCTCAGCAATATCTAGCTCGGTAATGCGTTTTAAATCGAATAAAGAAATGGCAGCCTGATTGGGCTGCCATTTTTCGTTTTAGGTTTAAGTTAATACCTTTGCGCTATGAACGATGCTATTGCGCGACTTCGTCCACCAAGTACAAGATTGACTGATACGGAATGCCACTGTGATGTGACAAACCTATCTCACAGGTTCGACTGTTACTGAATCCACGAGTACAGTTGCTCGGCACTTGCTCCTTGAGTGGGTGTACTGCGGCTTCATTCAGCTCTGGCGTGGTAAAACCTTTATCACCCGCCCAACCACAGCATTGAATATGTTCAGGAACGATGACTTCTTCGGTACAGGCTTTAGCAAGGCTCAACATCGCGCCTTCTAAACCCATTCGACGAGAGCTACAAGTCACATGCAGCATCACGGTTTCTTGCAGCGGCTCAAGTGTCAGGTGCTCAAGCAAGTATTGGTTCACAAACCCTGTCGGCTCTAGTACCTCTAACGGTTTGGTGAACTGTTCAATACTGCGTTTAGCACATGGGCTGGTATCCATTAAGACTGGGTATTCACCTTGACGACTCGCTTGCCATAACACTTCTTCGAGTTGTTGTGCTTTAGATTGGGCTAAATCGGTCATACCTTTGCTGTCGTAAGGCATACCACAACATTGGTCGTCTAGCTTCTTCGGAAGAATCACCTCAAATCCGGCTTTGTTAAGCAAAGACATGGTCACTTCAGTTAGAGGACGTTGGTCGCCCGCATCGTTCTGTTGCCCCATGGTTCGACTGGCACACGAAGGCAGATAAACCACCTTCTTATGATTGCTTGAGTTTCCCGCCGTCACTGGTGATGAGACTAGCGAGTGACTGTTGGATTGCGGCATCTCAGGCATCCAAACGGGTGTCGCACCTTTGGTGATAGAGCGCAGGCCGTTGGTTAGCTTGCCGACAGTATTTGCGCCTAATACTTTGCTCGCCACTTGGTTGGTTTTGAGGCCAGCCTTGGTAAGTTTTGTGGTGGTCGAGAAATGATCCGCTGTCCACTTAGCGATGGGCGTAAATTTCTCGTATTTGGCAATACGAAGCTTCTTGATCAAATCGCCGGTGTTGATTCCTACTGGGCAACGCTCGGCACACAGACCAGTTGCGGCGCAGGTATCGATACCTTGGTATTCGAAGGTTTTCTCTAGCTCGCTTGCTTCTATTTCTTCACCCGCAGCTCGGCGGCGTTGTAACTCGCGGTACAGCACGATACGTTGGCGTGGCGATAGAGTTAAGGTACGAGACGGACAAACAGGCTCACAGAAGCCACATTCAATACAGCGGTCGACAAGGTCGTCAGCAGCAGGCATTGGCTTTAGGTTTGTTATGTGTGAATTCGGATTGTCGTTGATAATAACGCCGGGGTTGAGCAGTCTTTCTGGATCAAACAGCGCTTTGATCTGTTGCATCAAGGCATAGCCGTCTTTGCCCCATTCCAATTCCACATAAGGCGCCATGTTACGACCAGTACCATGCTCTGCTTTCAGAGAACCTTGGTATTTCACCGCAACCAGCTCGGCAACATCGTCCATGAAACCGCCGTAGCGGTCGATTTCTGTTTGGCTGTCGAAGCCTTGAGTAAATACAAAGTGCAGGTTGCCTTCGAGGGCGTGACCGAAAATGATCGCTTCGCTGTAGTCGTATTTGTCGAACAGCTCTTGCAGCTCTCGAATACCATTAGCAAGGTTTTCGACAGGGAAAGCCACGTCTTCAATGATAACGGTTGTGCCGACTTCACGAACGGCTCCAACCGCAGGGAACATGCCTTTTCGAATGCCCCATAGGGTTGCGACTGCCTTTGGAGCGGAAGTGAAAGGCACCGACTCAACAATCGTGTATTCAGTCAATGCGTCCAAAATTGATTTACATTGTAAATCTAAGTCCTGCTGGGAGCTGGCGTGTGATTCAACCAAAATAGCCGCCGCTTCTAAATCTAGGTTTGGCATAAACGCAGGCATACCCGGTTTATCCGCGACAGAACGTAGCGCCCTGCCATCCATTAACTCAACAGCAGCAACCGGAGTTTTAGATAGCGTAGTAACGGCTTTACTTGCTTGTTCTATGTCGGCAAACACAAGCAGTGCAGAAGCTTTGTTCGGGTGTTCAATCACTGTGTTGTAGGTGATTTCGGCGATGAAGCCTAGCGTGCCCTCTGAACCGATCATCAGGTGTTTAATGATTTCGATTGGGTCGTGGTAATCGACCAATGCATTCAGAGCGTAGCCCGTAGTGTTTTTGAGGCGGTATTTGTGGCGGATTCTGTCTGCAAGTTCTTGGTTTGACGCTGTCTGTTGATGTAATTCAACAATGCCTTCAAACAGTTCTTTGTGTGATTGCTTGAATGCCTCAACACTTGCGTTATCAGCCGTATCAAGCAGGGAGCCATCACTCAATACGATTTTCATGCTCTCAACGGTGCGGTACGAGTTTTGCGCAGTACCACAACACATGCCACTGGCGTTGTTCGCTGCAATACCACCGATTTTACAGGTATTGATAGAGGCTGGATCTGGGCCGATTTTACGTTGGAAAGGGGCAAGGTATTTGTTGGCATCTGCACCAATCACACCCGGTTGAAGGATGATCTGATTGCCGTTGTCGACGATTTCGTGGCCGCGCCAGTCGTCGGTCAGTGTGATGAGTACCGAGTCTGAAACCGCTTGCCCTGACAGGCTGGTGCCCGCGGCGCGAAAGGTAAAATGAATACCGAGTTCGCGACAACTTTGAATGGTGAATATCACTTCGTCTAAGTTTTTAAGCCTTAGAACCATTTTCGGCACCAAGCGATAGAAACTCGCATCGGTGCCGTAAGCCAATCGCTTTGCCTCTTGAGTGACAATGCGTTGTGTTTCTATTTTTTGAGCCAGTATCGCTTCAAGCTGCTGATAAGCTTGTGCGTCTATTACTCGCTCATGGGATGTGGTTGTCTCCATCTTTGCTTCCTTGTGCTTCTTATTTGGCACTGATTTGTTTTTATTTTATTTTCCAGTGCTTAAACGGTGTCACAACGGCAGTGGAATTGCTGTGACACCGATTGAACTTCAGTCTAAGTAGACCAAAGCATTAGTTCGAATCTGAGCCTGAGTCGTGGCCGATTAATCTAGCCCTACCAGAGATTCACGAGTTAAGTCTTTGATTGTCTTAGCGCCAGTTAGAGTCATCGCAACGCGCATCTCTTTGTCATACAGGTCGAGTAGGTTCTCAACGCCTGCTTGTCCTTGTGCTGCTAACGCGTAGACGAAAGAGCGACCAAGCAAGGTGCAGTCTGCGCCCATCGCCATCATACGAACCACATCTAAGCCAGTACGAATGCCAGAGTCGACCAGAATCTTTGTGTCGCCTTTTACTGCGTCTGCAATTGCAGGCAGTGCTTTAGCACTTGATAGAACGCCATCAAGCTGACGACCGCCGTGGTTTGAAACTACGATACCGTCTGCACCAAATCTCACGGCGTCTTTTGCATCTTCTTCATCAAGAATGCCTTTGATGACCATTGGGCCATTCCAGAAGTCACGGATCCACTCTAGGTCTTTCCATGAAATTGATGGGTCGAAGTTATCACCCAACCAACCGATGTAGTCTTCCAGTTTGGTTGGAGAACCGCGGTAAGTAGAGATGTTGCCAAGATCGTGAGGCTTGCCGAGTAAACCAACATCAACGGCCCAGCTAGGATGACGCATCGATTGGAATACACGACGCATTGCTGCATTCGGGCCACTCATTCCTGAGTGCATGTCACGGTAGCGAGCGCCGGGTACTGGCATATCCACGGTGAAGACCAGCGTTGTGACGCCAGCTGCTTTGGCGCGCTCAAGAACGTTCTTCATGAAGCCGCGATCTTTTAATACGTAAAGTTGAAACCACATTGGGCGTTCAATCTTAGGTGCGACTTCTTCAATCGGGCATACCGATACAGTCGACATGGTAAAAGGGATGCCTTTGTTGTCGGCGGCCTTTGCTGCTTGTACTTCACCACGTCGTGCGTACATGCCTGTTAGGCCAACTGGAGCCAGCGCGATTGGCATTGCGAGTTTTTCGCCAAACAACTCGGTTTCCAAATTTAGGTCCGACATGTCATTAAGTACACGCTGCTTGAGCGCGATCTCTGCCAGATCGGCCGTGTTGCGGCGTAGGGTATGTTCTCCGTAAGAACCGCCGTCAATGTAGTGGAAAAGAAACGGTGGCAATTTCGATTTTGCTGCGGCGCGGTAATCAGTCGATGCGGATATGATCATAATTTCAGTCCTAAATTCTTGGGATGTTGCCCTTCTATGAGAGCTTGGTTTGGGCTGCTTTAATTCTTGAAAAGTAAGTGTTTATTCTTTCTTAAACGGTGAAACAAGTAATCTTTGAAGCAAATAACCAGTGAAGCAATAAAATGGCGTTAATACCCGAGGGTGTTGATGTGTTTTAGTATCCATTCCGAAACTCATCAACTGTCTTATTAGACGGTGTTGCAGTCGGGGAATTGAGTATTAACGCCAAGTGCTTTTGTTACGACTTATGGTTTACATAAGTGCGTCTGTCATTTTGAAGCCGTAGATAACCACTAGGCCGATGATCCCTGTCATCACCAAGTAGTAGAACGTTGGGATGATTGTCTTACGTAGCGTTGCACCTTCACGTCCTAGTAAACCTACCGTTGCCGATGCCGCTACTACGTTGTGAATCGCAATCATGTTACCTGCTGCTGCACCAACCGCTTGCAGAGCGACAACCACCGCACTAGAGATAGTCAGAGTTTGTGCCACTTCAAACTGGAATTGGCTGAACATCATGTTTGAAACTGTGTTCGAACCTGCAATGAAGGCACCTAACGCGCCAACCGTTGCACTCAGTGCTGGGAATGCGCCGCCAACTAGGTCAGCTGCAAAGTTCGCAGTCGTTACCGGCATACTTGCCAAATCAGCGCCGTTCACACCAGAGTTAATGAAGATACGTACCATCGGGATGGTGAACACCAACACAAAGCCTGCGCCAATCAGTGTTTTACTTGATTCACCAAAGGCTTTAGCCAGTGGAGCTGCGCTGCGAGATTGCATTAGAACCGCAACCAGCGCGACGAAGACTAAGATGCCGCCCGGTAGATATAGAGGTTGAATCGCTGTGCTTACGCCTGTCTCGCCTAGGATGTTGCTGAACGAAAGGCTCACGCTCTTAAGCAGGCCTTTGAACTCAGGGCTTACACGGCTAGCAACTAGAGTGACAGCAAGCAGCACGTAAGGTGCCCATGCCATCGCCATGCTCATTTTCTTATGGTTTTGATTGTTGTCATCAAGGTCGATTTTCAGAGAACCTAGCCATTCTGCTGGCCACTTGTCTTCGCTTTCAAAATCCCATTTTGATTTTGGTACGAGGAAGCCACGTTTTGCTGCAGTAACCACAATTGCTAGGCCAACCAAACCACCAATCAGTGATGGGAATTCAGCGCCTAGGAAAACACCTGTTAGTGCGTAAGGAATAGTGAAAGCAGCACCTGCGAAAAGTGCGAATGGCAGGATATCTAGGCCTTCAGTCCAGCTTTTGTTTTTACCGAAGAAGCGAGTCAGCATCATCGCCATCAATACAGGCATCATTACACCAACAGAAGCGTGAATCAGCGCAACGCTTGACGTGATTTGTTGTAGGTAAGCATCCCATGTTGAGCCATGAGCAATCAGGCTTTCACCGATGTTGTGCGTGTCCAAACCTTTGTTCACACCAACGATGATAGGTGTACCAACCGCGCCGAATGATACTGGCGTAGATTGGATCATCATGCCCATCAGTACCGCAGCAAGCGCAGGGAAGCCGATAGCAACCAGTAGTGGTGCAGCGATGGCAGCAGGTGTGCCGAAGCCAGATGCGCCCTCAATGAATGAACCGAAACACCAAGCAATGATGATTGCCTGAACACGACGGTCAGCGGATATATCAGTGAATCCATTACGGATAGTGGTGATGGCTCCGGTGTGTTTCAAAGTGTTTAATAAGAAGATGGCGCCGAACACAATCCAGAGAACCGACACGGTAATGCCGAAGCCTTGGAATACAGAAGCCAGCACGCGAGTGCCAGACATGTCCCAAGCAAGTAGGGCGATAGCAACGGTTAAGGCAAATGCCACAGGCATCGCTTTTTTTGCTGGCCAGTTAAGACCAACCAGCAGAATCGCTGCAACAACTATTGGTGAAAATGCCAATAGGGCTAGTAGAGTTTCACTCATGGGTACTTCCTCGTACTGTTTTCAAACGTTCATGTTTGAAGTAAAGATCACGTTATGGTTTGTCATTATTTGAATCGCTTTGGCCTCTAAACGGGAACCTTCTTTGGGCGACTCTTGTAATTGGAATGACTGTTTTTGTAATTGTTTTGTTAATTTGGCGTGAATTTACCCCTTTATTTTTTATTGATATAGGGAAATAATGAAAATAATTAATTCCAAAATTGGCATAATCAGATGCGAGCAGACGATTTGATCCTGTTTTCACAGGTGGTAGAACTGGGCAGTTTCAGTAAAGTGGCAGAGCAAAATAACCTTACAAATTCGGTAGTTAGTAAAAGAATTGCGCGTTTAGAGGAAGAGATCGGCGTGCAATTATTATATCGAACCACGCGTAAATTGACCCTGACTGAGGCGGGTAAGGCAATGTTACACGGGGCCAAAAATGTGAAGCAGGCAGCTCAAGAGGCTATGGACGCAGTTTCAGGCTTTGGTGAAAATGTCAGTGGTCATATCAAAATGTCAGTGCCTACTATCTCCGGAGATTTGATTCTCGCAGACGCGGTGGCTGAGTTTTGTAATATGCACCCAGGTTTAACGGTCGATATGTCTCTGAACAATCGCTTTGTCGACTTGGTTGAGGATGGTCTCGACTTGGTGATTCGAACTGGCTACTTGGAAGATTCAAGCCTCATTGCTCGTCATATATTGGATTCACAATGGGTGGTGTGCGCTTCGCCGTCTTATATCGCTAAGAACGGTAAGCCGATGCTGCCTAAAGACTTAGTGCAGCATAACTGTCTGCAATACGCGTATCAAACAACGGGTGCCAGTGAATGGCAGTTCCTGCATAGTAAAGACGGATGTACTGACAACGACAAATACATAGTGCGTGTCTCAGGTTCATTTTCTACCGATAACGCCACGGCACTTCGTAAAGCTGCGTTGGGCGGCCATGGTGTGGCGTACGTGCCACGTTGTCTGGTGTATCACGATATTCGCAACGGCCAGCTGGTGGACATCTTCCCTGATTTAGTCGGTAAAAAGCTGGGTATTTATGCGGTGTACCCCTTTACGCGCCAGCCACCGAACAAGATTAAGTTATTGATTGAACACATCAGAACCCGTTACCTGACGATTTCACATTATTTTTAATAAGGATCACGATGAGCTATCTAAAAGAGTATCCAGTCACCAACAAACAGATCGTCAGCGATGACTATTTTGGCCAGATAATCGAAGACCCGAGACCGCGCAGTGGGTAGCGAGTCAAAATGAGGTCACGTTTGATTACCTTGCTCAAATTCCGTATCGCGCTGAACTGCGAGAGCGATTGGCGAAAGCGCAAGACTACAAAAAGAGCTCGCAGCCGTTTGTGCGAGGTGATTACACCTATTTCTATAAGAACGATGGCCTGCAGAATCACAGTATTCTCTATCGTCAGAAAGAGGGGCAGCAGGTTGAAGTCTTCTTAGACCCGAATACCTTCTCGGAAGACGGCACCACATCTCTAGGCTCGGTGTCGTTTTCTAAAGACTACAGCTTAGTGGCGTACAGCATTTCTGAAGGTGGTAGCGACTGGCGCAAGATCTTCGTTATTGATACCGAGACTAAACAGCAGCTTGAAGCCGAAATCACTGACGCTAAATTTACTGGTATTTCTTGGTTGGGTAATCGCGGCTTTTATTACTCTAGCTATGACAAGCCAGACGGCAGTGAACTCTCTGCTCGTACTGAGCAACACAAGCTGTACTTCCATGAGTTGGGTACAGAGCAAGCTAGTGACAAGGTAATCTTTGGTGAGAGCAACGCTGAACAACACCGTTATGTGTCGGGCTACACCACGGAAGACGATCGTTACCTAATTATTCTTGGGAAAGAATCGACATCAGGTAACAGACTGTTCTATATCGATTTAGATTCAGAGGCGCAATCGTTGAACACGCTGATTGACCATGTTGATAGCGACACTTACCTCATCGATAACCAAGACCAAGTCTTCATCTTATACACCAACTTAGAAGCACCCAATGGCAAGGTGGTGAGCTTTGATACTCGCGATGGAAAGTGGCTTGATATCATCCCTGAGAAGCCACAGCCACTGGACATCAGCACTGGTGGTGGTTACTTGTTTGCGCACTACATGGTGGATGTGGTGTCTAAAATCGATCAGCTTGATTACCAAGGTAACTTAGTTCGAGAACTTCACATGCCAGGGATGGGAACGGCCAGTGGCTTAGGTGGTAAAAAAGAGCAAACCCAGCTTTATTACACCTTTACCAACTATGTCACGCCGCCAACGATTTTCTCATTCGATGTCGAAACTGGTAGTTCAGAAATCTATCAGCGATCTGAGTCTCCGTTTGAGTCGGATCAATTTGAGTCTAAACAGGTCTTCTATACCTCAAAAGATGGTACACAGGTTCCGATGCTTATCTCTTATAAGAAAGGATTAAAACTAGACGGTAGTAACCCAACCATTTTGTACGCTTATGGCGGCTTTAATGTCAGTCTGACGCCTTCTTTCTCAGGTACGGTCGGCAGTTGGCTAGAACTGGGTGGTGTATATGCGGTGCCAAACCTGCGTGGCGGCGGTGAATACGGTAAGGCATGGCACAAAGCGGGTACGCAACAACAAAAGCAAAACGTATTTGACGACTTCATTGCTGCTGCGGAATTCTTAATCGAAGAAAACTACACCAGCAGTGATACGTTAGCGATCCGCGGCGGGTCTAATGGTGGTTTGCTAGTAGGCGCTTGCATGACACAAAGGCCTGAGCTGTTCCAAGTGGCTCTGCCTGCGGTTGGGGTATTGGACATGTTGCGTTACCACACATTCACGTCTGGTGAAGGCTGGGCGTACGACTACGGCACATCAGCACAAAACAAAGAGATGTTCGAATACTTACTTGGCTATTCTCCCGTTCACAATGTGGTGCGTGGAGTTGATTATCCGGCGACTCTTGTTACGACCGCTGATCACGATGACCGCGTGGTGCCTGCTCACTCTTATAAGTTCATTGCAGAGCTGCAAGATAAGCATGAAGGTGGCGCGCCCGTGATGATTCGTATTGATGTTAATGCGGGCCATGGCGCTGGAATGCCGCTGAGTAAAGCGATCGATCTCACCGCCGATATCTATGCATTTACTCTGTTCAATATGGGGATTGCGTCTCTAGATTCACTTTAGCGAATGCTTGATTCTAGATAACGGGGTATTTTACTCAGACCAAAAAGCCTCAAAATCTGCCTTAGATTTTGAGGCTTTTCATATATATGAAAACCAATCAAAGCTGCACCATATTCCCCTCACTTTCACACACTGTTTTCCGTGATAGCCGCCACCATTACTGATGAAATGAAAGCGATTTCAAGCTGACATTTCACGGATGTTTGTTCATAACTCATTGATCTGAATGCAGTAGTTTTCTCCGTGAATTTTCTAAAGGTTTCATGACATTTAAGCTGATTTATCAGTGTGAACAGCGACCAACTTTTCAACGCTTTCATTGCTTAATATTTCCCTGTTCGATGAAAACTCAAAAAAATAATAGGGAATTACAATGCAAAAATTTAAGCTTTTGCCAATAACAGTCGCAGTGGCGGCGTCGCTTGCTTCACTCTCTTCTTTTGCTGCTGACACGGATATAGAAGCATTAGAAAAACGAATCCAAGAGTTAGAATCTAAGGTTGTGGATATTGATTATGTTAACGATCAACAGCCCGCTGTCCTAACTGCAGAAACTAAGGTGCCAGAAGGCATCGTCTTCTCTGGTTATGCTCGTTACGGCGCTCACTACAAGAGCGGTGATGAGCGTTACGTAGACATCGGTTCAACTGGTCGCTCTGTTGGTCGCTTGGGTAACGAAGCCAACGGTGGTGAGGTTCAGTTAGCTAAGCTTTTCCAAGCTGACAACGGAGCTATCTGGGACATCGTATTCATGGCTGACCACTGGGAAGCAGACGCTTGGGCTGATGACGGCGGCCTGAGCATGAAAAAAATGTACGCAGGTGTAACCAATGTATTTGAAAGCCAGCCTGAGCTGTACATGTGGGCTGGTCGTGACTTCCATCAACGTCCGCAACAAGGTTTGAACGATTACTTCTGGATGACACATGATGGTCAAGGCGCTGGTTTTAACAACCTAGATTTCGGCGGTGCCAAGCTAGACATGGGCTTTGTTGGCCAAGTGAAAGGCGGTCTAGTTAACGATAATGGTAAATACGCGATTACCTCTAAGCTTCATTCAATTAACGCGGGTATCGGTCAACTGGATTTATATGCGAACTATGGTTTTGCTTCAGATGAAGCAGATTCAGACGTAGCGGGTGAGCCAAAAGTCAGCGATGAAACGGCATACCTAGTAGGTGCAACTTTAGGGCTGGGTGAGTCTAACAAGTTGATTGTTAAGTATGGTGACGGTGCGGATGACTCTGTGTTTGACCTCGCTGGCGACAAGACTGTCTTTTACGCGAGTGTTGAAGGTAATTATGCTGTCAGTGAGCAGTTCATCATAGATTACCTTGTTTCTTACAAAGACATTTCAGGTGATGACTACAAAGATGCAGACACCGGTAGAAATTTAGATAAAAGTGAATACGCAGGTATCGTTCGTCCCCAATACCAATGGGATGATGTTCACTCTACATGGTTAGAAGCTGGCTACGGCATGGTTGATTACGATGATGACGGTGAAGAGAACGCGTGGAAAGTAACTCTGTCTCAAAACGTTTCTCTAGGTGGCTTACCTTGGAGTCGTCCAATGCTTCGCTTCTACACAACCGTGGGGGATGTAGAAACGAAAGGCAATACAGTGAAGACAACCAACGTTGATACATTGTCGTTCGGCGCAATGTTTGAAGCTTGGTGGTAATCATAAGCTAGCAACAGCGGCTCTTTGAATTAGGCATATTTTCAAAGAGCCTGTGTTTGAAAGTAGTAAAGACTGTCCATTTTAGCCCTAAAGGCAGATTAATTAGGGCACGTTTCAATTAACTCCATTCTTGGGCACATTCTTTGTGCCCTTTTTTTCGCCACTAGATCAAGGATTCACCATGAGACTTTCTTCCATCGTGTCTCGAGTATATTTAGGTTTCTTTGTACTGATTGTGATCATGCTGGGCTCTGCATGGTTAAGTATCAGTAGCAATAAAGACATAACGACTCGAATCGAAAACATCACCCAGCAAGCCACCCCATTAATGCTTCAATCATCTACGCTGACGATTCGATTCTTGGACATTAATCGCAGCACCACACCCTACTTGTCCGCTAATTATGTTGATGAACTGGAGCCACTGAAGCAAACTTTCTTAAACAACATCAAGCAATATCAGCAGCAATTGAGCTGGTTCGAAGGCAAGGGTGAGGCTGGTTCGCAAATGGAAGTCATGCTCAACAACATCACTCAAACTGGCGTGTCGACGATCGATAAGATAGAGCGGGTATTGGAGCTTTACGTTGAGTATTTGGATAGCAAAGATCTCGGTTCGATGGAGCAGGCGCAATTTCAATCTGTGGTGGGGCAGCTTAACAATACCTTGGTGAATCAACTCGCGAGTGCAGATTCGGAGCAGACACAAAAGGCAGTCGAAGCTCTGTTGGTGCAATTGAGTTTGATCGCATCGGAAGCTAACGAAGCGTTTTCACTGCAAACGTCATCGGAAGTACGCGGTGTTGAGCGCCGCCTGCAAAGTCGCAAAGAGCGATTCGAACAAGCGGTAGCAGATTTAGACAACCTAGATTCATCTTTGCTGCGCCGCAGTAAACAGTCTTTATCACTACTCGCTTCACATGCGTTTTCAGCCAATGGTTCAGTATCTACCCATAAAGAAACCGTTAAACTCGATGAGTCTATCTCCCTCCAAAAGCAGGAAATTGAACAGTTGATTGATGTTCAGCTAAGTCACTTTGATGAGCTGTCTACGTACGCTGAAGATACTGCGACGCGCTTGTATCATGAGTCGATGGACTCTTCACAGCAAGCCCTTGTGATGCAGAGCGTTATTGCACTTTCTTCCGTACTTATTGCACTGTTGATTGGGTTGAATATTGCCAAAGGGATCCGTAAACCAAGCAAGCTGCTGCAAAGTGCACTCGACCAAGTTGCCAATAAAGACTTGAGCACGATGGTGCAATATCAAGCCAATAATGAGTTCGGTTCAGTTAGCGACAAGGTCAACTTAGTGATCAGCCACCTGACTCAAATGATTGATAACATGCGTCAGTCGTCTACACGCTTAAAAGAGGCGTCTTTAGAGAACCAAAGCACTAGCCGCTCTTTGAGTGAGGCGATGCAAGACCAAACCAATCAAACGGTGATGGTGGCAACAGCTATGGAGCAGATCGAGTGCTCGGTGACAGAAATAACTCAAGCCGCGAATCAAACGCTAACGCTTGTGACCGAAGCGGTGTCGAGTTCCAGTGATGGCCAGAAGACGATGGATAAAAGCGTCGAATTGATGGGCAGCTTAGAAAATAAGCTGGCGGAATCAACGGCGACCATTGGTCAGCTTGAAAGTGAAAGCGCCAGTATTGGGTCCATTCTGGATGTGATATCTGGGATCTCTGAGCAAACCAATCTACTGGCGTTGAATGCGGCAATAGAAGCGGCGCGAGCTGGAGAACAAGGGCGTGGTTTCTCTGTGGTTGCGGATGAAGTTCGCGTGTTAGCGGCCAAAACCAATGCGTCAACGCAAGAGATACACAACAAGATCGAGCAGTTGCAAACTAGCTCTAAACTGGCGGTTGAACAGATCAATCAATGTGTGGTGGGTATGGTTCAATGCGTAGAACAAACCGGCGAAGTGAATCACTCGATATCGACGGTGTCTGATCTGCTTAATGAGGTTGAGCAAAGGAGTCATCAAATCGCGACCGCGACGACAGAGCATCAAGTCGTTGCCTCTCAAGTCACTCAAAATATCAGCCAGATACACATCTTGGCTGAAGATAACTCACAACGTTCCCAAGTGCTTTTTTCCCACGGTCAACAGCTTGAAACTATGTCGCAACAGCAATTTTCATTAACTCAAGAGTTTAAGTTAGCGGAATCATCTAATCACAAAGATTAGAGCCAGTTAATTTCTTCCATGATTTCACGCCCAGCCTTCCGCTGGGCGTTTTCGTATCTGGTTTTTATGATGAAAAGGCTTTGAGCTAAAAATTACCGTGAAATGTTCTCATACAATTTCGAAAGGCCATTGAAATAACAAGGTCACTTTCCCCGTGTATATTGCCGTCAGCTGCGGATTCATCATTAAATGACGTTTTCAAAAAATGGATTTAGGCGGGCTTGTTTGATCTGACGAACAAGTAACCGAGCGCTATCTTGATAATATGAACAATAATCTCATGAAACAGTTTCATGGCGTGAAGTTAATCTGTAAGCGCTTTCATGATTTCCACAACTGGCCTTTTTACCTCCAACTTTAGTGTGATGACACTCACTTCAACCAAGACGCCTTTCTTTAATAATCGTTTTGTAAGCGGTTACAAGCTAATGAAGTATCGAGGTTCGAGTGGCAACAATTAAACACGTATCAGAACATGCAGGTGTGTCTCAGGCGACAGTGTCTAGGGTTATTAATGGCACTAGCAGAGTGAGTCATGACAAGAAGTTAAAGGTTGAAAAAGCGATCAAAGAATTGGGTTATCGCCCGAACTCTATCGCTCAAGCTTTGGCTTCAAGTCGTACCGGAAGTGTTGGTGTAGTTGTTCCAGAACTAGGCGGTTCTTTCTATTCAGGCATCTTGCATTGCATAGAGGAAAACCTACGCCGCTTTGGTTACCACGCTGTGGTTACAGCGGGTTCGAACACTGAACAAGGGCAGCGCGAGTCGGTGGAATTTCTGCTGGGGCGTCGTGTTGATGCTTTGATTCTTCATACTCAACTGCTCAGTGATGATTATTTAATTGAATTGGAAGAACAGGGGACCCCTGTGGTTTTGATTAACCGCTTCATCCCAGAAATGGCGATGAGTTGTATTGATATTGATAACGAAGTCGGGGGGCTACTCGCTACTCAATATCTTTTGCAAAAGGGACATACAGATATCGCGTGTATTACCGGGCCTTTAGATAAAGCAGATGCTAGGGGGCGTTTGCAAGGGTATCGAAAGGCCTTGGAAGAAGCGGGTGTGCCATACGATGAAGCCTTAGTCTCGGAAGCGGGTTTTACTGAAGAGACGGGTATCAGCGCTATGAAAAAGCTGATGAATCGTAAGTGTCATTTCACAGCAGTATTTGCTTCGAATGATCACATGGCATTCGGCGCCTTTGAGGTGCTTCATCAAGAGGGACTGTCAGTTCCGAAAGATGTATCACTGGTGGGCTTCGATAACACCATCTTCGCGCGTTATCTGACCCCTAGTTTGACCACCATTAATTTCCCTATTGAAGAGATGAGCGTTGAAGCAGTACAGCTCACTCTACAGAAGCTAAAAAAAATCAAACATGACGTGAACTTTAAATTGCTGCCGACGTTGGTCACTAGAAACTCGGTATCGGATTTACCAGTTACCCTATAAAAATATTAAGGATAGAACATGAAATTTAAGACCTTGGCGCTTTCATGCGCGGTTGCTTTAGGATTAGGTACAACAGCTGTGAATGCCGCTGACAAAGAGATTCGTTTCGACGGCTTCCCTGATTTCGATAGCAGCTTGAAGGTGTTACTGCCTGATTTCGAAAAGAAGACAGGGATTAAAGTTGATTACCTTATGAACAACCATGGTGACCACCACACGAAACTGACAACGAACCTTGCAACGGGTTCTGGTGCAGGTGATGTGATTGTTGTCGACGTTGAGAAAATTGGTCCATTCGTTGGCTCTGGTGGTCTAGTTAACCTGTCTGAAAACTACGGTGCAGATAAATACGAAGAACGATTCGCACCTTACGCATGGGCACAAGGCAAAGGCGCTGATGGCGATATGTACGGCATTCCTGTCGACCTAGGTCCAGGTGTTATGTACTACCGTACCGACGTATTCGAAAAAGCGGGCATTGATGTAGAAGAAGCAATCAAAGATTGGGATTCATACATTGCTGCTGGTGAAAAACTGAAAGAGCAAAACGTACAACTTATTGCTTCAGCAGCCGACGTAGCACAAGCAATTATCTTCACGACGGTTCCTGAAGGTGAAGGTCTGTACTTCGATAAAGATGGCAACCCTGTTGTGACATCAGAGCGTTTTGTTCACGCTTTTGAAGTAGCAAAAGAGATTCGCGACAAAGGTTTAGACGGCCGTATCCTAGCTTGGTCTAACGAATGGTACGAAGGCTTTCGCAACGGCACATTTGCAACTCAACTTTCTGGCGCTTGGCTTCTTGGTCACCTAAACAACTGGATTGCACCGGAAACTAAAGGTAAGTGGGCAGTAGAAAACCTACCTGATGGTATCTACGGCAGCTGGGGTGGTTCATTCCTTTCAATTCCAACTCAATCAGACAACCCAGATCAAGCTTGGGCGCTTATTGAATACATGACGACTGACCGTGAAGTACAGCTTAAGCACTTCGAAACGATTGCTGCTTTCCCAGCGAATACAACAACGTATGACGATGAGCTTTTCCAAGAAGAGATGGAGTTCCTAGGCGGACAAAAAGCCCGTCTTATTTTTGCTGAAGTTGCGCAAAACATCAAACCAGTATCTCCAGCACAAGGCGACCACGTTGCACGTTCTATCATCTTAGAGAACGCATTGATGGAAGTACTTGATGAAGGTAAAGACATCGAGACAGCGCTTAAAGAGGCTGAGCGTCTAATCAAGCGTCGCACGCGTAATCTTTAATTTGTTATTACTTTGAGTAAGTGAGGAGGCGCGGATAGCGCGCTTCCTTTTTTAAGAGGTCGTTACTATGAATCATACAGCGAGCACAACGATAGAACCTTCGGAGCAAAGCTTTTTTTCTCGTCTGAATTTGAAAGCGCTTACACCGTATGGATTTCTTCTACCGTTTCTGATCATTTTTTCTGTATTTGGGATCTTCCCGCTGTTGTTCTCTGTTTATCTTTCGTTCCATGAATGGAACCCTGTGAAGGGCATGGATGCGATGGAGTTTGTGGGTTTTGAGAACTATCACATTGCTTTAACTGACCCATGGTTATGGCGCTCATTAAAGAACACATTGTGGCTAGCAATCACGTCAGGTGTGGCTCAGCATTTAGTTGCTATTCCAGTGGCTTACATGTTGGTTTCGATGGGTGACCGTATGCGTCACTGGCTAACATCGGCGTACTTTTTACCGTTCATCACATCAACGGTCGCAGCGTCACTGATTTTCTTCAACATGTACTCTCCTAACTCAGGAATTATTAACCAAACGCTGATGGCTCTGGCTGATAGCACGCTGTTTGGTTGGGCATTTGCTTGGGTTAATGATTTTCAACCCATCCGCTGGTTAGACGATGCCACTATGGTGAAGCCGTCTATCGCGATCATGGTTTTCTGGAAATACACCGGTTTTAACATCGTCCTTTACACCACGGGTTTAATGACGATTCCTAAAGACATTTTAGAAGCTGCTCGTATGGATGGTGCCAATGCCTTCCGCCGCTTCTGGAACATCTCACTACCAATGATTCGTCCATTTATCTTCTTTGCAATTACGATGACCATCATCGGTAACCTGCAAATGTTTGAAGAACCGTTCGTACTAACGCGTGGCACAGGTGGTACAGGCCAATCTGGTTTAACTATCTCTATGTACCTCTACAAAGTGGGTTGGGAATGGCTAGAAATGGGCACGGCCTCAGCGATTTCATGGCTTCTGTTTGCACTCATCGCAACGTGTACCTTGGTTCAATTTTTATTCTTCGGTAAGAAAGGCTTAGGGGAACATTAAGATGTCGACATCAATTAAGACAAATACTTCACCACTAAGTGGCCTAATGCCAAGCGAACGCACCATGTACATCATGACTAAGATCTTGATGGTCATGCTCGGCATATTACTGGTTGTTTCTGCAATCATTACGGTGTTTCCGTTTGTGTGGTCAGCTCTGCTTTCAACACGTGATCGTTCGGAAATCTTTGGTTCGGGCATCAGCTTTGCCATTGGCGATAGCTTGGCAATCAACTATGCAAAACTGCTTGAAATCATGCCGTTTTGGAAAGCGATGTTTAACTCGATTTACGTGGCTTTCTTAGGCACCACCATCTCGCTGCTGTTCTGTAGCATGGGTGGTTACGCATTTGCTGTGTTTAAGTTCCGCGGTAAGAACGTGTTGTTCGGCATGCTGGTTGGCTCGATGGCGATTCCGCCGGTGCTTAGCTTGATCCCTTACTTCATGATCGTGAAATTCTTAGGCTTGCTGGATAACCACATGGCGGTATGGCTACCGTTCACCACCACACCATTTGGTATCTTTTTGATGCGTCAGCACGTGATTGCATCGATTCCTAAAGAGCTATTAGAAGCGGCGAAGCTAGATGGCGCAGGCGAGTTCAGAACGTACTGGAGCGTGGTACTGCCACTGATGAAACCAGCATTAGCAACGCTTGCGATTGTTCAGTTCGTCTTCTTCTGGAACATGTTTATGCAGCCTCTCGTGGTGCTAAACAACCCTGACAATTACGTCATCACACAAGCACTACGAAGTGTTCAAGGCATTCCGAATACGCCATGGGGCGCGGTAATGCTAGGTACCACAATTTCTATTTTACCACTCGTGATTACATACCTGTTCGCATCGAAACAGATGATCAGTGGTTTAACGTCCGGCGCAGTTAAAGGTTAGGTTTAAGGGTTATAACAATGAATAAATTTCAACTTCCAAGTGATTCAAAGTTACGCAGTAAGGAATTTGTATTCGGTGTCGCGACATCTTCATACCAAATTGAAGGCGGCGTTGAAGAGGGCGGTCGTACACCGTCTATCTGGGACACTTTCTGTAAGAAGCCGGGCAAGGTCGATAACGGTGATAATGGTGATGTGGCGTGTGATCACTACCACCTATGGAAACAAGATATCGAGATGATTCAAGGCTTAGGCGTGGATGCTTACCGTCTCTCTATTGCATGGCCGCGTATCTTGCCGCAAGACGGTGTGGTGAATCAGCAAGGCCTTGAGTTCTACGGTCAGATCATCGATGAGTGTCATGCTCGTGGCATGAAAGTGTATGTGACTTTGTACCACTGGGATCTACCACAATACCTTGAAGACAAGGGCGGTTGGCTAAACCGTGAAACGTCTTACAAATTCGCTGAATACGCAGAAGTGGTGAGTAAATACTTTGGCGATACCATCGACGTATACACCACACTCAATGAACCGTTTGTGTCTGCATTCCTAGGCTACCGTTGGGGCGAACATGCGCCAGGCATCAAGGGTGAGAAAGAGGGCTACTTAGCATCTCACCACCTAATGTTGGCTCACGGTTTGGCAATGCCGATCCTTCGTAACAATGCACCTCACGCTAAGCATGGCGTGGTATTCAACGCGACGCCGGCTTACCCGCTGACGCCACAAGATCAAGGTGCGGCCGATTACTGCGAAGCGGAGAACTACCACTGGTTCATCGACCCAGTATTAAAAGGTGAGTACCCACAGCTGGTGGTTGAACGTCAAGCGATGAACATGCCAATGATCCTTGAAGGTGATTTAGACATTATCAGCGCACCTGTCGATTACATAGGTATCAACTACTACACACGTAATGTCGCTCGCTTTAACGAGAATGGCGATATTGAATCGGTGAAACAAACCGATGCTGAACACACTTACATTGGTTGGGAAATCAACCCACAGGGTCTAACCGATTTATTGGTAAGACTGGATGCGCGTTACGAAAACATGCCGCCTATCTACATCACAGAGAATGGTGCAGCAGGTAACGATGAGCGTGTTAATGGACAAGTGATGGACGACCAACGAGTTCGTTATTTCCAAGGCCACATCGAAGCGGTTCACAACGCCGTTGAAGCTGGCGTGAAAGTCGATGGTTACTTCGCTTGGAGCCTAATGGATAACTTTGAGTGGGCATTTGGCTACTGCCAGCGTTTTGGCATCGTCCATGTTGACTACACCACCCAAGAAAGAACATTGAAACAGAGCGCAATTGCGTACCGAAATATGCTGCTAGAGCGCGCTGAGGAGAACAGATAATGGCTAAAGTAGAATTTAAGAACATCAAAAAATCATTCGGTGACGTTGAAGTTGTAAAAGAGTTTGATTTTACGGTTGAAGACGGTGAATTCGTGGTTTTCCTTGGCCCATCTGGCTGTGGTAAATCGACAACGCTACGCATGCTGGCTGGCCTTGAAAGCATCAGTTCTGGTGACATCGTGGTTGGCGGCAAGCTAATGAATAAAGTCGACGCGAAAGACCGTGACTTAGCGATGGTATTCCAAAGCTACGCACTGTACCCACACATGACGGTGTACGAGAACATCGCGTTTGCCCTGAAACTGAAAGGCATGCCGAAAGCTGAAATCGACGTAGAAGTTTTAAAAGCGGCGAAAATGCTAGAGCTTGATCCATTACTGAGCCGTAAGCCGAAAGAGCTTTCTGGTGGTCAGCGTCAGCGTGTAGCAATGGGTCGTGCGATGGTTCGTACACCTAAAGTGTTCTTGTTTGATGAGCCGCTATCTAACCTCGATGCCAAACTGCGTGGCGTGATGCGTGAAGAGATCAAACACCTACATCGTGAACTAAAAACCACCACGATCTACGTAACACACGATCAGATCGAAGCGATGACATTGGCGGATCGCATCGTGATCCTGAAAGACGGTTATGTGGCTCAAGTTGGTACGCCAACGGAAGTGTTCCAACGCCCTGCTAACAAGTTTGTCGCGCAATTCATTGGTAACCCTTCAATGAACATGTTGGAAGCCAAGCTGATTGAAAAAGAAGGCGAATACTTTGTTGAACTTGGCGATGTTCATATCCCACTGCCTGAACGCTTTAAGTCTCTGGCATCTAAGAACCTAGCTCTGCATTTTGGTGTTCGTCCAACAGATATCCACCTACGTGCTGAGCAAGTCGACCACGATCGCGTACTGCCATTCCCTGTGAAAATCAAAGACAAGGAACTACTCGGCGCGAGCATTCTTCTGAAAACAGAAATTGGCGGTCAGCCGTTGATGGTTGAAACCCAAGCTGCTGAGGTAGATGTGAAAGAGCTGACTCTTTACTTGGATTTGGATGCTTTCCACCTGTTTGACGCACTGAGTGAGAACTCGCTAGCGAGCTAGCCAGTCAATTTAAATCAGCCATTGAGCTGACTCCAACCAACTTACGACAAATTGTTTTGGCTCCTCCTGATTTGGGAGGGGCTAGGGATAGTGATGATGAAATTCGGATATTTTGACGATAAAAACAAAGAATACGTAGCAACCACACCGTGTACACCGATCAAATGGTGTAACTATGTGGGCACATTAGATTTCGGTGGCATTGTAGATAGCAACGGCGGCGTATTGTTGTGTAAGGGCGATCCTGCACTCAACCGTATCACTAAGTACATTGCACAACTGCCAAACTCTGATTTTAAAGGCTCGACCCTTTACCTAAAAGTACGTGATGAAGCGGGCAACGTAGAGGTGTTCTCACCTTTTTACACACCGACTCTGAAGCCTCTTGATAAGTTTGAAAACCACACCGGTTTGTCTTACACCACCATCATTGCGGAAGCGTTTGGTGTGCGTTGTGAAGCGACCTTCTTCGTACCAAAAGCTGACCAAGTACTGCTGCAAGACATCAAGGTCACCAACATTTCAGATAA
Organism: Vibrio sp. 10N.247.311.51; assembly: GCF_041467855.1. NCBI lineage: Bacteria > Pseudomonadati > Pseudomonadota > Gammaproteobacteria > Vibrionales > Vibrionaceae > Vibrio > Vibrio sp. 10N.247.311.51. Next base: position 194,701 of record NZ_JBFSVK010000001.1, on the reverse strand, counting down.
AGCGCTGCACGTTGATGTGGTGCCTGTATACGAATTCACGCACTTCGATGCACTTAAGCAACTACTGAATGCCGATTGGGTTCCACAAACTATGACGCTTAAAGCGCACCAACAAGAGTCGGGTCATACCGTGCTTGAGCAGTATGCTTTCATGAAGCGCGATTACGCGGTGAATCTGATGACAGCGGATCGTCCAGCGACGTCTTTTGATGGTGACCGCCAATCGTTCTTAGGCAATTTGGGCTACGGTACATGGGCAGCGCCAGAAGCACTAAACAATGATGAATTAGGCAACACCGAGTGTTTACGTGGCGACAACATTGGTGCACTTAACCTGCGCCTAGGTTGGTTATCTCCAGAGCATACAGAACGTACGATTGTACAAATCGCGCAAGAACAGAGCCTAGAAGCAGCATTGCCTCTGCTGGCTAAATATCGTGACCATCAAGTGGTTGATTCAGCTTTCGCTGAACTGGCTGAACATTGGGATGGTTACCTACAAGCAGTTCAGGTTGAAACGCCAGATCCTGCAATGAACTCAATGCTTAATGTACATAACCCACGTCAGTGTCACACCACCAAAAACTGGTCTCGTTACCTGTCTCTGTACCAGCTTGGCTATGGCGCACGTGGCATTGGTTTCCGTGATTCTTCGCAAGATACGTTAGGCGTAATTACTCACATGCCAGAAGAAGCGCGTGAGTTCATTGAGCGTCTGTTATCTGTGCAAAACACCAACGGTTCTGCGATGCACCAGTTCTTCCCATCAACCATGGAAGCGAACGCGGGTGACTCTCGTGAAGAGGAAGATCGCCCTGATTACTACGGTGATGATCACCTGTGGATCATCTACGCGGTGACGCAATATGTAAAAGAAACGGGCAATGCAGACTTCTTGAATAAAGAGATCCCGTTCTATCAAAAAGACAAAGCGGGCAATCCAGTTGAAACGGGAACGGTTTGGAACCACCTGTGCCGCGCGATTGAATTTACTTATACCAATACTGGTGAGCACGGCCTACCGCTGTTAGGTTTCGCTGACTGGAATGACACGGTGAACCTGCCAACGGGTGCAGAATCGATGATGGTGGCGAACATGTACGGCAAAGCACTGCTCGACATGTTGGACTTGTGTGAGCTGCGTGGTGAAGCGCAACTGACGGCTAAGTTTAAAGACCAGTACCAACAGATGCAGAGCACAGTCAATGAATGCGGCTGGGATGGCGAATGGTTTGTTCGTTACTTTGATGAGCAGGGCTTGCCGATCGGTTCTCATAAAAATGAGCAAGGGCAGATCTACACCAACGGTCAAAGCTGGCCTGTGATCTCTGGTTTCGCGACTCAAGAACGTGCGACTCAGGCGCTAGACTCGGTTTACAACAAACTAAACACTACCAATGGCATCAAGCTTTCAACACCGGGTTACAACGGCTTTGATCCTCAGCTAGGCGGTGTTTCAACTTACCCACCAGGTGCGAAAGAGAACGGCGGTATCTTCTTGCATTCAAACCCATGGGTGATGATCGCAGAAGCGAAAATGGGTAACGGCGAACGTGCTTACGAGTACTACCGTCAGATTAATCCTGCTTCTAAGAACGACGATATTGATACCTTTGAATCGGAGCCATACTGCTACCCGCAAAACATCTTGGGCGACGAACATAAACAGTTCGGCCTAGGTCGCAATGCGTGGCTTTCTGGTACTTCATCTTGGACTTACGTGGCGGGTACGCAGTGGATTCTGGGTGTTCGCCCTGAAGTGGATGGCTTGCTGGTGGACCCATGTATTCCGGCGGATTGGCCTGAATTTAAAGTCCGTCGTCAGTTCCGTGGTGCGACTTATCATATTCATGTCACTAACCCGAATAACGTGTGTAAGGGCGTGGTTGAGATGAAGGTCAACGGTGACCTAATTTCAGGTAATAAAGCGCCAGTGTTTACCTCTGGTGAGCACACCATCGAGGTGATTTTAGGTTAACAAAGAGAAGGGCGCTTTATGCGCCCTTTATTGCTTCTTTAGTTTGGTTCTTTCGTTGCAGTTGTTTCGTTAGCAATGCGTTCTCCGGGGGCTGATTTCGCACTCAGCGGTTACTTTGCTTGCCTTAGTTGGGTTGATAGGTGGCTTGGCATTGCCAGGTAAAGATTTGAGATTGGTTCGGGCTAAGCGTTAATAAGCCAATCTGGTTATTGAATGCATCCGCTGGGCATGTCATTGGTTCTATTGCAATACTTTGCTCGCTAGTTGGCGTGTAAAGCTGAACGAATGGGTAGCTTTCATCTTGTTGGTAGCGAATTGCGGCAGACGAATCTGAGCGCGTAAACGCAAGTTGGTTGGTTGTCTTGGAATCAAATTCAAAGCAGTGATTTAAGCTTTGATTGGTGAGTGAATCGTCCAAAGACAAACGGTCAAAAGCGTGTTTTTCACCATTGGGTAGGTCGTTTTCGTGTATGACCTCAGAGCAAGGCGACATAGCGAGTCCGCATTGTGCTAGTTCAGTGCCGAGTGAGAAATAAGGGTGCCAAGCATCACCGAATGGGAATGCAGAATCACCAAGATTAGAAACGGTCGTTGAGGAAGTGAGTTTACCCATGATATCGATAGTGAAGGTGACTTCAAGGTTGAAAGCAAACGGGAAAGCAGGATGTAAAGACGACGTTTGATATTGCAACGTCACACTGGCGGATTCTTCAGTGGCTACGCTGTTTGTGATTGAAAAAGGTTGGTTGTAGAGCAGGCCGTGTACGGCGTGATCAGACCAAGGAAAATTAGCTGGGAGTTGATGGTTTTGGTTATCGAAACTGTAACGACCTAAGTTTAAACGGTTTGGAAAAGGGAATAATTTAGCACTGCGGGAAAAGAACGGATGTTGGTTGATCAGTTCATCATAATTCTGATAACCACAAATAAAAGAGAATGGACTGTTATTTACGATATATTTATTAATAACAGCACCAAATCCATTGATTATTTGAAGTGCTATACCATGTTGGTGGTTTATTAATGTGACAGAGTCAAGATTTCCAAATTTTTCATTTATAATTTTAAACATGTTGATGTCTCCATTTTTAAAAGATATTAACAAGAAGAAAAAAATATTCAATGGCGGTTTTAAAATGAATAATAAAATTCCATATACGAGCTACTCAGGAAATTCAGAACACTTGTGTAAAAAAGGTGATGCAGTTGAATTTATTCAACCTTGGTACACGCCAATTTCGACTACACCAGAAAATACCGGTATGGCAGTCGGCGGAATTGGTAACACATTTACACTCACACCAAACGGCAACACGCCTAACTTCAGCTTTATTCCGGGAATCTTTGTCGATTGTTCAGAGCAAGTTATTAATTTTAATGATTTTTATGCGTCAGTGATGAATGTGCCAACCATCGACACGCTGCAAGTTCTTAATGAACAAGAGCTAAGCGTTCACCTGAACTTCTACCCTGCTTTGTTTGATGGAAAAAAGATTGAAAGTAGAGAAATGTCGAATGCGATTAGTCTCATTCAAGCAGCATTAAAAAATGGTCGATTCTACCAAGAAAATAAAGCTAACTTTACAAAATGGAACGTTGAATTTTCAAATAAGACTCAATTGTTGATTGCAGAAGATTCAGGTTCAACTATTTGTCAATTATATGTAGCCTTAGATTTCTTTAATGGTTTATTAATAAATGATACAACGAGATTATTATCACTCACTGCGGGTGATAATAATGATATGGATAGTATCAGTATCAGTGGCAGTGATATAGATAGTGTTAATGGTAGGGATATAGAATACCAAGCTTTATATCCACTGGCTGAATATAAATACAGTAGCTTCGAAGATATTAATATAAAGCGTAAGGTAGTCTCTCCGATCGTTAAAGAGAACAAACGCCTATGTTCTTTACCGATGCACTGGAATCACTTCGAATTAACCAATAATTCATCGCAACCACGCGTGATTACGCTTGCTCAGCCGCTTCAAAACTTGATTGGCTCAACCTACCAAAAAGGCCGTGATGGTATTCAGGATTCGGCATGTACCTTGTCTCAAAATCCGATTGCTCAGCAGCATGAAGTGGTTAACTTAAAGGGTGAAAGTCGCAGCTTTACGGGTGTTCAACTGTCTAGCCAATCGCCTTATCAAAGCGATATTGAAGGCGAAGTGGTGTTTGGTGTTCAAGCAGATAACCATTTGACTGAATCTGGTAAGGTTTCGATTTCTGTCAAACCAACGCTTTATACCTCTAAGACTGCTCAGCAAACAGAGTTCGCACTGAAAACAGGCCGTACCAACGCGGAATTCCAAACAGGAATTTACACAGGGCGCGAAGCATTGAGCGCATTGGTTGTGGTTCAGGTTGAATTAGAAGCGGGTGAGTCTGTTGATCTGCGTTTTGCACAGGTGATGGCACACAGCAAAGTCATGCTTAATGGTTGGCACTCAGATAAGGCTTACACGCAATTCTACCCGCAAGTAAAGCCTGCATTACCTATGTTAGAAGACATGTTGCCAAAGCTCGAAGCGATTGAGCAGCAGATCGTCGCACAACAAACCGCTTTCCTAGAGCAAGCTCAAAGCAAGATCTCGCAGCCTGAATCGGCACTTCGCTATGCAACGATGGCGATGAACTCATTGTCCTTCCTAGCGGAATCAACGGTATGGGATAAAGAAGATAAATTCTTGGTTAAAGAGTGTGTCGACTACCCATTCTTTAACTCTCTGGATGTGTATTTCTACGGCTCGTTCTCGTTGCTTTATTTATTGCCTGAGCTTGATGGCTGTGTGATGAAAGAGTTCTCGAAAGCCATTTTGGCGGAAGACTTTACCGAGCGCCGCTACTGGGAATACGAAGCGACGCCTAATGCAGAATTAATTGATGAAAAGTACCAAGGTGTACGTGCCATTCGAGGTGCGGTAATCCACGACTTAGGCAGCCCATTCGACATCCAGCCCGATGCTTACAGCTGGCACAACGTGAAAGAATGGAAGGACTTAGCGCCGAAATACATTCTGATGGTGTACCGCCATTACCAAAACACCCAAGATATCTCTGTGGTTAAAGAGTGCTGGCAAGCGGTAACTGAAAGCATCGATTTCTTATCGAATTTGATCGCTGAAGGTGACGATTTACCACTAACCCGTGGCACAGACGATACCTTCGATAACCTCGCGTCTCACGGCATCTCTATTTACTGTGCGAGCCTGTGGGTTGCTGGCCTGCAAGCGGCGAGTGAGCTTGCACAATTGATGGGTGAAAGCGAGCGAGCTAACGGTTACTTAACGCGTTCTAAAAAGGCGTTGGCAACCGTTGAGCAAAGTTTGTGGGATGACAAAGAGGGTTACTACCACTTCTTCGTGACGCCAGTTCAGGCTAAGCATCTAACCGGTGCGGGCTATCAAGCTCTGGAAACTTTAGGACTTTCATTGACCGGCGATGCGATTGCTGACAAGCACACGCTCAATACCTATCTCAATGAAACGGATACTTCCATTAGCATCAGTAAGGTATCTCAAAGAGTCTCTAAGAAACGCTTGCTGAGTGAGACGGCGCCACAAGCCTTTACTCAAGAATACTTAGATTTAGTGCCAGATTCTGACAACAGTTTTGGTGATGCCTTGTTGGCCGACAGTTACTTAAAGCTCATCGGCTTGGACGGTATTTTCCCGCAAGAGAACATCCAACGCGCACTAGACTATGTTTATAAGCACAACTTTGAGATTAACAGCCCTAAGCTTGGGGTTGCGAATATGACGTTGGCCGATGGTTCGCCGCATGAGGCATTTCAGGCTCAAGATGTGTGGATTGGTGTGCAGTTTAGTGTCGCAACGGCGTTGAGTCTGGCAGGTAAAAACCAGCAAGCAGAAACATTGATGGATACCGTGTATACCGCGCTCTATGACTATTCAAAAATTCCATTTGCAGCGCCAGAAGGGTTCAATTGCTCTGTGTCTGTCAATGAGAAAGATCTTATAGAAGCATTTAAATTGACGCAAAATGATGCGAAAAACTGGCTAAGTGTACTTAAATGTCAAAAATGTGTGCTGTCTGACGGTCGGATCAATCCAACATTGACGAAAGATACTGATAATTTTGTTAAAATGGTGAGCGGTGAAATTCCGTTAGAAAAGCTGGCAGGCTTACACAAATGGTTACTGAGTACTGGCTTGAAATATACGGCTGGTCGCTACTTTAGACCGGGGATGATCTTTGCCTACTTGTATTAACTTAATGACACGATTTTCAGCTAAAGCAGTGGTATGCAGGTTGAAACTGATGGGGAGCTTAAAGCTCCCCGAATGTCACTTGATTAGGGATTCGAGATGCGCACTAAAACAAAAAAAACCACCGTATACGATGTAGCAAGACTGGCTGGCGTTTCTCCCAGCACCGTGTCTCGCTTCCTTAATCGAACCACTTATGTGTCGGATGATAAAAGCCAAAACATTGAGCAAGCCATTAAAGACACGGGCTACAAACCTAACTTCCAAATGCAAGAAAACACCAACCGACGTTCACTCACCATTGGTGTGTTGGTGCAACACCCTGACAGCCCTTATACCAGTCGTATCCTCAACGACATGGAGAAAACTCTGATCGCTCAAGGCTATTCGTTAGTGATCGCGACCGGGCATTGGCAGAAAAAGCTCGAGATACACGCCTTAGAGTATCTGGCTAAGAGCAATGTCGATGGAATGATCATCGTAACAGGCAGCATCACCAAAGAGGATATTGCCAAGTACGCGCAAGACATCCCGATTGTCGCGGTCGGTTATGATTTCGCTGAAGACAACGTTCGTTCAATCAATATCGATAATGTGCTAGGCGGTTACATGGCGACGCTTCACTTATTACAACAAGGGCATGTGAATATTGCTCATATTAAGGGGCTTTCAAGTCAACCTGATTCGGGAAATCGCTTTGAAGGCTATAAGAAAGCACTTCAAGAGGCGGGTATTAAAGTGATGCCAAAACTCGTTAAACAGGGTGATTTCAGTAGTGAGTCAGGCTACGAGAAAACGGTAGAGTTGATTGAATCTAAGGTTCACTTCTCTGCTTTGTTTGCTGCTAATGACCAAACGGCTTACGGGGCGATTAAGGCGCTGTCTGACCACGGTTATAAAGTGCCAGAAGATGTGTCTGTGATTGGCTTTGATGATTTGCCGACCTCTAAGTATTTCACGCCAGCCCTGACGACGCTGAGACAGCCGATTGAAGAGATTGGTGAAGTGTGTGCTCAGTCGATTTTGAACCTGTTATCTGGCGAGCGGCATGAAGCTCGATTGCCACCCATTGATCTAATCGTCAGAGAGTCGACCAAATCTCTGTATCGTTAGTTGTGAAATGATTGAATCATAGGGAGTTACAGTCAAAGACACATTATTTCCCTTCAGAAACGAAAAATGTCGCATCCATGCGACATTTCTCTTTTGGCGGCCAAACCAGTTTTGCTATATCCATTCTAGATTTCAATCCATTAGGAGATTATTCAGAATGTAATTATAAGACGCTGTTAATGTTGATTAGTTCCCTTTATGCGGCATTTTTTTTCGATTTATCTTCTAAGTCGAATGACGCAGCGATTAATTTCTTGGTGTAGTTGTTTTTCGGCGCATTGAAAATCTCTTCTGCAGACCCTTCTTCCATTACTTCGCCCTTCTGCATCACCAGTACGCGATCCGACAGTGCTTTCACTACCGAGAGATCGTGGCTGATGAACAGGAAGCCGATATTGTGCTTGGCTTGAATGTCTTTCAGCAGGTCAATCACGGTCAGTTGTACTGAGCGATCGAGTGCTGAAGTCGGTTCATCCAGCAAAATGAAAGAGGGCTCTAGAATCAGTGCGCGAGCAATCGCGATACGTTGTCTTTGCCCGCCAGAGAACTCATGTGGATAACGGTTTATTGAATTCGGCTCTAAGCGAACTTCAATCAATGCTTTGCGCGCTCTTTCTAAACGTTCTTGCTTGGATAGATGAGGTTGATGCACCGTTAAGCCTTCGGTGATGATTTCCCCAACTGTCATGCGTGGTGATAAAGAACCATAAGGATCTTGGAACACCATTTGGACATCTTTCTTGAGCTTGTGACGCTCTTTATCATTTAATAAGCTAACGTCTTGGCCTTTGTAAACAATACGTCCGGTACTCGGCAGCAAGCCGATTAATGCACGTCCAAGGGTTGATTTACCTGAACCAGATTCACCAACAATGCCTAGCGTTTCGCCTTGCTTAAGATTCAACGAAATGCCTTTTACGGCTTCGAAGTACTGGCTTTTACTCTTGATAAAGTGTGATTTCACCAAGAACTGAACTCGGATGTCGTCAGCAGACAATAGCTCTGGGGCTGTCGCCTCAACAGGAACCTTAGCGCCTTTCGGAATCGAGTTAATGAGTATTCTTGTGTAATCATGTTTAGGACTATCGAACAAAGATTGAGTCATCCCTTCTTCTACGAGCTCACCTTTACACATCACTAGCACGCGGTCTGCAAAGTGTTTCACCACACCTAAGTCATGAGTGATGAACAAAATTGCCATTCCCATCTTGCCTTGGATCTCTTTGATAAGAGCAAGCACTTCAGCTTGAACCGTTACATCTAATGCAGTTGTAGGCTCGTCAGCAATCAGAATATCTGGTTCATTGATCAGCGCCATTGCGATCATGATGCGCTGTAACTGACCACCTGAAAACTCATGCGGATACTTGGTGTAAGCCAGCTCTGGCATAGGTAAATGCACCAGATTGAACAGCTCTAGTACACGCTGTTTTGCTTTTGATTTCGATACCTTTCGGTGACACATAATGGCTTCTGCCACTTGAGTGCCGACACGCAGGTATGGATTCAAAGATGTCATTGGCTCCTGAAAGATCATGCCGATTCTGTCGCCACGAATTGACTGCATTTCACGCTCTGATTTTTCGAGAACAGACTCGCCTTCAAACTCAATTTGAGACTGCGGATCAATAATGGCGTTGTCTGGAAGTAGACGCATCAGTGCGTTGGAAGAGACAGATTTACCAGAACCTGATTCACCAACAATGGCCAAGGTTTCGCTGGATTTAAGGGTAAAGTTAACCTTTTTCACCGCATCAACGATTCCATCGTTGGTTTTGAAGCTAACGGAGAGGTTATTGACTTTAAGAAGAGCCCGGTCCGACATGATATATCCTTATCAATTTAAGACATTAGGTGAAGATTGAACTTCTGACGTTGTTTTAAGTTGCCCAAAATGGTGATGAGCACGTTGAATTTGTTCTAGTTCGAGCATCCAATGCGAACTGCGCTGAGCGCTGCAAAAAGCGATCAGGTGATTGAGCAAACCTTCGCTCTGCTTTTCCAATAATCCAAAGGTACGTTGAATCAGCTCAGTGTTCTCCAGAGAGATAAATTGCATCAGAGCGTAAGATTGATTCAAGGTATCGAAGGCTTGTTGGTGCTGACCTAATCGGTTGAGTATCTCTGATTGAGCGACGCTCGCGTCTCTTAACCCGGCAAGCAAGCAGGCAAATTGGCAAGGCTTGATATCGCTTTGGTATGCTGCATCTTGGATGTGATGAGGAAGTGAGGTTAGAACATCACCATAAAGGCGTTGTGCTTCTGGCCAGTGACCTTGTTCCATTAACTGTTCAGCTTTTAGGTAGTGCATCCAGCATCGTTCAATTTCCATATCCACATCCTCAATTTATAATATCAGAAAATGTTAATGATATTTATTATCAATTGCAAATTAAAATCATTCACATGTTAAGTTGGTGAATTAAATGACGAGCTATTCCTAAAAATGGCTTAAATTGTGTGTTATTTGTTCAGTTGAACAGCTGTGTAGCGTAAGTCACTAAATTTGTAGGAAATTACATCTACACTGATTTTATCTACACCCAAGTAATGAAGGACTAAGGAGGCGGCGATGGCGATGCAAAGACTCAATACAGAACAGCTGTATCAGGTAGCGGATTTAGATAAGCTACCATGTAAGTCGACCAAAGAACTGGCTCCAATTGACGAAATCGTCGGGCAGGAACGGGCACAAAAAGCCGTTGAGTTCGCGATGTCAATCAAGGAAAAGGGTTACAACATTTATGCGATAGGGCGAAATGGTCTGGGTAAACGCACCATGATCTTGCGCTATCTGAACCGTCACCCTCAAGAAGTGCAGGAGCTTTTTGATTGGTGTTATATCGCGAACTTTGAAGATATTCGTACACCTAAGGTACTGAAATTGCCGCGTGGCGTTGGCAGCAGCTTAAAGCAAGATATTGAAAAATTGATGCGTAAACTGCTGAAAGGTATGCCTCTAGCGTTTGATAACGAGATGTACTTTAGCCGTGCTGACAGGCTTAAAAACCAATTAGCAGCTAAGCAACAAGCCGCGTTAGAAAGCATTAGCCAAGAAGCGAAAGACAAGGGCATTAACCTGACGATCACCACTCAGGGTGATTACCAGTTTGTGGCCATGAATGGGGATGATCTTCATACCGAAGAGAGCTTCGATCTGCTTTCGCCAGAAGAGCAAGACCAGTTCGATAAAACCATTGATGGATTGGAAGTCGGTCTGCGAACCATTTCTCGTGAGTTGACGGAACTTGAAGAAACGTACACTGAGAAAATTCAAAAACTGAATGATGATACGGCGCGAGACGTGATCACGCACTTCATCAAGCAATTGAAGAAGGATTACAGCCAATATCCAGACATTAAAAAGTACCTAACGGCACTGCGTAAAGACATTGTCGACAACGCTGACATCTTCTTAGAAGAGAGCACTGAGCAAGCAGAAGTTGCAACCGCTTCTTTGGATAAGAAAATGCCGCGTCGCTACAAGGTTAACGTGATTGTGAGCCAAAAGGAGGAGACTCTGCCGATCGTGGTGGAAGAGAATCCAAATTATCACTCTCTGTTTGGCTATGTAGAAACGGCAACGTTCAAGGGCACTGTCTTTACAGACTTCTCATTGATTCGTGCAGGTAGCTTACACAGAGCCAACGGTGGCGTATTACTGATGGATGCGGTGAAGGTACTTGAGCAGCCGTACGTTTGGGAAGGCTTGAAACGAGCACTGCGTTCACGTCAATTGAGCTTCACTTCATTAGAAAAAGAGGTGACCTTAACGGGGGCGGTATCGCTTGATCCAGAACCGATTCCATTGGATGTTAAGATCATCCTGTTTGGCGATTACCGAACTTACCAACTGCTGCAACACTACGATGCAGAGTTTGGTGAACTGTTCCGTGTAACGGCCGATTTTGAAGATGAGATGAAGCGTACTCCCGATTCTGAAATGCATTACGCGCGCTTTATTTCGAGCATCGTGCACGACAACAACATGCTGCATTGTGACCGTAAAGCGATCGCTCGCATCATTGAGCACAGCTCTCGTCAGGCGGGTGACCAAGGTAAATTGTCTCTGCACTCTGCTCACATTGCTAATCTGCTTCGTGAATCAAACTACGTGGCGAGAGGCTCAAAATCGAACCTGATTCGTGCAACGCACGTCGACCAAGCGTTATCTAACCAACAGATGCGTGTCGGACGACTGCAAGACAGCGTGATGGAAACCTTCACTAACGGCACAACGCTAATCCATGTTGATGGTCAAGCGGTTGGGCAAGTGAATGCGCTGTCTGTACTCAGCACGACGGATCATATGTTTGGTGCGCCGAACCGAATCACGGCAACCACCGCTTACGGTGATGGTGAAGTGATTGATATTGAAAGAAACGTAGACCTAGGTGGCAGCATTCACTCAAAAGGCGTGATGATCTTGTCGGCTTACCTTTCTTCCGTATTTGGCAAGACAGCCAAAGTCCCGCTCACCACTAACATCACCTTCGAACAATCGTATGGTGGCGTCGATGGTGACAGTGCGAGTATGGCTGAGTTCTGTGCGGTGGTGTCAGCGTTTTCTAAGCAGCCAAACCGTCAAGACATCGCGATTACAGGCTCGATGAACCAGTTTGGTGAGTCTCAGCCTATTGGTGGTGTGAACGAGAAAATTGAAGGTTTCTTTGATGTGTGTGAAATCAAAGGGCGTTCAAACGAACAAGGGGTGATCATCCCGCGTTCAAATGTTCACAACCTGATGCTGCGTAGCGATATCGTGAAAGCGGTTGAAAAGGGCGAGTTTAATATCTGGGCGATTGACCATGTAACAGAGGCGATTGAGCTGTTCACAGGCAAAGCCGCTGGTGAAGCAAGTGATGAGGGTAGCTATCCAATTGATACTATCTTTGGTATCGCCCAAGCTAAACTGAACGCACTGCGCAAATAGTTTGAATATCTAGATAGCTAAACAAATAAACAAACAGCCAAAACGCAAAAGCCATCGATTCTAGAGTCGATGGCTTTTTTGTTGGTTGAGGTTTAGTTTGCCAGTGAACTAATTGTAGTTGGTCAGCTTGCTGTATTCGGTGAAAGTCGCGTGTTAAAAGGCGTTACCCATTTCGTAAGCAAAGCTTGGTGCCATCGAACTTCAGTTTTGCCAACAAGTGTTTGGCGTTAGCTCGGCCAATATCATCAAATTCGACACCGTATCGAGCGTAGTGTGTCGATTTCTGTAGATTGCAGACGATGCCTCGCAATGGCGGAATCAGTGGTCCGTTGTAGTTCTCAGGGGTTATCTCAATAGACACGCGATCGGCAATCTGAATCGCACGAGAGGTTGGTGAGGTAACGAAACGACAACCACTTTTCGATAAATCTCGTATCTCACAGTTTGCTCGCTGGTCGTTGAAGATGATTCTTGAAGCCAGATTCACTTCATAGCGTGTTTCTTTACGTAGCTGTGTCACTTGCATCGTGCTTGGTGTAGACAGCACTAGAATAGGGAAGGGTTCACCAATTTTATGGTGAATTTGGCTTCTAAAGTGGATAAGCGCGCCTTCACCTCGTAGAGAATACGCACGAGCGGTCATCCAAAAACCTTCTTGAAAGAAAAAGTTCAGATCTTCATTGGATACCTCGGGAACCTCAACCACAATACAGTTATCACTGTGCGTACCGATAAACTTGGTGGTGGCGAGAAACTTCGTGCCAACGGGAGTCGAGACATTTAATGTCAGCTCACTGCCGTGCTCAATCATGGCCAGTGCATCAGTGCTATTGATAGTGGAAACGGTGCGATTACGAGGGTCTTGAAGTGCCTGATTATGCTCCAAAGGCTTCTTCAGGGGTGCGTTCATTATATGTTCTCCATGCGCCAACATGCGTCTGTTAGTTATACTGGTAACTTGCTAACAAGGGGTTATTACGTGCTAGATTTAGTAGGTGTACTAACGCAATTTATAGAGTGCTTTTAATTGGTTTGAATTTTATTTATAACCACACGCTATAATAATATTTTCTTTGATTGTAAGTACTTAGTTTTATTTATATGCACTTGCGCTAGTCTATTACAAGGAACTCATACTTCAAACTTTTATTGTTTGTCGTATCAATTATTTGCAGGAGTTGAGAATGCAGGCAGTAAAATGGGATCAAGAAGTGAACCAGATCACGGTAGAGTTAGAACCCAACCAGTTCGCGGTCGTTAAGTATCAAAAGGACGGAGATGTACTACATATCATGTCGACACGCATTCCTGATGAACTGCAAGGCAAGGGCTTTGGGAAGGTGATGATGGAGTCGGTATTGCCTGAAATTGAACAAGCGGACTTCAAAATTGTGCCGGTTTGTAGCTATGTGGTTCACTACATGAATAGGCAGCCACAGTGGTCACACCTTCTATCCGATAAAGCATAACAACGAGTAATATGTCTCAATCAATATCGTCGAATAATCGAGCTCAACCTGAAGCGGGTTCAAGTCAAAATCAGCCAGAGCTTTATCAACAAGAGTTTTATCAAAATGAGCTTTATCAAAAAATAGCGACCTCGCTGGGTTGTCATGAAGGGTTTGATGTCCAAGTGATTCAACGCCTATGGGGTGGATATGGCGAGTTAGTTCGCTTAGTCTTTTCTCAAGAAAGCAGTGCGGAACTCAAGAGTGTGATTGTTAAACATGTCGCGTTGCCAGATAAAGCTGAACACCCAAAGGGTTGGAATACCAAACTCTCTCACCAACGAAAGGTACACTCTTACCAAGTGGAAACAGCTTGGTATCAGTCATTCACCCAACAATGGGACGAGCGCTGCCCTGTACCTGTTGGGCTGCAATGTGAACTAGAAGAGAATGAGTGGCTGATAGTGATGCAAGACTTAGCGGATATTGGCTTCCCGTTGATCTCTCAGTTTGATGTGCTTGCTGCTTCTGACTATCAGGCATCTAGTTACAGAAGAGAAGAGCAAAAACAACGTAATGCTTGCCTTAAATGGCTTGCTAACTTTCACGCAAAGCACATCAATATCAATCAAGAGCAGTTGTCATCATTGTGGCAAGTCGGTACTTATTGGCATCTAGATACACGCCCTGATGAACTCAATGCCTTGGCTGATTTACCATTGAAGAACCAAGCCAAGCACATCGACCGTTTATTAAAAGAATGTCCATATCAAACCTTAGTCCATGGCGATGCCAAGCTCGCCAATTTTTGTTTTGATTCTGAAAGCGAGCGCGCGGCTGCGGTCGATTTCCAATATGTGGGCCATGGTTGTGCGATGAAAGATGTCGCTTTGTTCATGAGTAGTGCGGTGAGGCCGCAAGACTGCGCTGAACTTGAGCCACAGGTACTGGATATTTACTTCCGACACTTGAAAGAGGCATTGGCGTACTATCAGCCACAGCTTTCGTTCTATGAAGTCGAATCCGCTTGGCGACCAATGTTCTATGTCGCATGGGCCGACTTCCAACGTTTCGTAAAAGGCTGGAGCCCAGAGCATTGGAAGATTAACCCGTATACTGAGCAGTTGACCTTACGAGTGCTTACTCAATTAGACGAACAGGAGTCCGTCAATGTTCGATAGAACTGCGAGCTGGAAAACGCCGCAAAACTTTTTATTACTGATTTCGATTGTTGTCCCTATCGCGTTTTCGAGCTGGATGGCACTGCTTAATAACTTCGTGATTGAAAAAGCGAACTTTGATGGTGCGGATATTGGTTTACTGCAAAGTGTTCGTGAAATACCTGGTTTCTTAGCGTTTACCGTAGTGTTTGTGCTGGCCTTCATACGTGAACAACGCTTTATGTTGATATCGCTAGCGATGCTCACTGTAGGCACCGCGATTACGGGTCTGTTCCCTTCACTCACTGGTCTGTTGCTGACTACGATTTTGATGTCGACGGGCTTCCACTATTTTGAAACGCTGAAGCAGTCTTTGTCACTACAATGGTTGAGTAAAGAAGAAGCGCCAGAGATGTTAGGTAAGATGATCTCCGTTGGCGCGTTGGCATCTTTAATCACTTATAGCTCTATTTGGGTGATGTTAGAGCAACTCAAACTCGACTTTGCTTGGGTGTATGGTATCACTGGCGGAATTGGTTTTGTTTTAGTTTTGGTGATGACCTTTGGCTTCCCTGAGTTTCAAACCAAGACGCCACAGAATAAGAAGTTGGTACTGCGGAAGCGTTACTGGCTCTACTACGCGCTAACGTTTATGAGCGGTGCGAGAAGACAAATCTTCACTGTGTTTGCAGGCTTCTTGATGGTAGAGAAGTTTGGTTACTCGGCTGCCGACGTCACATTGTTGTTCTTGGTTAATTACCTATTTAACTTCTTGTTTGCGAAGCGCATTGGTCGATTTATCGGTGTGGTTGGTGAGCGCAAGGCGTTGATCTTCGAATATGTGGGTTTGATCGGTGTGTTTGTCGGTTATGGCTTGGTGCAAAGCGCGGAGTGGGCGGCGGCACTTTACGTGATCGATCACCTGTTCTTTGCATTGGCGCTGGCGATCAAAACTTACTTCCAGAAAATCGCAGACCCGGCAGACATGGCATCAACCGCTGGTGTCTCTTTCACCATCAACCATATAGCCGCGGTTGTTATTCCGGTCGTGTTTGGTGTGATTTGGTTATCGTCCCCTGCAACGGTTTTCTACATCGGTGCTGCGATGGCGGCGGTTTCTTTGGCGTTGTCTTTAAACATTCCTAAGACACCTGAAGAAGGTAATGAAGTGCGAATGTTTAGCTGGCGTTAACGCTAGATAGAGGCAAATAAAAAGCTCCAATATCGCTATTGGAGCTTTTTTGTATGTGGCGTTTGATGATCAAGAAGCAATCTCTTTAAACGGATTACTTCCTAGGCCACCTGTTTTTCTAAAGAGCCTGTAAAGCGTTTCCTGTAACTGCGTAACATGCTGAGACTGACTATTGCGGTTAGGGTCTCGGCGAACAGAATACTTGCCCAAATTCCTTGTTCTGGGAATAGTTTAGGTAAGATGATGATGCCTAATGCGACGAAGACAAAACCACGACCAAGAGAGATTAGTGTTGCTTGCTTAGGCTTCGCCGTTGCCTGAAACAGGTTGGCGATCACCAAGTTGACTCCCATTAGTGGTACAGCAAAGAAAAAGAACGTTAAGGCGGTTGCAGCTAGCCCAATCAAATCACTCGAATCACCTAAATAGAGAGCTGCGATTTGAGGCGCACACTGGTACACAATAATCATAAACACCAAGCCACTACCTATTGCACTTTTTAAACCTAAACGAAAAATTGCTTCGATGCGGTTTGGCTGATTAGCACCATGATTAAAGCTGATGATTGGCTGGCAGGCTTGAGCGATTCCGACCATCACAAACAACGCAAATACCCCGATGTTTGCGGTTAAGCCATAGGCGATAATGTGATTCTCACCAAACTGATGCAACAACACGTAGTTGAACAATAAAATTGTCATCGCTGCGGTTACTTCAATGAAGAAGGTCGGCGTGCCTATTTTTAGAATGCTTGGCAGTTTGTTAAAACCAATCCCTTTTAAGCTCAGTTCCAAGGTGCCTTGTTTACGTACAAAGTGGCTTAACAAAATACAAGCGATGACACCTTGTGCAATGGCTGTACCGTAGGCTGCCCCTTTCATTCCCCAACCCCATTTCAAGACGAAGAAGTAATCCAACACTAGGTTGACCACGGCACCTATCGACATCGCGTAAGTGGCCAGTTTTGGGTTGGTATCGTTACGAACAAAGCACGACATGACCCAAGCTAACGAGTACAACACAAAGAATGGCAACATCACAGACAGGTAATCGTGAGTCAGTTCAGCCATGTAGCCAGAAGCGCCCATCAACGCAATAATGTCGTCCAGAAAATACAGAGCGATGCTGACTGAAATGGTGCTAAGTACGGCGGTACTCAGCATCGATTGGCTAAAGAGAGTTTGACCCGACGCCGAATTTCCTTTGCCGACTTCAATAGACATAAGAGCCGCGCCGCCAATACCCACCATCATCGCGATAGCGGTAAATATAGAGAAAGCAGGAATGGTTAGCGCGATAGCACCAAGCCCATCTGGGCCAACACCGCGTCCGACGAACCATGCATCTCCCATGATGAAAAGAGACTTGATCACCATGCCGGTTAGCGCTGGCCAAAGGTATTGATAAAAGGATTTAGATATTGGATCGGTTTTTAGGTTGATGGCCACTGGAGTTAGCTCCCAAAAAATTGGATTTAACCAAATTGGATGAAATAAAGAGGGAGCATTATCCGAACTTAACCGGGTTCTAAAAAGGGATGATCTGCTTATTATGTTGCACTATCTGCACATCGAGTTCGAAACTCTGCTGGGGACTCTTTCATCTGCCCTCGGTAAAAACGGCTGAAATAGGCTGGGTCTTCGAAGCCGAGTTCAAAGGCGATGGTTTTGATTGTCTTGGTCGAAAAGATCAACTCTCGATTCGCTTCCAAGATGATTCGATCGTGGATCAGTTGGGTGACTGTCTTACCACGTTCAGCCTTCACGATCTCATTGATGCGTTTGTTAGTTATCGATAGTGCTTGAGCATAAAACTCACAACTCTTGTGGGTGGTGTAGTGTTGCTCTATCAAATCGACCACTTTGTTTACTCGGCTGTCGCGCACTTCGCCTTTCAATGATGATTGGGTTGCAAAACGTAATATGTAGCGCAAAAAGCTATTCATGAGGGATTCTACCAAATCCCAGTCGCTCTCTTCTCGTGCACACTCCTCTTTAATCATAGTGAAAATAGGCAGCAGGTAGCGGTTGCCTTCTTCACTGCAATCTAAGTAGGGAGGGCGACTTTGATGCATGGCAAAAACGGTATCGACCAGCTGTGTGTTACGATGGTTGGTCTTGACAAAGCCTGGGGTAAACACCAGTAAACGAGCGCTTTCTCCCACTAGTTCAGATCGGTGAACCTGGCCTGGAGCAATGGTAAAAATACGGCCGACCTTGTTGTCATAGTCTACAAAATCAATGCTCTGACTGCCTAAGCTATCCACGCACCACACCAACTCCCAGTATTCATGTCTGTGCGGTTCTAAGAACGCGTCGTCGCTGTTAGTCAGTTCCTCAACCCTACAAGGTTGACCTTTAATCAGGCGCATGTGTTTGATGGGAGTTCTCATGACATTCCTTGGTTGAAGGTAGGCTGTGCAGTTAAGACTAGAGCCGTTGTTCTCGGCGTTTCTAATGTAGTCGATAGTGACTTTTAAGTCATTCGATTGCTGCGTTATTGGCTATTTCATATGAGCAGTGAACTAGTGGAGCGTTGGAACTGGTTGAAGTATATGAGGTGGAAGTGAGAGAGAATTTTAAGTCGGAGTCGTAACTAAATAAACCCTAGAGACTCATTGCGAGCCCTAGGGTTATATCGACAGATTATTAGCTTAGCTTAGCTTAACTTAGTTGTTACTTACTGTTTTCAAAGAAGAGCGTAGCTTGAAGATTCCCTTAGGGGCCTTGGTCAGCAAGATGCCGCAAAGTAGAGGAATCATCATTACAAGTGACTGTTCAGATAGAACCTCACCATTGATGTAACAAGAGATCAGTAGTGCAACCACAGGGAAAATTAGGAAGCAGATAGACGCTTGGAAAGGGGTCGAAACCTGACCTAATTTAAAGTAAGCCACAATGCCGCCCACACTCGCCACAAAGCCTAGGTAAACCACAGCTGAGATTGAATCCCAAGTGAAAGATTCAACATTTACGTTTTCGCCCATAGCTGATACGGCAAATAAGAATAGAGCTGCAATTAAGCTTGGTACGGCGTTGTAGGTCAGTACTTCAATGCCTTTGCAGTGCTTTTGAACCAGCACATACATCACTGCGTGAATCGCAACAGCAAGGCCTAAGCAAACCGTGCCAATTCGGTAGTCATCGCCACCCATCTGCATTTCATTACCAAGGATTAAACATAGGCTCACAACAGCTGTGACCAAACCAAAGATTTGATGTTTCGCCAGTCGTAGACCTAAGAATAAGCCAGACATCAGCATCACAGCGACAGGCATGTTGGCGAAGATGATCGACGCTAAACCTGAAGAGATGTATTGCTCACCATAGATCATCAACGTAAATGGAATCGCGAAATACATCAGCGCCACAATAAGCAACCATTGGCGCTTACCTTTAGGGAACAGCAGTGGTTGGTTGAAGACTTTCGCCAATACCGCAAGCAGAGGGGCTGCAAGTAAAAAGCGCAACGCAGTAGCAAAAATAGGTGGGATAGAATGCAATGCTACTTCCATAGCGAACCAAGTGGTCCCCCAAATTAAGCAAACAGAGACAAAAAGCAAGATAGTTAGCGACTTCGAATTCATGGTGACTACACATTAATAATTATTTTAAATCATAGGCTTGTAGCGCCTTAATGACGTGGCACAGTATAGAAAGGTAGTCGGAGAAAAGTTTTGCCTTTTTATCTCTAATTTGAGTTTTTTGTAGGAATAAAATCTCTAATGTAATTATTTTATAGAAAATAAATGCACTTTAGATAGTTTAAGTAAAGTCATTATTCTTTGTGAGGTCTAATTTTGCTCAAGAAGTAATCAACTCACGAGAATGGCTGTTGGGTTATTGCTATCAGCATAGCAACAAAAAACGCGCCCACAGTGAGGCGCGTTTTTGATCAATACGTTTAAGAGGCAGTATCTACTGCGTAACAGGCTTAACTTGTTTGGACTGTCTTACTGCCAGAATAAGTTGCGGTAGCAGCGACATCACGATCATGCCGGTCATTAGTGAATATTGGACTGGAGTAAATGATTCACCCATTAACACCATACCGGTCACGATGCCAGCCACTGGGTTGGCGATGCCACCGAAGGTGAAATCAACCACAGACATACGTTGTAGCAACCACACATACATGCCGTAACCCAGTGCAGTATTTAGACCAATAACCCAAACCAAGCCCATCGCATTGCGAGTATCGAAATGAGTCACAGCATTAACATAAGGCTGCGGGTCGATGAATGCATGAACGCCAGACGCGACAGACAAAATCGTACCGCCCAGAATCAGTTGCCACGTTAATACCTTCCACCAGTGCATGCGATTACCCAGTGACTTGGTAATGCTGCTGCCGATAACGATACACATGATCGCGGCGAACATTGCGCCTAAACCTATTGGGTTCAGAGCAATTTGGCTTGGGTTAAAGAGTACCCACGCTAAGGTGATCAAGCCAATACCTGAAAGGGCTTGAATCAGGTGTGGGCGCTGTTTTTTCACTACCCAGTGGAAGATCATCGCGAACACCGGCACAGAGATCATACCCACGCCAGAGATTGCCGAAGGTAGCGTTAGCGCCATCACGAAGATCAAGCCAAAGAAGGTCGCGATATTGATAAGGCCCAGTGTGAAAATGATCTGCCACTCGCCTTTTTTAGGTAGTGTTGGCTTTACTGCTAGCAATAACAAACCAGCAGGTAACGCACGCAAAGCACCCAATAATAATGGTGGCCACTCCTGTAGCGTAAATTGCGTCACTGCATAGGTTGTTCCCCAAAAGAACGCGGGGATCATTGCTAATAATATGTTCATCTGAAATATCTTTACGTTAAGATAACTATTGTGTGAACTGTATACTGAGAACTAGTGGTTGTAAAGTATCTTTATGTTAAACTAGTTTGAAGTAATCAGACTAACAACGGAGCGAGATTGCAAATGGATGCTATCGACCGCGTAGTAGAGCAATGGGCAAAGGAAAAGCCCGAACTAGAAACTGAGCCTATGGCAATGATGGGTCGGATTATGCGTATTGCCAAGTATATGGAGACGCAAGTTGCCGAGCTTCATAAAAAATACGACATGAAGCTGGGTGAGTTTGATGTGCTGGCGACGTTACGACGTTCTGGAAAGCCTTACCGACTGACTCCGTCAGAACTGATCGGGTCGATGATGCTGACATCAGGTGCGATGACCAATCGCCTTGATAAGCTAGAAGCCAAAGGGCTGATCAGTCGTGAGCACAGCAAAGAAGACAGACGCAGCGTGAGTGTCCAGTTAACTAAAGATGGTCTTATTCTGATTGACCAAATGATGACTGAACATGTCGAAATGCAGAAAAAACTGGTTAAATCATTGTCTGCGAGTCAGAAGAAGAACACCAACCAACTTCTGAAAACATGGTTGAGCGCGTACGAGTAACCGACGTGAGTTAACTCGAACTGATTTGAAAACCGAAGTGATGAGCTTCGGTTTTTTTGTGTTTGTTAAATGGGTTTATTTCTCTGACTCACTTAGATGGCTTAGGTTGAGCCGAGGCTCTCCAGCACTTCTCAGCTTTTTCAAAGCAAGTGTTTCAATGAATTTTAGGCAATGGTAACAGCATTGAGGTTGTTCAATCTTCGGATTTAGTCAGTAATTTGTATGCGAGTATGTCTACTAAAATTTCAAACAAGTTGTTCTATTTTTCTCGTTATCATCTTAATGCTAAGTCGAATAACCTATTGGCAATGAAACTTACCAAGGCTTAGAACTATGAACACTAGATTGAACGACACACTGACTTTTTTCGCTCGCATTTTATTGGCTTACTTGTTTATTCAAGCCGGTTAGGGAAAGCTATTTAGCTATGAAGGAACGGCGGGATACATGGCATCTCAAGGCGTCAGCGCTTACTTGTTGCCTTTGGTTATCTTGCTTGAACTCGGTGGTGGGCTTGCGATTCTAGCTGGGTTTATGACTCGCTTTACAGCGTTCTCGATTGCGTTTTTCTCTTTGGCTTCCGGTGTTATGTTTCACTTCGACCCAAGTTCGTCGGGTCAAATGATTCACTTCTACAAAAATGTCTCTGTTGCTGGTGGGTATCTGGCGTTAGCGGTACTTGGCGCCGGATCGTTTAGTGTTGATTACTGGCTGTCTAACAAGTTGAAGGAAGACGCTAAATGGACGCGCTTAATGGTTCTTGTACGTTAGCGTTCTTTGTCTAACCACATGCTATTCGTTAGTGTTGTTGGCGCAACTTATGAATAAAAAACCGAAGCCTAATAGCTTCGGTTTTTTTGTTCTTGTTTAAGAACTTCAAGTATAGCGAATTGGCGAGTTAAGCTTGGAGCATCTCGTCACTGAACAGTTCTGCACAACCAATGCCGTTGATGGCGCAGCTTTCGTCGATGTCTGAGATGTCACCGCTGACACCAATCGCACCAAGTACCGTTTTATCTTTGTCTCGAATCAGTAGCCCCCCTGGCACTGGCACCATGTTACCGTGTGCGAGTACGTTTACGGCGGAGATGAATGCTGGTCGGTTGTCAGCATCTTGGGCGAGTTTTCTTGAGGAACAGCCCAGTGCGAGTGCTCCCCACGCTTTAGCGATCGCGATGTCTGGTCGCATCATGCTAGAGCCGTCTTGACGTTGCAAAGAAATCAGCTTGCCACCACTGTCTAAGACGGCGACCGTCAAAGGTTCTGTGTGGATCTTGTTTCCTGCTTTTAAGGTGCCATCGATGATGGTTAACGCTTGTTGTAGAGTCAAACTTCCCATGTTATCTCCTAGTTTATCAAGGGGCCATGTACCAAGCTAAGTCAGCCAATCATTACTCTTGTTGTGAATATCATCGACTGATTCAGCTCGGTACAAGAGTCCTAACTGGACTCTTGTAATAGCCCATAGCTGGGTAAAGTTAGGAAGGCAGCGAACTCGTCGGCTGTAGAAAGTTGATAGAAAAGATCGGCTGTCTCTTCAAATCGACCTGCTGCATAGCGCGAGTCTCCGACTTCATGTTTTATGGTGTCCAGCTCTTGGTAAAGCCAAGAGTGGAATAGTGATTTGGTAAAGGTTTGGCCATCATCGAGCGTTACCCCGTGATGGATCCATTGCCAGATATTGGCTCTCGAGATCTCAGCGGTGGCGGCATCTTCCATAAGGCCGTAGATAGGTACACAGCCGTAGCCTTGAATCCAAGCTTCGATGTAATACAGCGCGATGCGGATATTCTTACGAACGCCTGCTTCGTCGCGGCTGCCTTCACAAGGTTTTAGCAGAGAGTCTGCATTGATCACATGGTCTGGGCTTTGGAAGTCCATTTGGTTTACTTTGCCATCGAGGTGCTTATCGAATATCGACATCGCTAAATCAACCAGTGCAGGGTGCGCGACCCAAGTGCCATCGTGTCCGTTTTGAGATTCTCTCTGTTTGTCTTCAATGACTTTGGCCGTCACTCGCGCCATCTCTTGCGGGTCTTTCGCTGGAATAAAGGCTGACATACCACCCATCGCCAGTGCGCCACGAGCGTGACAAGTACGCACCAACAGTTGGCTATAGGCGTTGAGGAATTCTTGATCCATGCCGATGCCGTGACGATCTGGCAGGATGCGGTCTTTATGGTTCTTCAGCGTTTTGATGTAGCTGAAAATGTAATCCCAACGACCACAGTTCATTGCCACGATGTGATCACGCATTGCATACAAGATCTCTTCCATCTGGAACACGGCTGGTAGCGTTTCGATCAATACTGTCGCGCGAATGGTGCCTTTTGGTACATGGAAATAATTTTCGGTGAAGCTGAAAATATCGTCCCACCATTGTGCTTCTTCCATGCTTTCAAGTTTTGGAATGTAGTAGTAAACCCCCAAACCTTGTTGTGCACGTGATTGATAGTTGTGGAAAAAGTATAAGGCGAAGTCCATCAAGCAACCGCCGATAGGCTGATTGTTGAATTGAATGGACTGCTCAGGTAAATGAATACCACGTGGGCGGGCAATCAGCAGTGCAGGATCGTTGTTTAATTGGTAACTCTTCTGTTTCTTCTCATCGAAGTAACTAATGGTACCAAGGTTGGCATCTCTTAGGTTGATTTGCCCTTCGACCATATTGGCCCAAGTCGGGGAAGACGCGTCCTCAAAGCAACACATGAAGACTTTCGCGCCTGAGTTTAACGCGTTGATCACCATCTTTCTTTCGATAGGCCCGGTGATCTCTACGCGGCGATCGAGTAGCTCTGGTGGCGGTGTTGCCACTTTCCACTCTTTATTCTGACGAATGGAAATGGTGTCTTTTCTGAAATTGGGTAACTCACCCTCGTCATATTGAGCTTGTTTTACGTCGCGGTCACTTAGCAGGGCATGACGGCGATCTCCAAACTTATTGACGAGAGCTTCTAAGAATTTTAATGCATCTTTAGACAAGATCTCTTTGTACTCGGAGTTGTCCATATTCCCGAGTACCTGCATACACTGTACTTCTTCTCTCTCTTTTACGTCATTCATCATTGTTGTCTCCTTTGAACAATACGATGTCACTTTGTATA
The DNA here is from genome assembly GCF_041467855.1 of Vibrio sp. 10N.247.311.51. NCBI lineage: Bacteria > Pseudomonadati > Pseudomonadota > Gammaproteobacteria > Vibrionales > Vibrionaceae > Vibrio > Vibrio sp. 10N.247.311.51. The sequence goes on along the minus strand of NZ_JBFSVK010000001.1, from coordinate 170,118 downwards.
CAAAATGCTCTTTTTAAGGGTATTTATATTGCATAAATTGTAAACAAGCAAAGGGTATTTAACATTTATTTATCATTTGGTCTTTTTGTGATTTATTTTTACGTAAAGATATTTTATGTAAAGCAATGAATTGTAAGCTTTTCAAGGTGGGTGCTTACTCAAAATGGCAGCTTGATGTAACGAAATTGTTTCATTTTGGGGTTGATAAATAGCGAGGATGGTTCATAGTACACAAAAGTTAGTTTAATTGTATACAATCTGAACTGGAGGTTCGAATGGCAATTATGAAAGCGATTGAAGCAGCGGTAGAGGTGCTTAAACGTGAAGGTGTAGACATCGCATTTGGTGTTCCCGGCGCAGCAATTAATCCTATGTATGCGGCTATGAAAAAGCTCGGAGGAATCGACCACGTCTTAGCTCGCCACGTAGAGGGTGCATCGCATATGGCCGAAGGGTACACGCGCACTAATCAAGACAATATTGGTGTGTGTATTGGTACCTCTGGCCCTGCGGGAACGGACATGATCACGGGTCTTTATTCTGCGTCTGCAGATTCGATTCCAATTCTATGCATCACAGGCCAAGCGCCACGTGCTCGTCTTCACAAAGAAGATTTCCAAGCGGTCGACATTGAATCTATCGCTAAGCCTGTGACTAAGTGGGCAACCACGGTACTGGAACCTGCTCAAGTGCCACGCGCATTTCAAAAAGCCTTTCATTTAATGCGTTCGGGTCGTCCGGGTCCAATCCTGATTGATCTACCGATTGATGTTCAGTTGGCTGAGATTGAATTTGATATCGATACCTATGAACCGCTAGAACCTTATAAGCCACAAGCGACACGCGCGCAGGTTGAGAAAGCATTAACCATGATGTCTCAATCGGAAAAACCGCTGATTGTATCCGGTGGTGGCGTGATTAACGCTGGCGCATCTGAATTGTTGCAACAGTTTGCCGAGATCACTGGTGTTCCTGTGATTCCAACCTTAATGGGTTGGGGATCGATCCCGGATGATCATGACTTAATGGCGGGCATGGTAGGGCTACAAACTTCTCACCGTTACGGTAACGAAACCATGCTTAACTCTGATTTTGTGTTTGGTGTCGGTAACCGTTGGGCAAACCGTCATACTGGCTCTGTGGATGTTTACACCGAAGGCCGTAAGTTCGTACATGTGGACATTGAACCAACCCAAATCGGTCGTGTGTTCTGCCCGGATTTAGGCATAGTCTCTGATGCGAAAGCTGCACTAGAGCTAATGGTTGAAGTGGCGCAAGAGTGGCGTGATGCTGGCAAGCTGCCGAACCGAAATGCTTGGGCAAGTGAGTGTCAGGAACGCAAGTCGACCATGCTGCGTAAAACCAATTTCGATGAAGCGCCAATGAAACCGATGCGTGTTTATGAAGAGATGAACAAGGCATTTGGTCGTGACACTTGTTATGTGAGCACCATTGGTTTGTCGCAAATCGCCGCCGCTCAGTTCCTGCATGTTTATAAGCCTCGTAACTGGATCAACTGTGGTCAAGCAGGTCCACTAGGTTGGACTACACCCGCTGCATTAGGCGTACGAGCGGCCGATCCAGATCGCGATATCGTTGCTATCTCTGGTGATTACGATTTCCAATTTATGATCGAAGAACTGGCAGTAGGTGCGCAATTCAACCTGCCATACATTCATGTGTTGGTGAACAACTCGTACTTAGGTTTGATTCGCCAAGCACAGCGCCAATTTGATATCGACTATTGTGTACAACTGGCGTTTGATAACCAGAATGCGCCAGAGCTTGAAGGCTACGGGGTTGACCATGTCGCGGTTGTTGAAGGTTTAGGTTGTAAGGCGATTCGAGTTCGTGAGCCTGAGCAAATTGCCGCTGCGTTTGAGCAAGCAAAAGAGCTGATGAACAAGCATAAAGTCCCAGTTGTTGTTGAGCTGATTCTTGAGCGAGTAACCAACATAGCGATGGGCGTTGAGATCAATGCCATCAACGAGTTTGAGCCACTTGCCGAAAGTCGCGGCGATGCCCCAACGGCGTTAGCGTACAAGTAATCATTAAGTTATGTGTATCCGTAGAGCTGAGGTTTAGCTCTACGGAAAAGCCTCCAATTGAGCGAGGCTTCACTAAACAGTCATAGTTTCACCAAATAAAGAATAAGGACAGAGTCATGGCAAAATTTGCAGCAAATTTGTCAATGTTATTCACGGAAGTTGATTTTATGGATCGCTTTGAAGCCGCCGCAGAAGCGGGCTTTCAAGGTGTGGAATACCTTTTCCCTTACGCTTTTGATGCTCAGGCAATCAAAGCAAAGCTCGACGCTAATAACCTAGAGCAAGTGCTATTTAACCTGCCTGCGGGTGATTGGGACGCTGGCGACCGTGGTATCGCGGTCGACCCAGCACGAGTAGAAGAGTTTCAAGCGGGTGTACCTAAAGCCATCGCTTACGCAAAAGCGCTCGGTTGTACTCAAGTGAATTGCTTGGCCGGGATTGTTCCGCAAGGTGTGACCCAACAAGATGCGCAATCGGCGTTTGTGATTAACCTGCATTACGCGGCGAACGCGCTAGCAGCAGAAGGCATCAGCCTAGTGATAGAGGCGATCAATACCCGTGATATTCCGGGCTTCTTCTTGAACACCACGGAGCAAGCCAAAGCGATCATCAAAGAGGTTGGGAGCGATAACCTTTCTATCCAATACGATATTTATCACATGCAAATTATGGAAGGCGATCTTACGCCGACCATGCAGCAGAACATTGGCCAAATCGCACACGTGCAACTGGCGGATAATCCAGGCCGACACGAACCGGGTACTGGCGAAATCAATTACCCATTCGTGCTCAATTATCTTGATGAACTTGGCTATCAAGGTTGGGTTGGCTGCGAATATAAGCCGAAAACAACAACGACAGAAGGCCTTGGTTGGCTGCACCAGTACCGTTAATTGCGTCTGGTAACCCTCAAACATTAAGGAGAGCAACATGTCTAAAATTGCATTTATCGGAACTGGCATCATGGGTAAACCTATGGCGAGTAATCTTCAAAAAGCAGGTCACGATTTGATTCTTTCGGATCATTTTAATGCAGCACCAGCTGATCTCGTTGCCGCTGGCGCAACAGTTTGTCATTCACCCGCGGAAGCGGCAGAGGCGGCGGATGTCATTATTCTAATGGTGCCGAATACACCTCAAGTGGAAGACGTCCTGTTTGGTGACAACGGCGTCGAACAAGGCCTCACCGCAGGTGGCGCTGCTGGAAAACTGGTTATCGATATGAGTTCTATCTCACCAATCGCGACCAAAGCCATTGCAGCGCGAATCAACGAAGGCGGCGCGTCATACCTTGATGCTCCGGTATCAGGTGGCGAAGTAGGCGCTATCAATGCAGCTCTGACTATCATGGTGGGCGGTGAGCAAGACGCCTTTGATAAAGCCCGTCCGCTATTTGAAATCATGGGTAAGAACATCACGCTGGTGGGTGATAACGGTGCAGGTCAAACGTGTAAAGTGGCTAACCAGATCATCGTTGCTCTGAATATCGAAGCGGTGTCTGAAGCCTTGGTATTTGCTTCAAAAGCCGGTGCCGATCCAGCACGCGTACGTCAGGCTCTATTGGGCGGCTTTGCTAACTCTAAGATCTTGGAAGTACACGGCGAGCGCATGGTTGAAGGCACCTTTGACCCTGGCTTTAGAATCTCACTTCACCAAAAAGACCTCAACTTAGCGCTAACGGGCGCGCAAGAGCTAGGGGTCGCACTGCCGAATACGGCGAATGCTCAGGAGTTGTTTGGCGAGTGTGCCGAAATGGGCGGTGAAGGTTGGGACCACTCTGCGCTTATCCAAGCGATAGAGAAACGCTCTGACCACTCGATTCGTTAATCTAGTTAACGGGTTGTCCGTTTAGTGGTTAATCAATCAACCGATTATCCGTTAATTAATTGGGGCTGCTATCGATTCGTAGCCCAAGAGTTTGTTTATAAATCGCGTAGTTTCGTCTCCTTTTATACGCGTTCCTGATACGAGGCAGAGGTTGAAGTTGTTCCTTTCCAACTTGATCTTAGCAGGCACCCTTTGGCCTTGTATCGGGGTTCTTTTTTTCTCCGTCAACTAAGGAGTGGCTGATGGACATTGATGCTAAGCAATTTCTGCAAACCCTTTTCTCAAGTGCTGTTAATCAGGCGCTACCTAAAAATCACATCGAACCTTTTCTCCCTCAAGACATTTTTTATCGTTCTGCTAATCAAGCCGGGCGTACTGTGGTGATAGGAGCAGGAAAAGCGGCCGCGTCAATGGCAGCAGAGCTTGAAGCGGTTTGGCAGGCAAAGAAACAACAAGACCTTGCACTGCGTGATCTTGAAGGCTTGGTGGTGACTCGGTATGAGCACACCGCCCATTGCGAACATATTGAGGTGATTGAAGCCGCGCACCCCGTGCCAGACGCGATGGGCTTAGAAGTGAGCCAGCGTATGCTGCAATTGGTGAGTGGCTTGAGTGCTGACGACACAGTGATTTGCCTACTGTCTGGCGGTGGCTCCGCTTTACTAAGTCTACCCGGTGGCGACATCAGCTTGGCAGAGAAGCAACAAATCAATAAAGCGCTGCTTAAGTCGGGCGCAGCCATTGATGAGATGAACTGCGTTCGTAAGCATTTATCGTCAATCAAAGGTGGGCGATTAGCGAAAGCTGCTTATCCAGCACGAGTGGTCTCTTTGGCGATTTCAGATGTACCGGGCGATGACATCAGTGTGATTGCATCGGGTCCGACCGTACCAGACACCACCACACGCTTTGATGCGATGGCAATACTGGAACGCTATCGAATTGAAACACCACCTTCGGCATTTGAATGGTTGAACAACCCTGAGTCAGAAACCGTGAAACCAGATGATGAGTGCTGGAAAAACGCCGAGCACCATATTATCGCCACCCCAATGTCAGCATTGGAATCTGCTGCTGCGGAGGCAGAAGGCTTGGGCATTCCTGCTTATGTGTTGAGTGATTGCATAGAGGGAGAAGCGCGAGATGTCGCGAAAGTTCACGCTGCACTGGCTAAGCAAGTGGCTAATCATAAGCACCCATTTGAGACGCCTTGCGTGATACTTTCCGGTGGCGAAACCACGGTAACCGTGAAAGGCAATGGTCGCGGTGGGCGTAATTGTGAATTCCTTTTAAGTTTGTATAACGAGTTAAAAGGGCAGGAAAACATATTCGCTTTAGCCGCTGATACTGATGGTATTGATGGTGTAGAAGACAATGCGGGCGCGTGGATCACACCTCAAACATGGCAACAAGGTACTCGCTTAACACTCAAAGCCGATGATTATCTAGAGGCGAATAATAGTTATGACTTTTTCAAGCAAACGGGCGTTCTGCTGACGACAGGGCCTACCCTGACTAACGTCAATGACTTCCGTGCAATATTGATTCTTTAGCAACCGGATAAAAGGGTCGCTCCTCAGTGCATAGGGGCGACCATTTTTTGTTATCAATGCGGTGGCCTTGAGTTCTTGAATTATCTTCTGGACTAATGAAGCACGTTGATTACTATGGTTTAAGTAATGAGCTGTAAAGGAAGTCATATGTCTAGGATCAGACAAAAGAATCAAGATTTAATCATCGAAGTGGCGTGCGAACAATTCGCTACTCATGGTTATGCCGCAACCAAAATGGCGGATATCGCGAAAGCGGCCGACATTCCCAAGCCTAACGTATTCTATTATTTCAGCTCTAAAGATAAGCTCTACAACGCTGTGCTTGAAACCGTCACTCAGCCATTACTTGAAGCGTCTCGTCCGATTGAAGAGCTCAGCGATCCTGTTGAGGCCCTATCCCAATATATTCAAACCAAGCTGATCATTTCTCGCGATCATCCACATGCCTCTAAGGTATTTGCCAATGAAGTGATGTCGGGTGCGAAAGTGTTGCCGAAAGAGATTGGTGACGAGCTGTATAAGCAATCCCAGATGATTCTTGATAAGTTCTCGACATGGTCAGCACAAGGCTTAATGGACGATGTTCCTGCACACCACCTGATGTTTACCATCTGGGCAGCCACCCAAACCTACGCCGATTTTGGCTGGCAGATTTGCAGTGTGATGCAGAAAGACCAACTCGATGATAAAGACTATGCCGATGCCGCTGAATTTATCACGCAGCTAGTGATTAAAGGCTGTGGTGTGAAAGGAAAAGCTTAGTTAGCTAGTCGAACTCAATTTCATAAAAATAAGGACATCACTCGATGTCCTTTTTTGTATGCGTTGTTTTATGGAAGAGTGACCTTTAGAAATCGGCAATAATGCGTTGTCGTTCGATATTGTCTTCAACAACCAAAATACGACTGCGTTCAAGCCTCTGTCCCACCCAAAGACCTGCCCTTATCAAAAATGTAGCCAACCTAAAATCATGTCGAACTTATCTCTAATGGATAGCGTTGATCAAAAAAATGAAATTTCATCAAATTCATTATAAATCTAGCATCGACTTTGACTTTAATTCGACAAAGTCAGTTCAATAATAGATTGCATCAATAGGTGAGGGTCGAATTATGAAAACTAAAATTATCGCGCTTGCAGCACTTCTCGGAGTTTTTACAACTCAAGTTTCAGCAACTCAAGCAACAGAGTTGATCGGCCATGTTCAAGGATTGAACAAACACAGTATTGTGGCTGAGGTGCCTGGCGTTGTTGAGATGAATAACCTTGAAGTGGGAGATGCTGTAAACCAACAGCAACTACTTGCTCAAATTAAAGCCGATGATTTTAAGTTTAGTGTTAACAAAGCGAAGGCCAATCTTGCGCTTGCAGAAGCGGATCTTGCATTACGAAAAGCAACCTATAATCGCTATCAAGCACTCATCAAAAAGAACAGCCTTTCAATAGGAGAGCTAGATACAGCACGTGCCGAGTTTCTTAGTGCCAAAGCGGCTGTTTCTGTTGCTCAAATTGACTATCAACAATCTCAAGTCGATCTCGAAAATACGCAAATTGAGTCTCTTATCTCGGGCTATATCTCTAACAAACCTGCGCAATCAGGCGCTTGGGTGAGTGAAGGTGATTTGCTCTATGAGGTAGTCAACATCGATAAAGTCACCTTGTCATTCATGGCGAGTGAGTATGACTTAAAGCATTTCACGGTAGGTCAGGAAGTGGTGGTGTGGTCTGAAACCAACTCAGAACTCAAGATGGAAGCGAACGTGCAGCGTATTGGTGTCGAGATGCAAAATCTGACCTACCCAGTCTTGGTTGAGATCACCAACCAAGGGCATAAATTTAAGCCGGGTATGTCGGTCTACGCCTCGACAGATCTTGCGGTGAAAAATGTCACAACAGCTCAAGCAACATCGGACTCGAACCAAGGTAAAGGGCAGTAGAGATGAACTTTTTAGCATACTTCGCGAATCGTCAATTTTTAGCTCGAATCATTACGGTAATGGTGTTGCTAACGGGTGCTATGTCGTTAATACAGCTCAATTTACAAGAGTATCCCGATGTTGCGATGGACACGGCGGAAATCGAAACCATCTATCCCGGTGCAACGGCTCAAGACATTGAACTCAACATCACCAACCCGATAGAGAAAGAGCTTCGCTCAGTGGATGGCATTGCCTATTTTTCGTCTGAATCATCAGAAGGGCGCTCTTTTATCGAGGTCGAATATCTACCCGGTGAAGACCCAGCGGTGATCTTGCGAGATATTCAGCAAGCGGTCGATCGAGTCGGAAACCTACCGAAAGATATAGATGCTCCACCGGTTGTGACTCAGCAGAAAACCTCTTCTTTGGATGTGTACCATTTTGGCGTGAGCTTATCAGACAGCAACACCGATCCCGCTTCATTGCAGCACTACGCGTATCAGCTAGAAAAGAGAATCAACAACCTTGGTGGCGTTGGTGCTATCAAGCTTTCTGGCTTTAACGATCGAGAGTTTTGGGTTGAAGTTGACCCGGAAAAAGCACGTCGTTACCAAGTTGCCTTCAATGACGTCAGTACCGCGATAGAGCAACACAATTTGTCGCAATCGGGTGGTTTTGTAGAGTCGTGGAGTCAAGAGCAGAAGATCGTCACCATGACCAAAGTGGCCTCGACCGGTGATATTTCTGACATCGTAATCAAAGCGCTGGATTCAGGTCAGGTCGTGCGTGTGTCTGATGTGGCAACGGTGATTGATACCTTTGCGCGAGCAACTGAAGATCCTGTTTTGAGCGGGAAAGAAGCGGTGATTTTCTCAATCACAAACAGTGGCAGCGCCGATGTGACTGCTACCATCGAAAGTATCAAAGCGTTGTTGGACAAAGAAAGCGAACGCATTGGTCATCAATTCATCTTCCAGACCAGCCTCGATCTTGGTAAAGATATGGGCGAGAAGTTCTCGATTGTAGCCGCCAATGGTGCAATCGGTCTGGTGTTGGTTTTGCTGATCTTGAGCATGATTCTGCAACGACGCGTCGCCTTTTGGGTGTCGGTTTCTATCCCGTTTTGTGTGTTCGGTGTGATGATGGTTTTGCCGATTATGGGGCTGAATTTAGACAGCCTCACATTGGCTGCATTGTTGTTGGTGATCGGCATTATCGTTGATGACTCAGTGATCATCGCGGAAAGTATTTTTCAAGAAAAAGAAGCGGGCAAGAAAGGTGTCGATGCTGCGGTGTCGGGGACGCTAAAGGTGATCAAGCCATTGATGGCGAGCCTAGTAACCACTGCCTTAGTGTTTATCCCGATGATGTTTATTCCGGGCACTATGGGCAAGGCGGTTGCTGTGATTCCGATTACCGTAATTGCAGCGCTCGTGTTCTCATTCATTGAATGTACGCTCACGCTGCCTGCACACTTGGCTTCTGCAAAAGAGAGCACCCCAAAACCTCAAGAAAAGGATCGATTTGAATGGATAGCGAACCACTACCGTTCGCTGCTCAATTTCGCCCTGAACTACAAGAAGTCAGTGATTGCATTGGCGTTGGTTGGCTTCGCCGTTTCTGGCTTTTTGGTGTCTTCGTTGAAAGTAGATATCTTCCCAACAGAAGCGGGTAAATACATTGAGGTGTACACCGAAGTGAAGGCAGGCACGCCGCTAAGCAAGGTGCGAGAAGCCCATCTGTCGATAGAGCAAGCGATCGAATCCCTGCCGGAAACGGAACTGGTTAGCTATGAATTGGTTTACTCATCACCGGTGTCGCAAGGCGTCATTAATTTAACGAACTTTGATCAGCGCAGCCGTTCAGCAGAACAGATTATTGCGGAACTTAATGAAGAGTTGAAAGTGGTGTCTGAAGGTATGTTTATTAAGTTCTCAATTGATGCTGGTGGTCCGCCTCCCGGTGAGCCTGTCGAGGTTCGAGTTCTTGGCGGAACCGAGAGCGAACGCAATCAAACCGTGGATTTGGTGATGGCTTGGCTAAAAGATTACCAAGGAGTGACAAGCGTCAATCATAGTGAGGAACTGAAAGATCCTCAGCTGAATATCGTTCCTCAATATCACTGGCTGGCGAAATACAACTTAACGGTGAGTGACTTATCGAATGCACTGCGAGTCGGCTTTGATGGAAACAGCGTGACATCCACTTGGCTTGGCGATCAAGAGGTCGATATTCGTGTGGTACTGGATGAGCAATTTCGCGATATCGAGAAACTGAAAACGACTAAAATCTACACCGCAGATGGGCATCAAGTACCACTGAGTCGATTAGCAACGGTTGAACAGATAGAAATTCCGCGTCTGATTAAGCATTACAACGGGAAGCGTGAAGTGACGGTATCAGCGGCTTTATCTGACGAGAGCATTAGCCCTGTCGCATTATCCGATGAGCTAATCACAGAGCTCAACGGTCAATACCCATCGAACGTGACCATCAGCGTTGGCGGCGAAGCAGAAAGCACCAACGAAACCATGAGTGGCTTTATGGTGGTCTTCCCTGCGGCGATGGTGGCGATCTATTTCGTGTTGGCGGTGATGTTTAACTCATTGTTGCAACCGCTGCTGATTATGGCGGTTATCCCGTTTGCGATTATGGCGTCTTTGATGGCACTCGTGGTTCACATGCAGCCGATGTCTTTGTTTGGTTTGATTGGTGTTCTCGGCATGACAGGCGTGGTGGTCAACAACTCACTAGTGCTGATTAACCGAATCAACGAGCTAAGAACCGAAGGTTTAGAGGCAATAGACGCCGTAACTCAAGCCGCGGCCAGTCGCCTGCGCCCGATTGTGATGACATCAGTGACCACGGTTGCTGGCTTACTTCCTCTGGCGTATGGGTTAGGCGGAACGGACGTGTTTATGGGGCCAATGTCGCTTACGCTGGGCTATGGTTTGTTGTTCTCTTTGCCAGTTGTGCTCTTGGTGATTCCTGCAATGTACGCGTTGTTCTTTTCTCGAGCTAACAGTAGTGAGTGATGACGCGCGGTTTTGTGACCTGTTGTGCAATAACTCATTTATCTTGAATTTGGCTCGATTAGGTATGCCATTTTATTTAAAGGTAAGGTTATAGTGTCGCAAAAATTTAGCGGTGCTCTTTTTTCTAAAAGAAAGGACTAACCTGCTAACAATATTACACGCACAACATATAGGTTTAGTAATGACGCTTAAAAGCTTGGCATGCACCATCAGCGCAGTTCTACTGGCAGGCTGTGGTTCGACGGTCGCGACGCAAACATACAACGCCGATCTGATCATCACCAACGGACAGGTTCTAACGATCAATTCAGAAATGGATGTGATTGAAGACGGTGTCGTAGTGGTGAAAGACGACCAGATTATCGCAGTCGGTAACGAGGATTTGATGACTCAATACCGCGCTGAAAAAGTGATTGATGCTCAAGATGGAATCGTCATGCCCGGCATGGTCAACGCGCACAACCATTTACCTATGATTGCGTTTCGTGGCTTAGGCGAAGAGGGCATCTCGAACCGCTTGTTCGCTTACTTCTTCCCTCTAGAAGCTGAAAAGCTTAGCCGTGAGCTGATTTACAATGCAACCAAGCTTGGCTCTATCGAATTGGCACAAAGCGGTGTGACCACTTACGCCGATATGTACTACCACATGGACGAAATGGCCAAGGCGACCAAAGAAGTCGGCTTGCGTGCCGTGCTCGGTGAAACTGTGATTAAGTTTCCAGTGGTCGATGCCAAAGAACCTTACGGCGGCATTGAATACGCTAAAGGCTTTATCGAACAATACAATAACGATGAGCTAATCACGCCTGCGTATGCGCCACATGCGGTGTACACCGTGAGCAAAGATAAGCTACAAGAAATCAATAAACTGTCTGCTCAATACGATGTGCCGGTGCTGATTCACGTTGCTGAATTCCCGAATGAAGAGAAGCGCATCAAAGATGAAACCAAAGCGACATCGCCAGTCGAATACATGGATGAAATCGGCGTACTGGATGAGCGTGTAGTGATTGCTCACGGCATCCACCTTTCAGAAAATGACCAAAAGCTTCTCAAGCAAGCTGACGCGGGTATCTCATACAACCCAATGGCGAACGCCAAAGGTGCGACAGGCATTGCACCTGCATGGGATATGTATCGTGCTGACATGCGCATTGGCTTAGGAACCGACGGCCCGATGAGCTCTAACCAAGTCGATATCATGCGCACATTAAGCTACGCAGCAAACATGCAACGCTTAAAGCATTCAGACCGCACCATCATGATCCCTGAACAAGTCATTGAGATGGCAACATTAGGCGGCGCAAAAGCCTTACACATGGAAGACCAAATTGGTTCTCTTGAAGTGGGTAAGAAAGCAGATATCGTGATTGTAGAGACACAATCAGCGAACATGATGCCAAGTTACGACCCATACGCGACACTGGTTTACCAAGCGAACCCAAGCAACATAGACACCACTATCGTTAACGGCCAAGTCGTAATGGAAAACCGAGTTATGCAAACCGTTCAACTGGATGACATCCGCCAAAGCGTCGATGAGTTCGAAGCAGACATTACTGAGTTCGCGAAAGAGCTTTCTAAGAAGGCGATTAAGTCTAAGAGCTTGATGGATTAAGACATAAATCGGATTCCAAAATCGAATAGAATGAATAAACAAGAAAGGCCGACATCACGTCGGCCTTTTGTTTTCAGTGAGTTCAAAATATAGAAACTCTAGTTATTCATCGCCAGCTTACCGAGCTTCATCGCCGCGGCGTGGTGGCGGTGCATCAGTTGCTCCATGTCTACGCCAATCACGGCACCATCGTTAACGCGCCACCTACCTGCTACCATCACTTTATCCGCTTGTTGAGCACCACAAAGTAGCAATGCGGCCAGTGGGTCGTGGCTACCAGAGAAGCGAATATCATCGAGCTTGAACATCGCGAGGTCGGCTTGTTTTCCGACTTCTAGTGTACCAATGTCGGTTCTACCCATTGCGGCGGCTGAGCCTGATGTTGCCCAACGCAGTGCGTCGAAGTGTGAAACATTGGCAGAACCATATTGCAGGCGCTGTAAGTACATCGCCATGCGCACTTCGGCGATCATGTTGGAGCCGTCATTCGAGGCTGAACCATCCACGCCTAGCCCGACTTTAACGCCAGCGGCTTCAAGATCGTTGTTCTTACAAATACCGGAAGCCAACATCATGTTGGACGTAGGGCAGTGGCTGATACCAATGCCTGCTTTACCCAAGCGCTTGATCTCTTCTGGATTGAAGTGAATGCCGTGTGCAAGCCAAGTGCGTTCATTCAGCCAGCCGACATCTTCTAGGTAATCGACAGGGCGCAGGCCAAACTTCTCAATACAGAAGTCTTCTTCATCCAAGGTTTCGCATAGGTGCGTGTGCATCATTACGTTCTCACGCTCACTGATCTTGGCGGTCTCTTTCATTAGATCGGTAGTGACTGAGAACGGCGAACAAGGCGCGAGTGCGATTTGAATCATCGCTCCTTCATCGCGCTGGTGGTAATCGCGAATCAAGCGTTGGCTGTCATCAATGATGGTTTGTTCGGTTTGAATGGTGTGTCGTGGAGGTAATCCACCTTCATCTTCCCCTAGGCTCATGGAGCCGCGCGTAAATATCGCTCTCACGCCAAGCTTCTCTGCCACCTCAACTTGTAAATCGATGGCGTGCTCAAGCCCATTCGGTAGTAAGTAATGGTGATCAGAGGCGGTGGTACAGCCCGACATCATTAACTCAACCAGCGCCAGCTCTGTAGCAAGGTTCATCATCTCAGAGTCGAGGTTGGCCCAAACCGGGTATAAGCTTTGTAGCCAATGGAAGAGTTCTTTATTGAGTGCGCCGGGGTAGGCACGCGTTAGGGTTTGATAGAAGTGGTGGTGCGCATTGATAAGCCCTGGAGTCACAACATGACGAGAGGCGTCGACGCTGTAATCTGCGGGTAAGGTTGGTTCTTTGTGTTTACCAACCAGCTCAATGATTGTATTACCTTTAATGACAATACCGCCTTCTGCATCAGCCAGTGAGCCAGTGTAGATTGCGAGAGGATTCTTAATCCAGATGGTTTCCATTCATAGTAGTCCTTAGCCATCTCAGCCTTTTCAGGGAAGAGGGTCTTTATTGGTATTTGCTGTTGATAGATAAATTCGAATCAGGGTCGTTAAAACGTTTAATGCTCTAATCAGCCCTGATCCTACGGAAATCGGTTTTACGTTAATCAGTGAACCAGTTAGTTCGCTTTGGGCTCAGGGTTCTCTGATGCCGCTTGAACGTCTGCTTCTGTGCTTGCTTGTTGAATCTCTAATTGCTCGTCTGAGTGTCGTTCTTCTTCAGCTTGCTCTTTCATTTCTAGCTCAACTTGCGCTTGGCTTTCGGCCAGTGCCTCTTGCTCTTCTGCTCGTGAAGACTTTGGTAAAACAAGGTTCAATAGCACCGTCATGATAGTACCGGTAGTGATGCCAGAGTGAAGAAAGTTCGCAAGGTCATGCGGCAAGTGTTGCAGCAATCTTGGTTCGAAAGTGACGGCCAAACCAGATGCCAAACCAACACAGATTACCAAGGCATTTCGCTTGGTGTCTGCGGCCTTGATCAACATGCGGATACCCGCGTAAGCGATCATACCGAACATCACGAAACCCACACCACCCAGAACAGGTTTAGGAATCGTGACGGCAATAGCGGCTAGTTTCGGGAATAAACCACCTAAAATCAACAAACCACCGGTTGCAGCCACTACATAGCGACTCGCTACACCTGTGATTCCCACAATACCGACGTTTTGACTGAATGACGCCAATGGCATTGCCGTTAAAATTGAAGATAAGGTACTGCCAAGGCCATCGCCTAGAAGACCACGTTTTAAGTCTTTACCGGATACTTGGGTTTGGCAGTTGTTACCGAGTGCCATGAAATCACCCGTTGCTTCAGCGATAACCACGATGTACACCAGGCTCATGCTGATGATGGCACTCGCAGAAAAGGTAAAGCCATATTTGAAGGGCTCAGGACCACCAACCCAAGCGGCAGAACTGATTTGCTCAAGGTCGACCATGCCAAGCGATAGCGCCACAATGTAACCGCCCGCTAAACCAATCACGATAGCTGAAGCTGCAACCGCGCCTTTACAGTAAACCGATACGCCGACCACGATGCCTAGCGATACAAGGGCTAGAAACAGCTTTGGTAAGGTCGCGAATTGTTCTGTGTTGGCAGGAGAGTCTCCGACCCAATTCATGGCAACCGGTAAAATGGTTAAACCGATTAAGGTAACCACCACACCACTTACCACGGTTGGGAACAGTTTCCGAACCTTGTCCATGTAGAAGCTGGCACCAATTACCACGAATGAGCCGATAAGTGCCGAGCCCATAATAGCGGCGACGCCACCTTCGTTACCGATTGAAATGGCCACACCCAAAAAGGCAAAGCTTGAACCCATTACAACGGGCAGTCGAATACCGACAGGGCCGAAACCAAGACATTGAGCGACGGTCACAATACCTGACGCCAGTAGCGCAGCGTTGATCAGTGAGACGATCTCTGTGTTAGGTAGGCCGATAGAAGCGCCGACAATAAGGGGAACAGCGACGATGCCACCAATTGAGGCGAGCATGTGTTGCAGTGCGAGTAGGAGGGTTAGCCCATGAGGCGGTCTTTCATTTAGGGTGTACAGAAGTTTCATTTGATATTCCTCTGCCTGCGTTTCCGTTTACAGGCGATTGGCGGTCAAATAATGACTTCTACAAACTGCGTAGGGTCATAAAAAAGGTGCACTAACCGAGCGGATGTTTGTGCGTTCCGCTGATTAGTACAATTAGCTTTTTCTTAAAAATGGTGTTGTAACCTGTTTCTTGATAGCTCGGCCTGCGAACAGACCAAGCGATAGTTACGTTGGGTGATTAGCCGATGAACACCAGCTTGGCGATGAAGATAGCCGCTAGGAAGTACATCGAAATTGATACATCTTTTGTTTTACCTGTCGCCAATTTCAGCACTGTGTAGGTAATGAAACCCAGTGCGATACCATTCGCGATAGAGAACGTCAGTGGCATCATTAACGCGGTAATGGCTGCAGGTGCACCGTTGGTGAAGTCTTTCCAATCAACGTGTTGCATGCTGCTCATCATCACGAACGCCACGTAAATCAACGCGCCAGAGGTTGCGTAAGCTGGGATCATTCCTGCAAGTGGAGATAGGAAAATCGCCGCTAAGAACAACACACCAACCACAATCGCAGATAGGCCAGTTCGTGCGCCTGCTGCAACGCCCGCTGCACTTTCTACGTAACTGGTTACTGGCGGACAACCCACACACGCACCTGCCACACTTGAAATACTGTCGGCTTTCAGCGCTTTGCTCAGACCTTCGATCTTGCCTGTTTCTGGGTTCGTCAGATTTGCACGCTCAGCCACGCCCATCAAAGTACCCGCGGTATCGAACATGTTTACAAAAAGGAAAGCCAAGATAACGCTGATCATCGAAACATCAAGTGCACCCATAATGTCCATTTTTAGGAATGTAGGCGCTAAACTTGGTGGCGCCGCGAAGAAGCCGTTGTAATGCACTAAGCCAAGCATCATGCCGACGAGCGTTACACTCAAAATACCGATCAGCACCGCACCAAAGACTTTACGCTCACTGAGAACTGCAATGATAAGGAACGCGATAGCAGCCAGTAGCGCTTCTGGTTTAGTGAAGTCGCCTAGTGACACCAAAGTTGCTGGGTTTTCGACGACGATACCTGCTGTTTTTAAGCCAATCAGACCCAAAAACAAGCCAACACCGGCTGTCATGGAGTAACGCAGACTCACTGGGATACTTTCAATGATCCATTGGCGGACTTTGTAGAAGCTCATCCCGACGAACAAGATACCTGAGATAAACACCGCACCCAGTGCCACTTCCCAGCTGTAGCCCATTTCGCTTACTACTGTGAACGAGAAGAAGGCGTTCAAGCCCATGCCCGGCGCAAGTCCGACAGGCCAGTTCGCAAATAGCCCCATTAACAAACAACCGATCGCAGCACCAATACAGGTCGCGACGAATACCGCGCCTGAATCCATGCCTGAAGCGGCCATGATTTGTGGGTTAACGAAGATGATGTAAGCCATGGTTGCGAAGGTGGTGACACCACCGACTAACTCATTTTTTACGCTACTTCCGTGGGCCTTAATTTTAAAAAACTTCTCTAAAATTCCGTTGTTCGCATCTTGGTTGAGTATTTCTGTTTTACTCTCACTCATGTCAGCAAGTCCTTTTATGTTGTGATCCATTTATTGAATACAGCGACATTTCAATATTAAGTTTTAAGGTTTTTTCCTAGCCGCTATTTCTTTAGTTATCTGTTGTTTAGTCATCAACTTCTAACTAATAACGTTGTTAGTATTTTTATATGAGCGTGTTTAGTGGGTGCACACCTTTTGGGGTGTACACGTGAATCTGTTTAATATTTGTCGGTTGAGCCTAGTTCGAAGTTCTAGGTCACGGGACTAACTGCCCCGATAGGTTGAGAAACTGTAAGGCGAGACGAGAAGAGGAACGTGGTAGTGCGCGTCTGGATCATCTAGACCAAAGCGAATAACCACATCATCTAGGAAGGGCACGCCATCCAGCTCCACGCCTTTGCTTCTGTAGTAATCGGCGACGTAAAACACCAATTGGTATTTCCCCGGTCTGAAATCATTCCCTGCCAGAATCGGCGCATCGGTTCGGCCATCGGAGTTAGTGAGTACCGTCGCCAGCTTTTCTGTTGAGCCTTCGTTGACCTTATAAAGCTCGACCTTGATCTCTGTACCCGGTAAGCCGTGAGTAGTGTCTAATACGTGTGTTGTTAGTCTTCCCATAGTCCTTTAATAGCGCTTTTGGCGCTCCTCTGTTCCGTGGTTTATCTGTGTAATTCGACCCTGCAAAGAATGCAACTGGTCACTTTGTTATCACTAACTATGTACGAACTGTATACAATTAGTAAAGCGAATTGTTGGAAAAGTGTTAACTATTTGGTCGTTTTTTCTGACTTTTTAGATGTGGGTTATTGGTTTTTGGTCGAGGGTTGCATTATTAAGGTGTTGTTTTTAAATGGTTTGAATAAGAAAAATTAACTTGAATAACAAAATCTTTACATTGAGATAAATAATTGTATACAATAAATGTACAGGGGTAAGGTTGCTCGGTTTTTGGAAAATCCATTCACTGATTCATTTTGATGAACCAACGAAAGAGCGGCTAAGCCAACCACTTATGTTAGGAGTACTTGGATGAATAAGGATTATTCAAGAAATTTGATCGGTTACGGAGCTAACCCTCCAAACCCTCAATGGCCAGGTAATGCGCGCGTCGCGGTTTCTTTTGTATTGAACTATGAAGAGGGCGGTGAGCGTTGTTTGTTACATGGAGACGACGAGTCTGAAGCCTTTCTTTCAGAGATCCCGTCAGCACAGCCGATCAAAGGCGAACGTCACATGAGCATGGAATCCATTTATGAATATGGTAGCCGTGCGGGTGTATGGCGTGTTCTTCGCTTGTTCGATGAATATGAAATCCCACTGACCGTCTTTGCGGTTGCAATGGCGATTGAGCGTCACCCAGACGTAGCCAAAGCCATGGTCGAAGCGGGGCACGAAATCTGTAGCCACGGTTATCGCTGGATAGATTATCAATACATTGATGAGTCTGAAGAGCGCGACCACATGACCAAAGCGATTGAGATCATCCAACAAGTGACGGGTCAGCGCCCACAAGGTTGGTACACGGGTCGAACTGGGCCGAATACGCGTCGCTTGGTAGCAGAAGAAGGCGGCTTTCTTTACGACTCCGATGCCTATGATGATGACCTGCCTTATTGGCACACAGAGACTGGTCATCCGCAATTGGTGCTCCCTTATACACTCGATGTGAACGACATGCGTTTTTCAACAGCGCAAGGCTTTAACTCTGGTGAGCAGTTCTTCCAATATCTGAAAGACACGTTTGACACCCTTTATATGGAAGGCGAAACCGCACCGAAAATGATGTCGGTTGGGTTGCATTGTCGTCTGATTGGTCGCCCCGGTCGTATTGCTGCATTAAGACGCTTCTTAGATTACGTCAAAGAGCACGACAGTGTGTGGCTATGTCGTCGAATCGATATCGCCAACCACTGGCACCAACATCATCCATATCAACCAAATAACGCTAATCATCAACAGCAAAAGTAGCAGTGAAGCAAGGAGGCTTAACGTGACTGAATTTCGATCATGCCAACCAACAACCATGGACCGCGATACCTTTGTCGCTCACTTCGCTGATGTTTACGAGCACAGCCCATGGGTTGCAGAAGTGGTGTATGACCAAGGTTTGAATGCCGAAGATGACCATATCGAGAACCTTCATCTGAAAATGGCATCGACCTTGTTAAGTGCAGACCAAGGCAAACAGTTGGCTTTGATCAACGCTCACCCGGATTTAGCCGGTCGAGCAGCAGTAAACGGCGAACTCACCGAGTCGTCGACCAAAGAACAAGCGGGGGCGGGCATCGACCAATGCAGCGCCGAAGAATTTGAAAAATTCACTTCTTACAACAACAGCTACAAAAGTCGCTTCAATTTCCCTTTTATCATGGCGGTGAAGGGAGCCAATCGTTACCAAATTCTTGAGTCGTTCGAGATGCGATTAGGAAATGATAGTGAAACTGAGTTTGCTACGGCGATTCAAGAGATCAACAAGATCGCGATGTTTCGTCTCTGGGATATGTAAGTTAACGGAGTTAACAGCTATCTCAGCCCAGTCTTAGTGCGCTAAGAGCACGCTTTATAAGCGAATAAGCCACTGAGTTCTCATTTTATTATTACTTGATTAATTGGATAGGATTACACGGACATGACCCAAACATTTGAACAATACATAAACCTTGCAGACGAAAAACTCGGCGCAGAAGCTACCTTCGCAACAGACGATTTTTTCGCGGATAAAAGCCGTCTTCTCAGCCACGCAGCGCCAGAGTGGAAAGACGACTTATACGACGACAACGGCAAGTGGATGGACGGTTGGGAAAGCAGACGTAAACGTGGTGAAGGTTACGACTACTGTGTCGTTCGCCTTGGCCTAGCTGGCACCATTGCTGGCGTTGATATTGATACCTCATTCTTCACAGGTAACTTCCCACCTTCGGCATCAATTGACGCGTGTTATTCACCACAAGGTGAGCCAACTGACTCAACAGAGTGGCAAGAAATTCTGCCTTCAATGGCATTACAGGGTGATCATCATCATCTTGAAGCAATCGAAAGTGACCAAGTATTTACTCATCTACGTTTGAACATCTACCCAGATGGCGGTGTTGCACGTTTACGTGTTTATGGCCGACCAAGTGTGGATTGGGAAGCAATAGATTCTCAGCAACAAGTCGACCTAGCATCGGTTGAACACGGTGGCCGAGCACTGGCATGTAGCGATGAGCACTACGGCAACAAAGCCAACATCTTAGGCCCTGGCCGCGGTGAAAACATGGGTGATGGCTGGGAAACAGCACGTCGTCGTACACCGGGTAACGACTGGGTTATCGTGGCACTAGGTCATCCAGGTAACATCGAACGTATCGTAGTGGATACTGCTCATTTCAAAGGTAACTACCCAGACAGCTGCTCAATTCAAGCCGCTTACGTGAAAGGTGGTACCGACGACCAAGTAGAAACACAAAGCCTATTCTGGCGTGAACTGTTGCCTGCACAAAAGCTGCAAGCGCACGAGATTCACGAATTCATTTCTGAGGTAAACGACCTTGGTGCGATTACCCACGTACGTGCAAACATATTCCCAGATGGTGGTATCAGCCGTTTGCGTCTGTTTGGTACGAAAGCGAAATAGGTAAGGAAATGAGTATGAGTAATGGAATACGTCGTTTATCCATCGAACCGTTAACCAAGCAGGCTTTTGCAGAGTTTGGCGATGTTATCGAGTCCGATAATAGTGATTTCTTCATGATCAACAGTGGATCAACACGTCGCTACCACAAGCTAGCGACAACGGATGTGCAAGACCAAGACGGAGAAGCGATCATCAGCATCTTCCAAGCCACACCGTTGAGCTACCCACTGACCATCAAAATGTTAGAGCGTCATCCACTTGGCTCTCAGGCATTCATTCCATTACTTGGTCAACCCTATTTAATTGTTGTTGCGCCAAAAGGTGACGATCCAACATTAGCCAATAGCCGAGCTTTCTTGAGCAACGGTCGTCAAGGAGTGAACTACCACAAAGGGGTGTGGCATCACCCAGTTCTCGCCCTCACCGATCAAGACCAGTTCTTGATCGTCGATAGAGGCGGCGAAGGGCACAACTGTGACGAAGTTTATTTCGACAGCGATCGCGTGGCATTGCATTTGGACGACTTGCCAACGGACGACAATAAGGAAGAGCAACGCTTATCTAAAGCGTTGTGATACAGGAGTTTATTATGGATCCGCATATTACAGAATGGTTGAACTTAGCAATACGCTGGGCTCACATGATTGTTGGTGTTGCGTGGATAGGCGCATCATTTTACTTTGTTTGGTTAGAGAATAACCTTAACCGAGTAAACCCAAAAACGGGCCTTTCAGGCGACTTATGGGCAATTCACGGCGGTGGTATTTATCACCTAGAGAAGTACAAACTTGCGCCACCAGAGATGCCAGAGCACCTGCACTGGTTTAAATGGGAAGCCTACTTCACGTGGATCACCGGTGTGTGTCTACTGGGTGTGGTTTACTACCTCAACGCTGAGATTTACCTGATTGCACCGGGCTCTGGCCTTGATTCAACAACGGCAATCGCGATTGGTATTGGTTCATTCGTTGCCGGTTGGTTTATCTACGACTTACTGTGTGATTCGCCATTAGGCAAAACACCCGTGTTGCTTGGCGTTGTGCTGTTTGTGCTGCTCGTCGCTGCGACGTACGGCCTAACCCAAGTGTTCAGTGGTCGTGGTGCCTACATCCACGTTGGCGCTATCATTGGTACCATCATGGTGGGTAACGTATTCCGCGTTATCATGCCAGCACAGCGCAACTTGGTGAAAGCGATTGAAGAGAAGCGCGAGCCGGATCCGGCACTGCCAGCGAAAGGCCTACTGCGTTCTCGTCACAACAACTACATGACATTGCCAGTGTTGTTCATCATGATCAGTAACCACTTCCCAAGCACTTACGGCTCGGAATACAACTGGTTGATCCTTGCTGGTTTAGCGATCTTCAGTATCTTGGTGCGTCACTACTTCAACACCCGTCATGGTAGCCAGAAGTTTGCATGGACAATACCAGTTGCAGCATTGGGTATGATCACGCTTGCGTTTGTTACTTCACCTTACGCGAAAAAACAGATGACTCCGGTTGTGCAAGCACCAGTCGTTCAAGAAGTGCAAGTCAGCGCGTCTGAATCAGCGAAAGAAGAACTTGCTGCAAACGACACCGCTTCAACGACTAGTTCTCAAGCTGCACCTGCAGACCACGCAATGCAAACTGCGAGCGCAGGCGTCAGCTTTGAAACTATCAACAAGGTCATTCAAGAGCGTTGTTCAGTGTGTCACTCTGCAACGCCTAGCCATGCCGCTTTTGCTGCTGCGCCAGGTGGTGTGATGTTTGATACCCCAGAAGAAATTAAAGCCAACGTACCAAGGATTGTTGCTCAAACTGTAACAACCAAGGTGATGCCGCTCGGCAACATGACTCAAATGACTGACGAAGAACGCGCACTGATCGGCACTTGGGTAGAGCAAGGCGCTACGCTTCAATAATGATGTGAATCCTTTACCTAAGAGCATGAGTCTTAGGTGAGGCTTGGGGAGAGTTTGGTTTACGGGCACGCGCCAAACTCATCCCACCCTGTTTCCCCGGTTCCTATAACCGGGGCTTTTTGTTTTTGGACAAACGTAATGCAGATTTATCATTCAGTTGGTGACTCTAGGTGCATATGTGGATTAAAGTGATCGGAATGAAATGTTATTAGTGATATTCGCTTAAATGCGGGCAGAACTATATGTTCGATTTACCTTAAATACTATTCAAAGTTGGAGTTACGATATATGTCGGGACGAAAGCCTATCCCTAAAGCGGTAAAGAAGGTGCTTCGCACAGAAGTTGGTTTTGGCTGTCCAGTAAAAGGGTGTGGAAACCCTTATCTTGAATACCATCACTTTGATCCTCCAGTAAGCGTGAGAGCTCATAATGAGCCTGAAGGTATGATCGCTTTGTGTGCACAACATCATAAGAAAGCAGATGGTGGAGCTTATACGGTGGATCAACTCCATGCTTTAAAAAGGGATAAGGTAAATGCAGATTTGGTTAAGGGAAGTCTGGACTGGCTACGTAAGGACTTGTTAGCAGTTGTAGGTGGCAACTTTTATTATGAAACGCCAAAGATAATTACTATCGATAATGTAGACCTAGTTTCATTAGTACGAGACGAACATGGTTATTTACGGTTGAATGTAAATATGCTGAGTTTAGAATCAGAAGAGCGAATTATAATTGAAGATAATTCTTGGGAAAACATCGGCTCACCAATTGATTTAAGAAGTCCTCCTCAAGGGAAAGAGCTAGAGGTTAGTTACCCTAATGGAGACTATCTATACTTGCGTTTTATAGAGCTTAAAAGTAAAGAACAAGCAATTAAGAAGTATGGTTATGATGTGTTCGATGACTTGACCTTTCCAATAACTGCTGTAGAAGTCAATATGACGATCGCGGGGACAAGAATCGAACTTACTCCTGACAGTTCACAGATTGGTGGTATACAAATGACAGGGAGCTTATCTTCATATTGTGGTGGCGGCATATTAATTCAAAAAACAGGTTTGTGTTGGAAGCAAAACCCGGTTTGGAAACGTCAAAATCTGTTTGAGCAGACTGAGCATCATAATGTCTTGAAAGTAAATTTTGGTCGTCGGTAGTTTGTTACTTAGACAAAATGAAATTGAAGCTCTCAATGTGCTATCGAAATATTCCCAAACTTCTAACTGAACGTTAAGCGTCAATATTTATTGGCGCTATTTATCTCTCTCCTAATTGTACAATTCTGAATATCTAACCAAGTACCAAATAGCTAATTCCATGCGCAGTCCTGTATAAGGTTCTTGATATGAATCTCTACCCATGGCATTTTTAGTCCAAATTGACTTTAGTTAGGACAAAAAATGGAAGACTTAATAGTCGCGTATTTTAGGGCATTGAGCTCATTCTTTAGGTATCTGTTTCAGTCGATATTGATTGAGTTCATTGGTTACGGAGCTGGCTGGATAGTCTGTAAAGTATTCACATTAGGGCGCTTTCCCCCATTGATTCCAACCGAAAAAGAGCGAACCAGAATCTCTTATATCGGAGCTATTAGCATCGTGTTGCTCCTGTTAGCAATTGGTGTGTTCAATAGTTTGTGATTCGGAGTAAGGATATATGAAATTTTACCCCGCGGAACAATACCAAGCGGCTTGCAACGAGATGTTTTTCCGATACGAACGTGACATCAAAACGCTAATCCCTAATGCGAGAGTTGAGCATGTGGGCGCATCTTCTATTCCATCAGCCGTGTCGAAGGGCGATTTGGATATCTTCGTAGGTGTTGAGCTTAGTGAGCTTGAGGATGCTATAGAGCGACTCACAACACTCGGCTTCAATGAGAAACTCGATACCTTAAGAACACCCGAACTGTGTATGTTGGAGTCTACATCAGGGGATGATGTGGCGTTGCAAGTGGTCGCCAATGGTTCTGAGTTCGAATGCTTTCTATTGTTTCGTGACAAGCTACGTGCGAACCCGGCATTAGTTCAGCAATACAATACCCTCAAAATGGCTTGTGAAGGTTGGTCGCAAGAAGAGTACCGTGAAAAGAAGTCGGCTTTTATCGAGCATGTGTTGGCTTTGAAATAACCACAAGTTTCAATTGGATGTTATTTATCCAAACTCTAACTTTTAGTGCTGTTTTTACTTTCCCCTTACACTCCTTTCAAATATCGAATTTAGTATCAAATTTCTCTTTGTTATACAGGCAAGTCTCTCATTATGAAGAACTTCTTTGATAGCGAACTCATGCTCTCTAGCTCCTTGAATTTCGTTTTGCTATCGCTTGGGCTAACGCTCCTTTTTCATCTTCCGATTTGGTGTGGGTTCAATTTGAGCCGTCGAAAGTGGAAGCTCATGGATTATTTATGGCCGTTCTTGGCGGGTATCGGGATGCTGGGTGCAGTGTCTGAGATTCGTGCGAAAGTAGCGGGTGATTGGGTTGAAACCGAACAAACCAGAGCGGTGGCGATTTTAGAATCGGTTCAGCAGTTTTCTTTGGATAAATTAAGAAGTGATACCTGCACCGGTCAGCCATCTTTAGATAATCATGCTCAGCACCACGAAGCGTGTTTGTGGTATTTGAATACGGCGATCACGTTCAAAGATGTCGATTTTACCCTGTTACCCAACGCATCGGATTTTACGGTTCCTGCGCCGAGCGTGTCGCTGGTTGAAAGCGATGCAGTGTGGGTGGATGGTATGCTGAGTCAGTATGAGAAGCAGAAAAACCAATACATAAAAACCAGAGAAGCGCAGGTGAAGCAGCCATTAGAAAGCCTCTTCTGGTATGTGAGTCCTTACTTAGTCTGTTTTGCAATAGCTCTGCGCCTTACTAAAGTGACGGCAGAGCTTAAACTGGATAAGTGCGCAAATAATTAGTTCGACATAGACAGCGCGAACGACAGCAAAATAGGCAAAGTCACCACGCTCAAGAAGTTGCCGAACAACACCATAGATGCGACCTTGGGCGGTTCGACATTGAAGCGTTCTGCAAACAGGTAGTTCATCACGGCGGGTGGCAGCATGGTGAACAGTACCATCATCTGTAGATGCAGCGTAGGCAGTGGGATAAAGAGGTAGATGATGGTAAAGGCGATGGCACCAGTAAACAGCGATTGAGCCGTACACAGCAAGCCAACTTTGAGTCCACTTAGCTTCAAGTTGACCATTTGCGAACCCAACGACAACAGCATGATGGGCACGGCTGCTTGGCCGAGTAGCGATGTGGCTTCGTAGATTGGATTCCATACTGCAATGCCAGACAGGTTGAACGTCATCGCTAACGCTGCGGCTAAGAATATAGGCATCTTGAGGATCTGCTTGATCGGATTGCCTTCACTTAGTAACGCTAACCCCACACTAATATGGACACACGCCGATACCACAAACAGCAGTACAGCAGGGGCTAATGCGCTCTCGCCAAAGGTATACGTGAACAGAGGAATCGCGAGGTTGCCACTGTTGCGGAACATGTGTGGCGGAGCCCAAGCTTTGAAGTTGAGCTTAAAGATCTTGCAGATTGGTATCATCAATAAAGCAGGCACCAACACCGCAACCAAAGAGGCGGTGATGAGTGGCAGTTGTTCCGTGTCGAGAGGCATGGTGGTCAGCGATGCAAACACCAAAGCAGGAATACAAACATCCATGTTGATGCGATTGATCGGTTTGAAATCGGGCTTGAGCCAACGACCGACCGCAAAGCCAGCACTGGCTAAAGCAAAAACGGGAAACAGAATGCTGACGACCTGTTCGAACATAGAATTCCTTTCTAGATTGAGTGCTTCCATTTAGCTGAGAAACGAATGTTTTAGAGAGACGCTAAAGTGAAGTATGAAGTCGATATGTATAAACATTAACCTATCAATATAATGACTTGGCGTCACCGAAGATCGTTGTTTGTGAACGGTTAATTTATATTTCTTTGAATGAAGCACAAAAAAGACCAGTGGCATCAGCAACTGGTCTTTCAAGGCTAGATAAATCTGGACGGATTTTTAATTAACGACGGCTGTCGCTGTCTAGCGATTGTTACTCGGTTTTCAGTCTAGCTAACGATCTTTTGATAATCTTTGAAATTCACATCGTAGGCTTTCTCGCCGTAGATGTAAGTCTCGCTGACGGTTCTGTCGTCACCCAGGCTCATCAATACAAATAGCTTCTCTTCAAGCTTGGTCGCTTGTTCCATTCTAAAGCGCATCAATTGTGTGGCGTGTAAGTCCAACACCACGAAATCGGCTTCTTTTCCTACTTCCAAGTTGCCAATCTTGTCTTCTAAATGCAGTGAACGTGCACCACCTAATGTGGCTAAGAATAGCGACTTAGCTGGGTGCAATTTCTTATGTTGAAGCTGCATGATCTTATAGGCTTCACTCATGGTTTGTAGGATTGAGAAGCTAGTGCCTGCGCCGACATCAGTCCCCATACCAACACGAATGCCGTGCTCTTCCATTTCTGGTAATCGGAATAAACCTGAGCCTAAGAACAGGTTAGAGGTCGGGCAGAAAGCAATGGCAGATTCCGTGTCGGCTAGGCGCTTACATTCGCAATCAGACAAGTGAATGCCATGGGCGAAAACCGAACGTTTGTGCAGTAGGCCATAGTGGTCATACACATCCAAATAGCTGTCGCGCTCTGGGAACAGTTCTTTTACCCATTCAATCTCTTTCTCGTTTTCAGAAAGGTGCGTGTGCATATACACATCTGGGTACTCTTCTAGCAATTTACCAACGGTAGCCAATTGTTCTGGTGTACTGGTTGGCGCGAAACGAGGTGTCACGGCATAAAGCAAACGGCTGCGGTTATGCCATTTCTCGATGAGTTCTTTTGAATCTTCATAGCCAGATTCTGGAGTGTCGGTGAGGTAATCGGGTGCATTGCGATCCATTAAAACCTTACCTGCGATCATACGTAGGTTACGTTTCTCTGCTTCTTCAAAGAACACGTTCACTGACTCTTTGTGTACGGTGCCGAATACAAGAGCTGTTGTGGTACCGTTGCTCGCCAGTTCGTCTAGAAATAGCTTTGCCACTTTGTGTGCGTAGACTGGGTTTTTGAAACGTTTTTCTTCTGGGAAGGTGTAATTCTCTAACCAATCAAGAAGCTGCTCACCGTAAGACGCGATCATCCCCGTTTGAGGGTAGTGGATGTGCGTATCAATAAAACCAGAGGTGATCAGTTTGTCTTTGTATTCTTTTACTTCGAGTGTTTTAGGTTGACGCGCCAATACGTCATCGGCATGACCCAAATCGACGATGTGGCCATTCTCAACTACTAAAACACCGTCTTCAAAATAGTCGTAAGACTCATCGATACCGACGTCTTTTGGGTCGGCTACGCTGTGTAAAATACTGGCGCGATAAGCTTTGCGTTGCGTTGTCATGTTTACTTCCTTTTAATGACTTCAGTAACGTTATGGCTACCGAAGCTTTGCGACTTGTATTAGGCGATCTTCTCTTCCAAAGGAGGTTCGCCTACATCGCTTGATTGACTGTGTTGATCGGTCAAATCCTGATTTTGATATTGTTTGGTTGGGCGCTTTTGTTCAAGCGCTTGGCCCTGATAGTGTGCGATCAGTTCACCCGCAACCGATACCGCGATTTCAGCGGGATGTTTGCCATTCACAGCGCTAATGCCAATCGGACAAATCATAGTTTCAATTTGCTCTTGGCTATAGCCACGCTGCTCTAGGCGGAAGTCAAACTTCTTACGCTTGGTCAGCGAGCCGATCATGCCGAAGTAACGGCTGTCTTCACGGTCGATAATGGCTTTCGTTAAATCGAAATCAAGCTGGTGGTTGTGGGTCATTACTAGGTAGTAGCTGTTCGGTGGCATGTGTTTAACTTCGCCAACCGGATCGTCTGTGACTAGCTTTTTTACACCGTGAGGAAGCGTGTCAGGGAACACTTTTTCACGTTCATCAATCCAGGTCACACGGAAGGGTAGGGTCGCGACAATGTGTAGCAGCGCCTTTGCCACATGGCCAGCGCCAAACAGCACGAGATGGTTCTGTTGAGTACCAATGGGTTCAAAGCTTAATGTTGCCATCCCGCCACAACATTGACCTAAACGAGCACCTAGATTGAAGCGTTCTACTTTGAGTGATTTTTCACTGGCAATCAGCATTTCGCGCGCCATTTTAGTGGCCACATGTTCAAGGTGACCACCACCAATAGTAGCGATGATTCGGTCACGAGTGACAAGCATCTTGGTACCCGCATCACGTGGCACTGAGCCTCTGTCTTCAAGCACTGTCACCATGACACATGGTTCGTAGTTCTCTTCCAGTTTTGCCAATTCGTGAATCCAATTATCCTTAAACATATGTCCTCCTAAATCCCTTCTATGCTTCCTAAGCTCTATATCAGTCTTATTAAGCCGTTTCTGATTGAGCATCGATCGAAGTCGGGGCTGTTTCAGAGACTTCCTGAATCGCCATCAAAATACGCTCTGGCGTTGCTGGTGTGTTGAGCTTAGGAATCGCTCCATCGACGGCGACATAGCTGATTGCGTCTTTCAGTGCGCTCCATACCGACATACCCAACATGAAAGGGGGCTCACCCACGGCTTTCGAGTTGAAGACGGTGTCTTCTGGGTTGCTGCGATTTTCCAAAAGGTGCGTTCTGAAATCAATTGGCATATCGGCAATCGCTGGGATCTTGTAGCTTGCCGGGCCATTGGTCATTAAGCGGCCTTGCTGGTTCCAAACCAACTCTTCCGTGGTTAACCAACCGACACCTTGCACAAAGCCACCTTCGACTTGGCCGATATCAATCGCTGGGTTCAGTGAAGCACCCACGTCATGCAGAATATCGACACGTAGAATCTTGTTTTCGCCGGTTAGAGTATCGACGATAACCTCTGAACAAGAGGCACCATACGCGTAGTAGTAGAACGGGCGACCGCGTGCTTTCTCGTGATCGTAATAGATCTTGGGCGTGCGGTAGAAGCCAGTGCTCGACAGCGAAATTTGATTAAACCAAGCCAGTTCAACAAACGAGTTGAAGGTCATGATCTCGTCGCGAATTTGCACCATGCCGTTCTTAAACACCACTTCTTCAGGCCACACTTTGAAGTGCGAAGAAGCGAAGTCGATCAGGCGTTGCTTAATGGTTATTGCGGCGTTTTGCGCGGCCTTACCGTTGAGGTCGGCGCCCGATGAGGCTGCGGTTGGTGATGTGTTCGGAACTTTGTCTGTGTTTGTAGCGGTGATCTGGATACGTTCGACATCGACTTGGAACTCCTGTGCAACGATTTGCGCCACTTTGATGTTCAAGCCTTGCCCCATTTCCGTACCACCGTGATTCAAATGAATACTGCCATCGGTGTAGATATGGATGAGCGCACCTGCTTGGTTCAAGAAAGTCGCAGTAAACGAGATGCCGAATTTCACTGGTGTGATTGCAAGGCCTTTCTTCAAGATAGGGCTCTGCTTGTTGAACTCAGCGATTTCTTTACGACGTGCGTGATAGTCACTGCTGCGTTCAAGCTGTTCGGTTATCTCAGGTAAAAAGTTGTCTTCAACGGTTTGGTAGTAATGGGTCACGTTACGGCCTTCTTCGCCGTAGTAGTTCGCCTTACGTACTTCCAAAGGATCTTTTTTCAGGTAACACGCAATCTCGTCCATGATGTGCTCAATGGTCATCATGCCTTGCGGCCCACCAAAACCACGGTAAGCGGTGTTCGATGCGGTATTGGTTTTGCATCGATGACCGACCACAGTTGCATCGCCTAGATAATAAGCGTTGTCTGAGTGGAACATTGCGCGGTCGACAATAGAACTTGATAAGTCTGGCGAGTAGCCACAGTTACCTGCAACGGTAATATCGGCACCTTGAATCACACCATTGTCGTCAAAACCGACCGTATATTGATTGTAGAACGGGTGGCGTTTACCGGTTTGCTGCATGTCTTCACTGCGCAGCAGACGCATTTTGGTTGGTCGGCCTGTAAGATGAGCAATAACCGCTGCCATACACGCTGGAGAGGCTGCTTGAGTCTCTTTACCACCGAAACCACCACCCATACGACGCATATCAATCACGACTTTGTGCATTGGTACGCCAATCACTTCCGCAACCAGTTTTTGAACTTCGGTCGGGTTTTGAGTCGAGGTGTACACGATCATGCCGCCGTCTTCGGTTGGCATCACGCTACTGATTTGAGTTTCTAGGTAGAAGTGCTCTTGGCCGCCGATCTCTAGGTCACCAGAGATCACGTGTTTCGCTTTTGCCAGTGCGGCTTTCGAGTCACCACGTTGTTGAGTGTGGCTCTCTGTGACGAAGTGTTCTTTCTCTAGCGCTTCTTTTACATCAAGAATCGCTGGAAGCTCTTCGTATTCAATGATCGCAGCGTGTGCAGCTTTGCGCGCGGTTTCTAAATCGTTAGCTGCCACGGCAATCACAGGTTGACCGTAGTATTCCACCTTGCCATCAGCAAGCAGTGGGTCACCCGGAAGAATTGCACCAATATCCAGTTCACCCGGTACGTCTTTGGCTTGAATGGCAATTGCCACGCCTTCAAATTCGTAACACGGTGATAAATCTATTTTGGTGATGTTGGCGTGTGCTTGAGTGCTCAGGCGTGCGTAAACGTGCAGCTGATTTGGGAACTCTAGGCGGTCATCAATGTACACCGCTTCGCCCGTGACTTGCTTGGCTGCACTGTCGTGTTTAACGCTTTTACCGACGCCAGTTTTTAGATCTTGTTTTGCAATGGTAACCATCTCTTCGTGGGTCATCGCATGCTTGTTTGAATTAGACATAAGACGTTACCCTTGTTTCGATTTGGTTGTTTTTGTTCTGTTGTTCAATGAAGTAACGACGCAGCATGTTGGCCGCCGACAATGAACGGTACTCTTGGCTTGCACGGAAATCAGATAGCGGCTCAAAGTCGTTATACAGTTCCTGCATCGCTAACTTAATATTAGCGTCTGTCCACGGTTTGCCTAATAACGTATTTTCACAACGCGCCGCGCGCTTAGGTGTTGCAGCCATACCGCCAAAGGCGATACGAGCGTAAGAAACCTTGCCATCTTCAATTTGGATATCAAACGCACCACACACTGCTGAGATATCATCATCTAAACGCTTAGACAGTTTGTAAGCTCGGAAGCTATCGTTAGTTGGCTTAGGAATGATGATCTGTTCAATGAATTCACTCTCTTTTTGAGCCGTCACCTTGTAGCTGATGAAGTAATCTTCAATTGGCATTGTGCGTGACTCGTCGCCGCAACGAAGTTTGATCTTCGCGTTTAGGGCAATCAGCAGAGGAGGGGTGTCACCGATAGGCGAGGCATTCGCCACGTTACCGCCGATGGTGCCTTGGTTACGCACTTGCAGTGAAGCAAAGCGATGCAACAGTTCACCAAAATCTGGGTAGTGTTTTTTCAGTAGTGAGTAAGAATCACTGATAGGCAGGTTAGCGCCAATGATTAAATTGGTGTCGGTCTCTTCACATACTTTCATGTCTTCAACAAGGTTTACGCTGATTAGTGTTTCAATCTCACGATGGAATTGCGTCACTTCCAGAGCTAAATCCGTACCGCCAGCAACCAGTTTAGCGTTCGGGTGGGCTTGAAAAAGCTTGGCCAACTCATCAGTGCTTTTCGGGGAAAAAGCGGTGAGGTGACCAAGGCGTAAGTTGGCCTCGGTGTCTTGAATACTTTCTAGCTTCTTGATGGTGTTGCGTTCAAGCTCAGCGAATTGGTCGATCAAAGGTTGGTCTGTTGAAAGCGACATCGCAGCATCAACAATTGGTCGGTAACCCGTACAGCGACATAGGTTACCCGCCAGTGATTCCATGACGTCTTCTTTGCTCGCATCGGGTTTGTTTTTGCCTAGTGCAAACATCGACATGATGAAGCCC
Organism: Vibrio sp. 10N.247.311.51; assembly: GCF_041467855.1. Lineage (NCBI taxonomy): Bacteria > Pseudomonadati > Pseudomonadota > Gammaproteobacteria > Vibrionales > Vibrionaceae > Vibrio > Vibrio sp. 10N.247.311.51. The sequence continues at coordinate 138,079 of NZ_JBFSVK010000001.1, read as the reverse complement.
GGCGTGCAGTAACCACACTGTGAACCGTGAAAATCAACCACCGCCTTCTGCACTGGGTGCAATGAGCGATCTCGATTTTGCAGATCTTCTACTGTGATCAGTTGCTTGCCATGCAACGCTGAAACGAACGTAAGGCAAGAGTTCACCGAGCGGTATTGCAGTTGTCCATCGACCACTTCACCCAGAACTACCGTACATGCGCCACAGTCACCGGACCCACAACCTTCTTTTGTACCGGTTTTATTAACCTTGGTACGAAGGTAGTTGAGCACTGTCATGTTAGGTGACAGATTGTCTTCACGTCTTATTTCCTGATTGAGCAAAAAAGTAATCAAGAGACCTCCTTGTATATCGACATATTTCCATGTGTATTCTTTTTGACTTCTAGGTCAATAATTATCCATCCTGACCCTGTGGTCAACTATTTATTTACAAAAATGCAACAATGAGGTGTTGTGTTGAATTGTATACAATTTATTTTATTGCCTATTTGTTTGTTTTATAAAGAGTTGACGGTCTTTTGGTAAGTTTAATGGTGTGAATGTGTTTTTGATGATGTATACAAAAATTGTAGGATTTTAAGGAAGCGAGTACATCGGTGTTATTCAGTTCTATAGCCTCATTTAGGCAAGTAATAACAAGGCGAACAGGGGAAGTCGTGGTGACTTTCTAATGATGGAAGAGGGCTTTACGCATAAAAAAGAGAAGTAAACGCTGAGGCTTACTTCTCTTCTGTTTTGTTAACAAAAAGTTGTTAACAAAATATTTGGCTATCTAGTTAGCAGAACTATGATTTGCTCTTGAGCAGATCAGAGAACACCACATGCAGATCGCTCGAAGCTGTGTTGCTGTCTAGGTTGAGCTTGGAGCGAATGTGGCTTAAATGCTCTCGCATTAGGTCAACGGCTTGCTCTTCATCGCCAGACTCTATCGCATCCAGCAATCCTTCATGCTCATCCAAAGAGCAGTTCGAGTGGCTGCCGGTTTCGTACTGGGCAATAAGCAGAGAGGTTTGCGATACCAAGCTGCGTTGGAAAGCCAGCAGTGGCGCGTTCTCAGCCATTTCAGCCAGTTTGATGTGGAACTCACCAGATAAACGTAAGCCAGAACCATAGTCACCTTGGTCAAAGGCGCAGTTCTCTTTCGCGACCAGTTTTCTACACTCGTCGATTTGGGCTTTGGTTGCGTTCTTAACCGCTAGCTCAGTGATAGCAATTTCCATCACTTCACGTGCTTTAAATATCTGCTTGGCTTCGTCTACTGTTGGGGCTGCAATCACAGCACCTCGGTTAGGACGGATCACCACAACTTGTTCTAAAGAGAGGCGCAGCAAGGCGCGGCGGATAATAGTACGGCTAACGCCAAAGATTTCTGCTAGTGCTTCTTCGCTTAATTTCGTGGCTGGTGGCAGCCTTTGTTCTAGTATCGCGTCGAAGATATGGCAGTAAACAACATCGTCTTGAGTCTGGCCTGTTACTTTCGTTTTTACACCTTTGGAGACAGAGTTTTTGAGAACTGTCATAGAGATAAGGGCCCTTGTTTAGTCGAGTTGGGTTGGTCGAGAATAATTCATGAGTATTACTCTATATTGTATACATTTATCTATACAATGCCACCGGATGAAAGTGCGATGCACGCTTATTTGTTAATGACTTATAACATTTAGTTTGCAGGGAACTGTGTGCAATCTAGAGCTTTAAGTCATTGGCCCTAAAACTAGACGCGATTATCGCCGCAGCTGTATGCCACGATCTGGCTGATTTCGCTGAGGCTACGACCTGATTGTTGTTGCCATTCGTTGAAAGCCTTACTTGCCGCGACTTGTGCTCGCTTGGTGTTACGACCGCTATCGACCACATCGGTACTGCGCAAATGCGCTTCAACGTCCGATGACAAGATGAAGGTATCTTTACCCATTTGACGTAAGGTGTAAGCGCCAGTGTTACCACCTAATCGCTTGCCGTGTTTCTTTAGGTAGTCCCAAAGTTCGGTGATGCGTTCTGATGGCCAGTCGGCAACCATTTGCGAGAATGAATCGGCTTCACGCTTGGCGTTGTGAATCATGGTGGCATTGGCAGGGATAGTCATCACCTTAGTCAGGTGACGAATAATGCGCGGGTCTTGCGCTTTCTGTTCCCACATCTCGTTCGGCAGCATTAGCATTTTTTCGATGTCGAATTCAAAGAACACCTCTTCAAACTGCGGCCATTTCTTTCTCACCACATTCCATGAAATACCACATTGGAATACCTTTTCAGTAAAGGCGGCTAGCCAACGATCGTCGGTGATTTGTGATAGCTCGGCTTGTGAAAGGGGCGCACGAACAATTTTTTCGAGTTCGGCCGCTCCGCCTTTGCGGTGAGCTGCACGTTGGTAAATAGTATCGAATTTTTCTTGGGTCATGAAGGTTCCAAATTACATCTGTGTATCTTGAGTATGTAGCCAATGCTTAATGATATGGGGTCAAATCTAGTAATTAAAACGAACTAGCAGAGCTTTAATTGCATCTGATACAAGGGCCACGTTTTGCCATTGAACTCTTTGACGCTCGGCTCTTTGTCGACCACCTGAAAGCCGGCTTTGTCGTAGCAACGTTTTGCTCCGATATTTTGCTGAAATACCGCCAAGCTGATGGTGGTGACATCAGGGATTTGTTTCGCGGCGTCTAATGCACTTTCTATCATTGATTGCCCAAGCCCTTTGCCTCGTTGGTTTGGGTGAATCGCAACTCGGCAGAAACGAAGTTCACTGTCTGACATACGTTGAAACTCCATAAAACCGAGCAAGTCATTAGCATTCGAGTTAGTGCTAGATGTGGAGAATGTGTAAAGCTCGACATGGGGCTCTTGAGAACGTTCGATGATAGAGGCGGCTTTTAACGGCCAACCAAATGTTCTCCCTCCCCATAGAACGTAGTCTTCTAAGGATGTAAACCAAGTGATGATCTCTTCAGCGTCGGATGCTTTAAAGCGGTTTATTTCCATATCCTTCTCTCTTCTTTATCGCTTGTCTCTTTTTATAAGCCGTTAAACTTCTGCGCCCAACTGTTCCAGAAAACCGCGCATGTAGTCGGTGCGCTTGTTGGCTTCTAATTTGGCGGATTCTGTATTCATGGTTTCAGCCAGCTTGAACAGTTTCACGTAGAAATGGTCGACACTGTAATTCTTGTCATCCAAGTCACGCTGCTTGGCGAACGGGTCTTCGTGGTTATAGAGTTCAGCGTTAAAGCTTTGACCAACGTATAGGCAGCGAGCAATGCCAATCGCACCGAGAGAGTCTAGGCGATCAGCATCTTGAACAATCTGTGCTTCCAAGGTTTCTGGTGTGATGTTGGCACTGTAACTGTGAGTGACAATCGCATGATGGATCTCGTCAAGATAGGGCGCAGGATAATCGATAGATTTGAGGTAAGAGATCGCCTTGTCTGCCGCCATTTGTGAGCTTTGGGCTCTGTCTGGGTGGTTCTTGGGAAAGGTGAAACAATCATGAAGGTAAGCAGCAGGCAGAACGACCTCAAGCTTAGCTTGTTCTTGAGTACATAAAGCCTTAGCAGTTTTGACTACGCGCTTGATGTGGCTGATGTCGTGCGCCGCATCTTGTGTCATTTCTTGTTGTGCAAAATCAAGTAGTTGGCTTTCAAGTTTTTCAATCACGCGTCTCTTTCTCCATTATCAATATTGCTTCTCGATTTCCATCGTTTCACATCGACTGTAACAGTTTCTAGCGCGATTTTTTATCTTTTATAAAAGGAATACCCACAAAAAAACCGACTCAGTGAGTCGGCTTAATATTGGTCTTAAATTGCTGTGATGGGCTTTTAAGCGGCGGCCTGTTGCAGCTGCGCCAATACATGATGCAGTGACGGGCTGATCGTGTGACCAAGCGCTTTTACTTCTTCGCAAGGTTCAACCAAATCTGGAATTTGGAAGCTGATCATGTTTGCTGCCATTGATGCACGAATACCGTTGTTTGAGTCCTCAAACGCTAGGCAGGTTTCAGGTGCAACACCTAAGCGTTCAGCCGCCAGCAAGTAAATCTCTGGGTGAGGCTTACCGTGAGTCACTTCGCAGCCTGTGCTTAATGAGGTGAAGTACGAATCTAGGCCTGCCAACTCAAGCTTCTTCTTTGCGATATCAAGCTGAGTGGAGGTCGCCACCGCGATTGGAATGTCATTTGATTTTAGCCATTCAAGCAGCTCAATCACGCCATCTTTTACCGGGATTGCTTGGTTTTTAACAATTGCACTGTAGCGGGTGCGCCATTCATTATTCAGCGCTGGGTAATCTAACTCTTCACCGTAACCATTTCGAAAAATCTGTTCAATGGTTTTTGCGTTACAACCAATGATGCCTAGGTAGACATCTTGCAAAAACGGAACACCTTGAGCGTGACATGCTTCTTCAAAAACCTGCATACAAAGTCGCTCGGTGTCGAGCAGCAGTCCATCCATATCAAAAATAGCAGCTTGAAAATTCATATACGTGGTTCTTTCTGTGTTGTCGTCGTGAGGGCGGGTATTTTGACATAGTGTCTAGTGATAGGCGAGTCAACGTTCAGTAAGAATGTATCCAATCGGCTCGTTAATATGCTTCTGAATGACTTTAAATGTGATTGATTATGGTTGGAATAATATCGTTCAGTTATGAGCCTGATATTTTATAGGACATCCAGATCTAACAGAAACAATTATGATTATTCCACATAACAAATCTAGCTTGTGCGTCCGTCTTCTTATTACATTTCATAAACTTACAGGTCAGTTTGCGTGACCATAATCTTATAAAAAACAATTAACGGGAGCCTGCAATCATAGTGTGACCAAGCAATAAGTAAATGGCTGAGCTTAGGGAGAAAATAACATTAGTCCACATTTTTAGCAGGGTTGCTTATGTTGTATTTTGAGTTTCTATTTTTATTAGTCGTCCTTTATATCGGGTCTCGGTATGGCGGTATTGGCTTAGGTGTTGTTTCTGGTATTGGTTTGGTTATCGAGGTGTTTGTCTTCAAGATGCCACCAACGTCTCCACCTGTCACCGTAATGTTGATCATCCTCGCCGTTGTTACTTGTGCCTCGATACTCGAAGCGGCTGGTGGCTTAAAATACATGCTACAAGTGGCGGAAAGGGTGCTAAGAAAGAACCCGAAACGCGTCACCCTGATAGCTCCGTTTGTGACTTACTCGATGACTTTCCTATTGGGTACTGGTCACGCGGTTTACTCCATCATGCCGATCATCGGTGATGTCGCACTGAAGAACGGTATTCGTCCTGAGCGCCCGATGGCAGCTGCGTCTGTCGCGTCTCAACTTGCTATCACAGCATCGCCAATTTCAGCGGCTGTGGTGTATTACCTCGCACAGCTTTCTGATATTCAACACTCTATTACTCTGCTTTCTATTTTGATGGTGACGGTACCTGCAACGCTGTTTGGTACGTTTTTACTTTCTTTGTACAGCTTGAAACGCGGCAAAGAGCTGAACGATGATCCTGAATATCAAGCGCGCCTAAAAGATCCGGAGTGGAAAAAGCGTATCGAAAGCACCACAGCGACGTCTTTGGATGAAGTGCTGCCAACTTCGGCTCGTAATGCGGTATTGATTTTCCTATTGTCGATTGTGGTGATTGTTATCGTGGCGATGGTGCCTGAGATCAGAACCATCGTAGACGGCGACAAGCCAATCAAGATGTCGGTGATCATCCAAATGATGATGCTCTGCTTCGGTGGTATCATCTTGTTAGCGACCAAAACTGACCCGCGAGATGTGCCAAACGGCGTGGTATTCAAGTCGGGTATGGTGGCGGCGATTGCTATCTTCGGTATTGCTTGGATGTCGGATACTTATTTCCAATACGCAATGCCTCAGTTCAAATCTGGCATTGTGGAAATGGTGACCAACTACCCATGGACGTTCGCACTAGCGCTATTCATCGTATCAGTTGTGGTGAACTCTCAAGCCGCGACTGCACGTATGATGTTGCCTGTTGGCCTTGGCTTAGGATTGGATCCAGCGCTGCTTATCGGCTTGATGCCAGCGGTTTACGGGTACTTCTTCATCCCGAACTACCCATCAGATATCGCAACGGTGAACTTCGATGTGTCTGGCACCACCAAGATTGGTAAGTGGTACTTCAACCACTCATTTATGTCGGTTGGCTTAATCGGTGTAGTAGGCGCATGTTGTTTAGGCTACGCACTAGCACAGATTTTTATCGCTTAATTAAGCGAGAACGAGATAATAAACGAAAACAGCGCCTAAATTGGCGCTGTTTTTGTTTGTTCTGATTGGATGCTTTGATGCGAATCTAAACCAATATTAACGTGGCTCAAACGCCAAAGACTGAATCGCTTCTTCGATAGTCAGGAAGTGGATCTTCATCAGGCACACTTCGGCTTTCTGGAACTCGTGATTTCGAATCAGCTTAGTTACGTTTTCAACTGAATACTGCTCAGCTCGTTTAGCTAGAGACAATTGATTTGAGTTTGATTGAAGCGAGTAGCTGTCGCCCTCTGAATCGATGAGGTAATCATCTTCGCCCAAGATCATATCTGAGCATTCCGCTTGAAAATCTTGTTCGGACGCGACGTAAATAAGCTCATCGTCACCGGCGAGTTTTACTAAGGATGGCCAACAGATCATTACTGCCTCTAAATCATGCATATTGAAGTGTGTGTCTGGACTATAAACGCTTTCGAAGCTTTGGTCATGTGCTGTCCTAAGCGCTATTTACTCAAAGATCGCCCTAATGGTGCGAAGTAACCTTGTAGTGCTTGGTATATCTCTTTGCGATGCGCCATATCTGGATACACGGGGTACATATCAGGCTTGGTTGTGCCATCGACCAGATAAGCGTTCTTGATATCGGAACACGATTCAATCACCGACTCAAAAGCACGCGCCATCATCTCTGTAGGTAGTGAGAAGTAACGGGCAGACATCGCCTTGTCGGCAATAACGCTGCGAGCCACGTAATCGTGTTTGTCCAAGTTATTGTCGCTAAGCAAAGTGGCGTCAAACAAAGACATCAAACTCTCGTTTAATGGATGTGGTCTTACTTTTCTATCGTGTAGCCAACAGTCACTGGCGAACAAGATTTGCTTGCGAGGACCGGAGGTGTCACCAATCTCAAACGCCTTTTCGGCGATGTAGTGGTCAAACGCATGCCAGAACTCGTGTGCGAGCGCGCCAGCTCCAGCGTTCTTGGCGAGGGCTAATTCTCTCTGGTTTGGGGCGTAGTGTGCTTGTACACCCTTTCTGCCACCACTGCCGAACGCTAAGCCTAATGTGCCACGTAAGCCAATTGCTTCTGGTGGCAAAGCCAAGATGTAAGCCAAGTCGGCTAGCGAGTCGAATATCAGATTTGCGGCCAACTCTTTTTCTTCTTTCGTGACCCAAGCCCCCACACGAATGCTGCCCATACCGAAGGTCTGTTTGATGTCCATAAAAGACACCTGGTCGCCGTGTCGGTAGTCTGGGCCTTCGCGCGTTTTGTATTTAAAGTGAGTTAACTTCAAAAGGGTCCTTGGAAACAGACGTAAGAATGAATGGGGTGCTCAGCGAGATGCACTTGTGTGAGATGCATCTCTTGGAATTAAAGGACGTTAGCACTTTTGATAGTAAATTGCCGAACAAAATTAGTCTAGATTGAGTTCAAACGCTTCCCATGAGGTTGGGTTACCTTCACGAGTGAGTGGAAAGAGTGGCTCCTGTGGTTTTGCATAGCTTAATCGGTGCAGTCTTTGAGTTACGTGGTAGCTATCAAGCCCTGATACCGTGACCAAATCCAACGCTTCTAAATCAAGGTAGCCATCCGGCATCACGGCGCGTTTGGGTGCGTGAATCGTTATAACTTCACCGATCAACATTTGAGTTTGATTGCTTTCGATTGTGATCTGTTCTTTGAACGCTAACCCTATCTTTAAACTGCTCTCCAAGACGAAGGGAGCGGGGAATTCGTCGTCATGATAGGCCGTTAAACCGACCGCGTTGAATTCTGAGACTGGTTTAGGGTAGCGAGCCGAGGTTTGATGAGCCTTTTTAACAAAGTCAGCACCAATGCTGTTAACGGTGAAGTACTTTGTTTCTAAAATGTTTTCTAGCGTATGACGGCGGCTTTTATCCGGGCGAACAATAAAACCAAGCAACGCAGGATCAGACCCAAGATGAATGACAGAGCTTACTATCGCAAGGTTTTCAAACCCCTGTTTATCACAAGTGCCAATTAGGTTGGCGCTTTTAAATCCAGACAAGGAATTAACTAAACGAATGCGGTGGCGCGGGTCCATTGTTTGGATATCTTGTTTAGAAAGGGTCATATCCTTCATATCTTCTCTTCTTCTCATTTATTGTTATCTTCGAGCATGCTCACTAACGGACTTATATGTACGAAGAATCCGCTTTTATCGATCAAAGAGCGCTTATTGGCCGTGGGCAGTTTGTCTCTTTTATCTCTGCTACAGCACAATGAGCGAGATCCTTTGCATAGATTTACGTGCGTTGACGTCCCTTTACATCACAGGAGCTAAAGTAATGATGTCGTCTTTATGAGTGTTAAAAAATGAAAACAGTCCGCAATATCATTTTGGCAATGATTGCCACAATGTCAGCCTTTTGGTTTGCGATGGAACCGCAATTATTCACTTCAAGCGATGTCTTTGAATGGCGCTCAGCCATGATTCAGTACTCAGGTATTTTGTCTCTGATGTTAATGTCCATCACCATGAGCGTGGCGATGCGTTTGCCTATGGTTGAGAATTGGCTGAAAGGTATAGATAAAGCATATCGAGTCCATAAATGGCTCGGTATCGGTGGTGTTGCACTGGGTGTGACACACTGGTTGTGGTACCAAATTCCTAAGTCATTGGTGGTGTCTGGCGTGTTAGATAAGCCTGTTCGACACGATGGTTCAGGGCCGCAAGCTGTTTTGACAGGGTGGGAGTTATGGGTCAGTGAATTGCGCGGAATTGCTCAGAGTATTGGCGAATGGGGCTTCTACTTATTACTCATTTTACTGGTGGCGTCACTATGGGCGGCAGTGAAGTATAAACCGTTTAAGTTGTCGCACCGTTTGATGTCGGTTGCGTACCTGTTTATCGCTTTTCACTCAGTAATACTGCTTAAACGAGCGTATTGGGGAGAGCCTATTTATTATCTAACTGTGGCATTTGCTTTGGTTGGGTCTATCGCAGCGATTTACAGTTTGTTGGGCTTGGTTGGGCGTCGTAATCGTCACTCAGCGGCCATTACCTCGACTCGTTATTTTCCACAAGCTGAGGTGATGGAGCTAGTCTTAAAACCTGATGCATCTTGGCAAGGTCACAAAGCTGGGCAGTTTGCGTACTTGCGTTTCGGTAATGAAGACCCGCATCCGTTTACGATTGTTTCTGGCAGTGATGATCCAGAACTGAGTTTCTTGATCAAAGAGTTGGGTGATTTTACCAATGGCCTATATGAGCGAGTGAAAGCAGGCGATGCGGTGACGGTTGAAGGACCCTATGGTCGACTTTATTTTGACCTAAGCAAACCACAAATTTGGATTGCTGGTGGTGTTGGGATTGCGTCGTTTTTTGCAACACTTGAAGCGCTCAAAATAGAACGAGATCATCCTCGTATTGAACTGTTTTATTGTACTCGCGGTGTTGATAAGCAATTAATCGATGAGTTGTGGCACCTTGCACACGCGGTTGGTGTGAAGTTGACCGTGATAGACACCTTACATTCACCTCGACTGAACGCCGGAAGAATTGTCAATCAATGTGGCGACCTCAACGAGTACGAGATTTATTTCTGTGGGCCGGAGTTGTTCTCTACATCACTGAAAAAAGAATTAGACACCTATCAATTTGATATTGAACAACACTACCACGAAGAGCTGTTTGTGATGCGTTAAAGCCAACTATTGGTGCTGTGATTGTTAAATGAGTCAATCGGCACAGTGCAAAAAGGCGTAAAGTCACTCAATTTGTTATTGCAGCGGTTTGCTATTGAGCGATACCATATAGGGCTGTTTCTTTGGTAAAGATGTAATTATGTCAGATGAAAAACTCGCACTCGAATGGATGCGCCAACAAGCTCATAAAGTTGACCCATACGTTATTGATCCATCGTTTGATGAATGCGTTGAGTTGCTTGATCCTGCCTTCAAGAAAGGCAAGAGTGTTGCTCAACTCAAGTATCTGTTATCAGAAGCAGATCGCCGAGCGGGCGCGGCAGAGCGTAAGCATGCAGCCTTAAAGTATGCCAAAGAAAAAAGCCCAAATGCTGGTCAGATTCTGCGTCTGCAAAGCAAACTTCAACAAGTCCAGTTGGCGTTGAAATTGGCGACTGGCGACAACAACATGACTATCTCTCAGTTCTGTTCAGAGTATGACGTGACTAAGCGTGACGGCAATACGGCATGGAATGAAAAGTTGGTGGAGCAAGGGAAGAGAAAGTAGCCATTAAAAAGCCTGAAAACTGATTTCAGGCTTGGTTGTCAATCCGCTTAATCAGAACCAATACCAGCGCTAAGGTCGAATGTTATTGAAACTGACCTTCTGGGTTCCGTCGTCTAGGTTCTCTAACTTAACCACATCCCCTTGATAGTAATACGGTTCCATTGGCATCTCGCTATTGGTTGGCCTTGCGTAGTGAAGCACAGCGGGTTTACCTTCCTCTTGTCGAGCATATAAATAGCCAATCAGCGCATGCTCAAACTGGTGATAACCGTTGCCCCAATGGAAAGCCTTGGTGCGTTTTGGATCAAGCCCGACACCGCCGTATTTGTGGTCGACCCATACATCATGAAAGGTCGGTAGGGTGTATTGCAGCACCTCTTTCATTGAACCATCGACTAGCGAAACCGTCATTGATGCCTGATCGAGCTCAGCCCACTCCCATGATGAAGCCCAATTTGTGTTTGGTCTGCTTTGCCATCCAGTTATCTCTTGTCCTTTCCACTCGCTCTGAAGTTCCTCGCCATAATATTGGGATACGTTGGAGAACTCTTTCTGATATTGCGCCTGAGCTAGAGTGTGTTTCATGCCATCGTATCCAAACTGAGACCATTCAGAGTTATTCAATGTTTGGCCTGTCAGATAAGTCATCCAATACGCTTTGATGGTGTGCCCTAAATCGTTGTGATTAGCATTCGGCATCATCGCAGCTTTATCGTGAATCGCGCCGTAAAAGCGTTGTTCATCTTCAGAATGGTATTGGTCAATCATGGTTTGTGTGAGCCAGTTTAAGTCATCAAGCCATTTTGATTTGACGGGCTCTTTGAGCAGAGGTGCGACGAGCAACAGGTAGCCGTTTATCTGATCAAGCTGCGCGACCAGTTCACGTCGTTTTGCACTGCCATCTTCACCATCCGCAAGCACCCAAGCAAGACCGCTGTTGTCGCTAAGTCGATATTTATCAAAGATAAAAGCTTGTTGTGCGATGAGTGCTTTTTCGACCTTTTTGTCTTGGGTCAGGTAGTAATACATCGCGAGTCCAACCAACGCATACGCTTGATCTTGAGAAGTACGCTGCTGCCAATTCTGACCTGCTTCGCCCTCTTTTGTGTAGCCGATAAAGCCGCCGTTTTGCTTATCTTCGAGCTGATCAATGATGTAGTAGGCACCTTGCTTGGCAAGCGCTAAAGCCTGTTTATTGCCAGTAAGGTGGTAGAGCACGCCATAGGCATAAGTTTGACGTGACTTCATCCGCGTAAACTCTTTGCCAAAGTGCGGCATGATCCAGCCTTTGTTCAGTTCAGGGCACACATCGGAAACATCGAGCAAGGTACCGTCATCACAGCGGAAAGTAGGGAAGTTGCCTATCGGTTCTCCTTGAGCGCTAGACATCAACCAGTAAGGTGCAAGCCCTTCAGTAGCATGATTGAGCCACTCTTCTCCAGAAGGAAGAGGGGCGTTGGCAGATACGGCGAAGCTAGTAACACTGAGTAATGCGATCGTTGCTCGTAACATGATGTTTATCTTAACTATTTGAATTTCGTTGAATATAAACAATCACACCTGCACATTGTGATTCGGTGATCACAATCGACCGAATTATTACGGAGTAGAGGAAGGTTTACAGATCATTGAGTGGTACCGGAATAGTCGAACTATAACTAGCATTATCCACAATTCGAATAATTTATAATGATTATAAGTCATTGGATGGGATTTGGTCTCGTTCGTATACTGGGTTCAAACAAAGGATGTTTTTTAAACAATTGAATGTTTCACCTTTACGAAGAGATATGCTCAACATGAAAAAACTTCTATTAGCTTCGCTACTTGCTATCAGCACAATGCCGGTTTATTCCCAATCATTCGATGATACCGATGACATCCTTAATCGCGCATCACAGATTGAAAATCTTGAATACAAAATGATGGTGCAGCGTGCCACTCAAACAGCAATCCATTATATGCCGGCTGTGACTCAAATTGATTTTCTAAAAGCGACACGTCGTGACCTTGATGGCGACTTTAACGATGTGGTTTACGTGAACGAACCTTTTGGTTCCGAAAAGGGGTTTCTCACGGCGAACGATACCACCGCTTACGCTTGGGCAACGATAACGTCGAAGAACGGCCCGGTGGTGATTGAGGTGCCTGCAGCAACAGACAAAGTGAATTACTTTGGCTCAATCGTAAACCAATGGGAGGTTCCGATTGCTGATGTTGGCTACAAAGGTGCTGACGAAGGCAAGGGAGGGAAGTATCTATTCCTGCCACCAGGTTACGACAATAAATTAGGTACGAAGCAGGATCTCGAAAGTAAGGGTTACCTTGTATTTGAAACGGATACGTACCTGTATGGCTTTTCATTCAGACCGTCGTTAACCAATGGGGCGACAGATTTGGATGCGGGGAACTACGCGAAGCAAATCAAAATCTACAACTTAGCCGATGCAGAAAACCCACCTAAGACAGATTACTTGGATGCAACGGGTGTCGCTTATGACAGCCTCCCATATTACAACGAGACGTTTTTTCAAGACATTAATGACGTCATCCAAGAGAACCCGGTCAGAACGCAAGACAAAGCAATGGCGTCGTTACTAAAAGACCTTGGTATTGAAAAAGGGAAAAAATTCGACCCAACAGCTGAGCAGAAAAAAGCGATGAGTGAAGGTGTGCTGATGGCCTATGCGCACATGCAATCAAAGTTCGTTGAACCGGATCAAACGGTGAGTGCGCTATGGAGAGATGAAAACGGCAAACCTCTGTCGCAATGGTCTTTCTGGAATTTTGGCCCTCAAGCCCAACTTGGCTTCCCATTCGTGGATGAAGATGAGGTGTTAGTTGATAAGCGAGCGGCGTCGTACTTCTACGTGACTTACTTGCCGAAGCAATTAGGCGGTTCAACCTTTTATCTAACGGGTTTACGCGATTCACAAGGTGAGATGTTAGATGGCAAAGCGACGTACAAGCTCAATGTACCAGCCGATACGCCTGTCGAGGACTTCTGGTCAGCGATTGTTTACAACATGGAAACCAAGAATTTTGTTAAAGGGGTCGATCGAGTAGGACTATCGTCTCGAAACGCTGACACGATGAAAAAGAATCCAGATGGTTCGTATGATTTGTATTTCGGCCCTGAAGCACCAAAAGGGCAGGAGGAAAACTGGGTTCCTACAGGTGGTGAAGATTACTTCTTATTGTTCCGACTTTACCGCCCAACATCGAAGACTTTCTTTAAAAACTGGATGCTAGAAGACATGGAAAAAATCAGTGGCTAGCAAGCAATAGAGACTCAACCATCTCTGCAAGCAAATAGCTTAATGCGTGCCCCTAAGTGAAGCATACAAATTGGGGCCGGTTAGGCGATGAGAATCATTTTAGACAAGAGAAAATATTATGAAAAAATCGATTATTGCTACGTTGCTGATTACTTTAGGTTGTTCATCTGTGGCGCTCGCTGAGCCTAAATTTAGTGCGCAAGTACCAGAGGGCATCATTACGCCAAACAAGGTCGAATCTGGCTATCTAGGTGAGCTCAATTATACCGATGGTGCACCGACACTAGAAACGCACGCCAAGGTGCAAGACTTTGTTCAAGTATCTAATGCTGTTCGTGTTTTTCTATCCGGTATTCCAGTTGCTTCAATACAAGGGTTATTGTTGGGGCATGAGAGTATCGGCATGAAGCCTAATCAAACCATCGCAATTTCTGAAGACAACTTAGATGCCAATAGCCTTTGGTTAACAGCGAACACGACGACACCCTATGTCACTTCGGAAATTGATGTAAAAAATGGCCCGGTGATTCTAGAAGTTCCTACTCCGGTTATGGGTTTACTCGACAATGCTGCATTTAAGTACGTTGATCGAATTGGTGTCACTCACCCAGACAATGCAGCTAAATCAGGTAAGTATTTTATCCGCCACTCTTCGTGGAAGGGCGAGGTTCCAGAAGGGTACATTGAGGTTGTCAGCGAAGGGTATCAGCATTGGCTATTGCTGCGTTTGGTGAGCTCGCCAGAGAGTATGGAACAGAGTATTACAACATTAAAAAACACAACCAAGCTGTATCCGTATGGCAAAGAAGATAAGACAGAGTTCATCAATATTTCTGGCGTCGATTACAACACCATCCATGCTATGGACGAGACGTTCTACGATGAGGTCAATGCACTCATTCAATATGAACCTACTGCTATTTTTGATGCTGAATGGTTGTCGTTGGCTAAAGATATCGGAATAGAAAAAGGGCAAGAGTTTGTGTCAAACACGCGTATGCAGCAAATACTGTCGGAAGCCGCAAAAATAGCGACTGCTGAAGTACGCTCAAGCTATTTCCACCCTAAAGAAGAGATGTTTCGCTACGATGATAGACAGTGGTTCACGCCGTTAGTCTCAGGCCATGAATTTAAAGATGAAAATGGCGTAATTGACTCCGATATGCGAGCAACATTCCACTTCATGGCAACCGGGATTACACCAGATATGGTGACGAAAACCGTAGGAAAAGGATCGGATTATCTGTTGGCGACACTTGATGCCAACAAGGAAGTGTTGGATGGCAGTCAGCACTACACGGTGACTTTGCCACCGAATGCACCAGTAGAGCAGTTTTGGTCATTTATGATCTACGATAACCAGACTCGCTCTATGTTAGAAACCGACCAAAAATCTGCTGGCCTTGATGGTTTGAGTGAAGATATTAAGAAGAACAGCGATGGTTCTATCACTGTCCATTTTTCGCCCAATGCTCCTAAAGGAATGGAACATAACTGGGTTCAAACGACGGAAGGCAAAGGGTTTAATATCATCTTCCGCATGTATTCGCCGACAGAGAGGTGGTTTGATAATTCATGGAAACCAAGTGATTTTGTTAAGGTGAAATAGAAGGTATCGCAAGTTTGAATGCACCCTATAAATGGGTGCATCTTTTCATGTTAAGGTTATTCAGCGCTTAGCACTGTTATTGCTCAAAGATAGCTAGAGGATTTATGCGAAAAGACATGTCATATCAGTTGAATCGAGTCGACCTAAATTTGCTGGTGGCCTTTGATACATTGCTTAAAGAACGCAACGTAACCAATGCTGCAAAGGCGTTATTTGTGTCACAGTCGGCCATGAGTCGCAGCTTAAAACGGCTGAGAGAAACCTTTGATGATCCTCTCTTTATCAGAACATCTACGGGCCTAACACCAACATCAAAAGCACTAGAGTTAGGCCAAGAACTGCAACACATTCTGCCGCAGCTAAACGCGTTATTTCAGCGTAATCAATTTGATCCTCGAGAGTGCAACGATACGTTTTCGATCTCTTTACCGACCTTTCTGGGGAGCACCATTCTTCCTAATCTAGCCTTGGGATTATTTGAAGAAGCCCCGGATGTGAACTTGATAGAGATGGCTGCGAAAAGTAACCCTTATGACTTGCTCGACAAGGGTAAGTTAGACTTTGCGATTCATTATGCAAGCTCGTTAGATCAAAAATACCAAGCCACCAAGATAGGGACCATCTACCCCAAATTGTTTGTTAGAAAGGATCACCCTCTGGTTGGAAGGAAATCAACGTTAGATGCGATCATGCAATACCCAGTGCTTGCTATGAACGTTGAAGAAGACCACAAGCAAGCATTCAATACCCCTTTGCAACAGATCTTATTAGAACTAGAAAGTGATAAACGCCCAAAGCTTCGAAGTACTCAAACTCATGTATTAATGGAAATCGCTTCTCGTTCTGATGCGGTGATTTTTGGTATGAACGCTTTAAATGCTTTGCCAGATTTCGATCATCGGTTTGTCGATATTTATGATTTTGTAGACAGCAAGCAATATCACGTAGACCTTTATTTATTGCAGCACCAACGTACATTTACATCCGCTTCGCATCAGTGGATAGCGTCTCGGTTTAATGAGTTGTTGAAGACCATACTCTGAAAAAACGCACTCTAGTGAAACGTCTCTAATCGCTTAATATTTAATGAGTCTCGATGCTATATCGAGACTCATCGCTATCGACTTATACTGGCTCACCCGCCTCGTCTTCTTCAACCACATCGGTTTCTAAGCTTGCCTCTGCCAACCATTTTTGTATTGATGGGCTGTTAAGTACACGTTGTTGATACTGCGATGCTTTCTTTGAAAGCTGGATGCCATAGGTTTCTACGCGCAATGCCACAGGTGCAAACATCGCATCGGCAATCGACCATTCACCAAACAACCATCCTTCAGGGTATTGTTCCATTTGTGCTGACCATATTGCATCAATACGTGCGATGTCTTTCAGTGCGTCTTCACTGAGTGTGAGCTTTCTTTTGGCGCGGCAGTTCATCGGCATTTCATTTCTGACGGCAAAGAACCCAGAGTGCATCTCGGCGGAAATGGCTCTTGCACGAGCGCGCTCTTTGGTGGATTTTGGCCATGCTGCACCGTCTAAGTGGGCGTCGTTAACGTATTCGAGAATCGCCAGGGAATCCCACACTGCAACGTCACCATCTACTAAGGTTGGAACCTTGGCCGTTGGTGTCACTTTTGCCAGAGTGTCGTAAAAATCAGAAGTGAAGAGTTTGAGCTTGATGACCTCTGCATTCAGATTGTAGTTGTCGAATATTAGCCATGCGCGCAGTGACCAAGTTGAGTAGTTCTGGTTTCCAATATAGAGCTGCATCGTTGCTTCCTTTCGTTTGGTGAGTAAGCTTTGAGCCTAGGGACATGCATTTGAGCTTAGGGGATTGTATTGCGGCGCACTAACGGATAATTTTGATGCAATACATTAATAAAAACGATGGGTGGTGATTTCAATATGGATATTGATGCTTTGCGAGGCTTTCTCGCGTTCGTAGAAACCAGTAGTTTCACTCGTGCTGCGAAACAGATAAATCGCACCCAATCGGCATTCAGTGCGCAGATGCGTAAGTTGGAAGAAGAGCTCAACGTGACTCTTTTCCAAAAAGAAGGACGTAACTTAATACTCACAGAAGCCGGCTTAGCGCTGCGTTCTCATGCCGAACAGTTAGTCGCCCTTCACAATACCGCGCTTAAGCAAGTAAAGCGTTACGAAGACAAACAACCTCTGCGACTCGGCTGCCCTGAAGACTACAACGACACTATTCTGCCGAAAGTGATTCGCCTGTTACAGCAAGCCGAGCCTACGTGCTCAATCCAAATATTTAGCCTGCCCAGCATTACGCTGAGAGAGTGGCTGGATGATGGCAGGCTTGATGCTGCAATTGTCACCCGAGCGCCCGATAGTGAAGAAGGATACTGGCTCACTCACGATACCGGAGTATGGATAAGCAGCCCTGATTATGTGTTCGATGAGTCTAAATCAGTCCCATTAGCTTTGTTTCAGACCGATTGTAAGTATCACGCAGCGGCAGTGAATGGCTTAACTAAGCAGGGCACGCCTTATCAGTTATTGGCGTGTAGCAATACGGCTTCTGCACAACGTGCCATCGTTAAAGCCGGATTAGCCATTGGCGCGATGGGTAAGCTCAGCGTCACTTCAGATTTGAAAATTCTTGACGATATGCCGCCGTTGCCTTCGGTCGATATTGTGTTGATCTTAGCGAGCAAACATCATCCAGTATTGGACAAAGAAGTGCTCAATCAACTTGTGGAGTTAGAGTCTGAGTAGCTTAGGTTCATCTTCCTGCTAAAGAATCCCCAAACTTTTCAGCTTTCGATAAATGGTATTGCGGCTGATACCGAGTATTCGTGAAGTCTTGCTGATGTTGCCTTGGTTCGCTTGATACGTTTGCAACAAGGTTTCTTCAACGGTACTTCTTAAATCGTTATTAGCTGTACCTTTGGTGGTATTAGGAGGCGTCAGTTGATGCTGATTACCTTGCGCTAACGATGTGAGATGTTGAGCAAGGTGGCTGGGCACATGCTCGAGTGTGAGTTGTGCTTCATCGCTCGCAAGTAGGGCGGCGACCTTGAGTAAGTTATCTAATTCGCGAATATTGCCCGGCCAAGCGTAAGCGCACAGCAAGCTCATTAAGTGCGGGCAGATTGTCTGTTTGTCTTCGGCGTATTTACGATGAATGTGCTCGATTAAGGTGTGCTTGTCTTGTCGGTGTTGTAGGCTTGGCAAGGTGAAGGCTAAGCCGTTTAGGCGATAATACAAGTCTTGTCTGAACTCGCCAGTTGCGACTAACTGCTCTAGGTTTTTATGTGTGGCAGCGATGATCTGACAATCGACTTGGTAGCTTTGATTCGAACCCACGGGCACTACGGATTTGTCTTGCAGAACATGCAGCAATCGACACTGAGCCTCTAACGGCATGTCGGCTATTTCATCCAAAAATAGAATGCCCTTGTCTGCTTGGCGGATCTTACCTTGGAATCCTTTGTGGCTTGCGCCAGTAAAAGCGCCCGGCGCGTAGCCAAACAGTTCGGATTCGATAAGGTCTTTCGGCAGTGCACCGCAGTTTACCGCCACCAACGGCGACGATTTACGTTGGCTTTGCTTGTGCAGCGCCTTAACAAACTCGCCCTTACCAACTCCTGTTTCTCCTAAGATCAACAAGCTGATCCCTTTATCGATAACCTTATTGGCTTGCTGCCAAGCGTGTTCTATCTGTTGTTCCCCATGGTGCAAATCGCACGACGCTGAAATGGATCGTGTGCGCTTGTTCGTTGTTTGTTTGAGGCGTTGTTTCTCAAATACAAAAGGCGTGTCTAATGAGGTTCGATTGAACAGGGTATCTATGCATTCGCCAACGATTGAGGTTTGATCCAGCAGCTGAGAGGCAACCTGATTGTGCGCGACTACCTCGCCAGCTTCGTTCGCTATCACTATCCCTTGCCAACCACTGTGTAATAACGACTTCTCACATGCGAGGTCGATGCGAGTAGTGCCTTGCGGGATATGACTTAATAGCTGGTTCTCAACAAGCTGAACCATATTTTGGACCAGTAGCTGCACCGAACTGTCGTGTTGCTGTTGCTCACTGGTGATGTCCAATACGCCAACCATTTGGCCTTGGTGATCGAACACCGGGCTTGCTGAACAGCTGATAAATCGATGCTGGTGGATGAAGTGTTGTTCGCCAATGATGGATACTGGCTTGGCTTCAACAATGGCGGTGCCAATCGCGTTGGTGCCTTTCAGTTGTTCCTGCCAACACGCTCCAGAGCTGAGTGCAATGGATGTCAGCTTCTCCTTAAACCGCTCCTGTCCCCAACTCGCCAGAATCACCCCTTCAATATCGGTCAGAATCAAACGACTGTCGGTACGAGCAAACATCTGATTAAACAAAGGCAGCGCATTGCGTTCGACGATGTGGATCAAGTCAGCCGATTGATAACGTCGCTGCTTAAGAATCGATTGAGGCAGGCGAATGTCTTCGGGAAGCCGTCTCTGTTTTAGACCCGCTTCTGTGCTGCGGTGCCAAGAGGACGAAAGCCAATCTGAGGTGTTTGCTTGTTGAAGGTGCATGACTGTTCCATGTCGTAACAGTGAGGGTGTACCAATTTGGAACAGTTGAACACTGGAGTGGTTTCCATACGTCCGTTCAATGCCAACTCACTTTGGGTTGTAAACGTTTGGTAATCATAGTTTTACAATTTATTAACAACAAGTTTTGAAGTTCTGGCGTGTGATTTGCGTTGTTACTGTTGTGAAGAAAACACGAAGTATCAGTGTTTTAAACAGAAAGTATAAACATGGGCGTCTCGCCATGAGTTCTTTTCTCAAGGGTAGCCGCCACAAAAATAAGACAGCTCTAGCTCAATATCAAATCGAAGAAGGATCTAACTATGATTTACGCACAGCCGGGTAGTGACAACGCAGTGGTGAACTTTAAAGCGCAATACGATAACTTTATCGGTGGCGAGTGGGTGAAGCCTGTCAGCGGCGAGTATTTTGATAACACTTCCCCAGTGAATGGTCAGGTGTATTGCCAAGTGGCACGTTCAACAGAGGCAGACATTAGCTTGGCACTCGATGCCGCGTATGCTGCTCGTGCAAGTTGGGCTTCGACCAGCGTGACTGAACGTTCGAACATCTTACTTAAAATTGCCGATCGCATTGAAGCGAATTTAGAAGAAATCGCGGTCGCGGAGACGTGGGAAAACGGCAAGCCTGTGCGTGAAACTTTAGCAGCAGACATTCCGTTAGTCGTTGACCACTTTCGTTACTTTGCGGGTTGTATCCGAGCGCAAGAAGGCAGTGCAGCAGAGCTCGATTCAAACACCGCAAGCTACCACTTCCCAGAACCAATTGGTGTAGTCGGCCAGATCATTCCTTGGAACTTCCCGATTTTAATGGCGGCTTGGAAATTGGCACCTGCACTGGCTGCGGGCTGTTGTGTGGTGATGAAGCCAGCCGAGCAAACACCGACTTCGATCTTAGTGATGATGGAGAAGATCGCTGATCTTCTGCCAGCAGGCGTAGTCAACATCGTGAATGGTTTTGGTAGCGAAGCGGGTCAAGCGTTAGCAACCAGCGATCGCTTAGCGAAGTTGGCGTTTACTGGTTCAACAGAGGTCGGCCACCACATCCTGAAATGTGCCGCAGAAAGCTTGATTCCATCAACGGTTGAGCTTGGCGGTAAGTCTCCAAACATCTACTTCCCAGATATCTTTAACCATGAAGACGAATACCTTGATAAGTGTGTCGAAGGCATGTTGCTTGCGTTCTTCAACCAAGGTGAAGTGTGTACCTGTCCATCACGTGTGCTGATTCATGAATCGGTATACGATAAGTTCATCGCCAAGGTGGTCGAGCGTGCTCAAACTATTAAACAAGGTAACCCGCTAGATACTGATACTCAGGTTGGAGCACAAGCCTCTAAAGAGCAGTTCGATAAGATACTGAGCTACCTAGAAATCGGTCGCCAAGAAGGCGCTAAAGTGCTAACTGGTGGTGAAGTCGCGCAGCAATCTGATGATCTCGGTAATGGTTACTACATTCAGCCAACCATGCTGGAAGGGCACAACAAAATGCGTGTATTCCAAGAAGAGATCTTCGGCCCTGTAATCGCGGTGACGACGTTTAAAGACGAAGTAGAAGCGCTAGAGATAGCTAATGACACTGAATATGGCTTGGGTGCAGGTGTGTGGACGCGTGATGCAAACCTCGCGTATCGCATGGGTCGTAACATTGAAGCGGGGCGTATTTGGGTGAACTGTTACCACGCTTATCCAGCACATGCGGCGTTTGGTGGTTACAAAAAATCGGGCATTGGCCGTGAGACACATAAGATGATGCTCGATCATTACCAAAACACCAAGAACCTATTAATCAGCTACGATACTAATCCGTTAGGCTTTTTCTAAAATAGATAGGTTCTAGAACAGTCTATTAGGAAGTCACTAACAGCTAGTTGGCTTAAATAAAAACATAAACGAAAAGCAAAACGCCAAGTTCTTATGAGCTTGGCGTTTTTATGTTTGAATCGCTTTAGTTTTTCGAAAAGAAGATCTCTGGCTTGTGGACAGGGCCATAGTTGCCTTCTAGCTGAGTGAGTTCCAAACCTTGCTTTCCTATCAGAGAGCCGACCAATTGGCGGTTAAACGGGTAGCTGTCGGGGTTGTTAATATACTCTTCAACATCAACCCATTTAGCCTCTGCAATTTCATCGGTGTCTTGAATCGCAATCTCTTGGGTTTGAGCGATAAGGTGGCAAATAAAGTAGAGGTTCGATTTGCCAAACTGATACGGGTGTCTCGTCGCCATGCCAACCACAGAAACGAACGTTGCCTCGATACCGGTTTCTTCCAATGTTTCCCGAACCACCGATTCTTCAATGCCTTCACCCAACTCAATATGACCGCCCGGTAATTTGTAACCCGTCATGCCGTGCTCTTTGATCATCAGAACTTGATTGTGTTCGTTAGTGATTAACGCACCAGCACCCAAGGTGTGGGTCGGAATAAAAGGCACAAACTCAACGATTTCGGATTTGTGGATCAGCGTAATCTCGTCTTCTAGACAGTTGTGGAACACAAAGCCAAGTTCGGTCGCTACCGGAATGAGGTGCGAGAGCGAAATAGGTAGGCTAATCCAAATAATGCCTTTGTTATTCTGCTTTGAAAATTCGGTGATCTCGCTGAGTTCGGCATTGAATGAGTCAACATCGTGAGGGGCTGTTGCTGGGTCGATGATGATGCCGTTAAATTTGTCGAGCGTAAATTCCACGGGTTATCCTTTATTATTTTTGATTTATTGGGCGTCGAGCATAGTCTGAGCTTATCGTATCTAAAGAGCTTATAACACCTTGAAAGTAAGGGCAGTAGTGAATCAAAAGTAGGCAATGCAGTTCATGTCGACTGGGCCGGGATAAGTGGAGGGTGTTGTTAGAAACAAAAACTGCGCTTGGAAGCCAAAGCGCAGTTTTAAAATGAGGTTTATTGCAGTTCGATTTTAACGAATATAGTTCGCGTTAATACTCACGTACCAGTGTTGAAGCTTGCCATCAGATTTCTTGATCCACAAATCGTTGGTGTAGCTATCAATCTTGCCGTTAACCGTAAGGTTGAATGTGTTCTCGTCGAATTCGCCAAGCTTCACGAACTGGTCCGTGGTAATCAGGAATGGATCCATGTCGTCTACGCCAACTACATCTGAAATCACATAGTAGTGGTAAGTCAGCGGCTTGCTCGCATCATTCGGGTTGCTGCGATACGCAACAAGCTTGAATGGTTCCGTTAATGGAACATCGAGCGTTTGCTTGTCCATGGTCGCTGGAATCGGGATAAACAGCCAAGCGGTAAACAGACCGCTCAATAAAACCATCAGGAAGAAAAGAGTCTTAATTGCTTTCATAGCAACCTTCAAAATATGGGGGATGTTAATGGGGCTATGGTAACTAGGGAGAGTAAAGATGCAAGCTCTGTTATTACCCTATTTTATCTCAGCTTAATCTAGCGCAAAGAAAGCGGTTCGGTTAACTCGAAATGGAAACACGAGTGCTTAACTCATGATTATGGCTTAAGAGAATTCGTTATTTGAACCAATCTTTGTTTTTAACCAGTCTCTCGAAACAAGACGAAGAACTGTCGCGAAATGACCTATATAGATAAAACTTAGTACGATAAGAATAGCGCATGAATATTTTTTGAGCGTTTTCTTATGCATTTAAATCCACGGTTAAGTGGCGAATACCATTCTTATGTCGATCACTCATTTCGTATCGATTGCTCACTCGGCTCTAATCCATTTGGCGCCCCAGAGATCCCTGAGCATGTGGTCAAAGCTATTATCTATGGGATTGATAAGTACTATTGCCACAGGGAGCTTTCGGAGCTGACTTATCTGACTCGCCAGTTTATTGGGATTGAAGATTGTCGTATTACATACACCACGGGCTCTCTAGGGGCGCTAGAACTTATCTTCAATAAACTTATCGATCACAACAATCGCACCATGATAGGCATTGGCCCTCAGTTTGTTGAAGCAGTATCAGAGTTCACTTTGGTGGGCGGGAAGTACCAGTCCATCAACATGTTTGATTATCAAAACGAGTCGGATCTGTTCGGTGTGTTGGCCTCAAAAATAAGCAGCCAAAATCCTGCCTTGGTGTATATCGATAATCCGAACAACCCAACGGGTCGAATCTACGATCGAGCTTATCTGGTTGAGATAGCGAGAGTATGTGAGCGTTCTGGCACTATTTTGATTGTCGACGAGGCATATGGTGAATACCTGACCCCTGAGCAGTCTATGCTCGATCAAACCTTGGTCTTGGACAACTTAATTGTTTTACGAACTTTTTCTAAGGGCTTAGGACTTGCAGGGATTCGACTCGGTTACTTAGCCAGCAGTGAAAACCTGACTTCTGCAATCGAAGCTGCGGTGAGTGTGTTTACGCCGACTTACCCTTCAATAAAAATCGCATCGGCGACCCTACCCAATGCGAAACACTTCTTAGAAATGAACCGCAGCAAAACTGAATACTTTAAGCAGCAAATGATCGGCTTGTTGTCTGAGCACAATATTGAGGTGCTTGGCACGTCAATATCAACGCCCATTATGTTGTTGAAAAAGACAGGAACTAACCTTTCAAAGCTATTTGAGAATATCAGCATTAAAACATGTTCAGGTGTCGATTTTGCAATTACGTGCGACGCGATGACTGAAGAGTATGTCCGATTACGAATTGTTGGCAATGATATAGATTTAGAAGCGTTAAAGCAGCGTATTCAGCAGCTATAAAAGCAACAGTAATAAAATCAGTAGGCATAAAAAAGCCCGCACCTTGCGTTTACAAGGTGCGGGCTAAATTCATCTGGCTACTTGTTCAAGTAAGCAGCGTGGAACTCAATGTGTTCATCAATAAAGCTAGAGATGAAGTAGTAGCTGTGGTCGTAACCTGGCTGCATACGTAGATCTAAATCGGCATTGGTTACCTTAGCGGCTTCGACCAATTGCTCAGGCTTAAGCTGTTCAATCAGGAAGTTATCGGCTTCGCCTTGGTCAACCAACATTGGCAGCTTAGTGCCTTTGGTTTTTAGAAGCTCAGACGCGTCGTAATGTTTCCACTCTTCAATATCTAAGCCCAAGTATTGGTTGAATGCTTTTTGTCCCCAAGGGCATTGCATTGGGTTGGTGATTGGGCTGAATGCCGAGATAGAACGGTAGCTATCTTCGTTTTTGATACCAATCGTTAGGGCACCGTGTCCGCCCATGCTGTGACCAGAAATCGATTTCACAGACGTTACTGGGAAGAAAGATTCAATCAAAGCTGGGAGCTCTGTTACCACGTAATCGTACATGTGGTAATGGCTGTCCCATGGTGCTTGAGTGGCATTCACATAGAAGCCTGCACCTTGGCCGAGATCGTAGCTTTCATTGTCGGCAACACCTTCGCCACGTGGGCTAGTATCGGGTGCAACAATCGCAATGCCTTGCTCAGCCGCGGCTTTGAAAGCGCCGGCTTTTTGCATGAAGTTTTCATCGGTACAGGTTAAGCCTGATAACCAATACAAAACAGGAACTGGGTTTTCTTTGCTTGCGTTAGGTGGCAAGAAAATCGCAAAACGCATGTTGCAGTCAAGCGTTGCAGAAAAGTGGGTGTATTGTTTGTGCCAACCACCAGCAACCTTTGCTTGGCTAATGTTTTCGATTGTCATCTATTGTGCTCCGTTAGGTTGATGGTTTTGGAGAATAACATGTCTATATCATCTAAAGTTTCACCACCCACCGGGCAGGAGGTGGTGAAGACAGTTTCGCTCTGATGTTTAAGTCAGAACTGCGGTCTCGATACCGAGGTATCGAGACCAAGGGGTATTATTTATCCATATGTAGAACAGTACGGATAGATTCACCTTTGTGCATTAGGTCGAATGCTTCGTTTACGTCCTGCAGACCCATAGTGTGAGTAATGAACTCTTGAAGACCAAACTCACCCGCCATGTAACGGTTAACGATTTCTGGAAGCTCAGAGCGGCCTTTAACACCACCGAAAGCAGAACCGCGCCATACACGACCAGTCACTAGTTGGAATGGACGAGTAGCGATCTCTTGACCTGCACCCGCAACACCAATGATGACTGATTCGCCCCAACCTTTGTGGCAGCACTCAAGTGCTTGACGCATCACGTTTACGTTACCGATACACTCGAAAGAGTACTCAACACCACCGTCTGTCATCTCAACGATAACGTCTTGGATTGGCTTGTCGAATTTAGTTGGGTTGATGCAGTCAGTCGCGCCAAGCTGTTTTGCTAGCTCGAATTTGCTCTCGTTGATATCAACACCGATGATGCGGTTAGCACCAGCCATGCGAGCACCAATGATTGCAGAAAGACCGATACCGCCTAGGCCGAATACAGCAACGTTGTCGCCTTTTTCAACTTTAGCTGTGTTTAATACAGCGCCCATACCCGTTGTTACACCACAACCTAGAAGACAAACTTCTTCAAGTGGCGCTTCTTTGCTTACTTTCGCTAGAGAGATTTCTGGAAGTACTGTGTACTCAGAGAAAGTCGAGCAACCCATGTAATGGAAAATTGTTTCGCCATTGATAGAGAAGCGGCTTGTACCGTCTGGCATTAGGCCTTTACCTTGCGTTTCGCGAACCGCTTGGCATAGGTTAGTTTTACCCGATTTACAGAACTTACATTCGCCACATTCAGCAGTGTAAAGTGGGATAACGTGGTCGCCAATCTCAACACTTGTAACGCCTTCGCCGATCATCTCAACGATACCGCCACCTTCGTGACCAAGAATTGAAGGGAAGATACCTTCTGGATCGTCACCTGATAATGTGAATGCGTCAGTGTGACAAACACCAGTAGCAACGATGCGAACTAGAACCTCACCAGCTTTAGGAAGTTGTACATCAACTTCTTCCATTTTTAGTGGTTCGCCAGCTGCCCATGCAACCATTGCTTTTGATTTGATATGCGTTTGACCAGGTTTAATTTCGATTGTCATTGGATGTTTCCTATATATGTCAGTACAGCGGATAACTGTGCAATTAAATTCAACCCGTTAAGCGTAGTCGAGCTTAATTGTTTCCGCTCTCTCGTTTTGTTGGAGCTAGTATAGGTGTGAGTACGTGTTTTGATAATCCCCTTAAATAGAAAATGATTATTACACATTTGTAATAATGGATATGGTTCAATGAATTTTCTTATTGGCAACTATCTTAGTCAGAGCGACTCAGGTTTTGAGGACATGTGACTTATCTAAACGGTCTGAATACATTGCCTTTACTGATGTTTAGGTGGAGGTTTTATGGCGATTTATATATTAACCTTCGATTCGTATTGTTGAACTATCAGCTTTTGAGATGAATGGTAACTTGTTGAATTTTAACGATTGAAGCAATGTCGCATAAGCGTTCGTTGTGCGACGTTTTGTAAGATATAAGAAACAATAGTGTCATTTTTCTCATCTAGTCTCCTCGCCAAATTTTGAGTTCTAACTTTTTGGGAAGAGAAAATGAAAAAGAGTACATTGACCGTACTGTCAGGCTTAATAGCAGCCACATTAGCTGGTTGTAATTCAAGTTCACCAAGTGACGACAGCGGCAATCTAGATAGCGCAGTGCAAGTGGCGTTCATGCCTGACATCCATTTCCATGATGTCTACGGTGATTTTCAAGACGGTTCGTTCGCGGGACTCTACAATTCGGATAGTGGCGAGTATGCGACAATTCGAACGATGGAGTCTCAGATGAACTCCACTCGTCTATTCAATGAAAACTACTTTGCGATGATAGCGGCGCTTGATGATGTGGTTGAGCGTGGCGTGAAATACGTAGCCTTGCCAGGTGACTTTAGTGACGACGGTCAGCCGATTCATATGCGTGGCTTGGTGAGCATTTTTGATCACTACCGCGACACGTACGGCCTTGAGTTTTTTGCAGCGCCAGGTAACCACGATCCAGTACGTCCATTTACAATCCCTGCAGGTAAATCTGATTACCTAGGCGAGGGTGGTAAGAAGCAGCGTATCTATAGCCGCGGTAAAGAAGAGTGTGTTGGTTATGACGATGAGTGGACGACGATTCCCGGTGAAGGCGACAACCTAGCAACCATATGTACTGAAGAAGTACGTGAGTGGGGCTATGAAGAGATCATGAGTATCCTTGGCACTCACGGCTTCTACCCTCAACAAGATTACCTCTACTTTGAAACGCCTTACAGCAGCGACCAAGCTCGAGCTAGTTACAGCTATGATTTAGCTAAAGAAGAAGCGGCTTTTGATAAGCGCATGTACGAGATCTGTTATGAAGGTACGGGCGGCAGTTACAAAGAAAGTGGTTACTCAAGCTGTTCTGAAGTGCCGGATACCAGTTACTTAGTAGAGCCAGTGAAAGGGCTTTGGTTGCTGGCGATCGACGCGAACGTTTATCGCCCGAAAGAAAACTCGTCTGATAGCTCTGTCGATGGAAACACGTTTGATGGTTCAAGCAGCGCTGGTTACAACATGATGCTGACTCACAAAGAACACGTGATTGATTGGATCTCTGATGTTGTAAAAGCAGCGAAAGAGCAGAACAAGACGCTGGTCTCTTTCTCGCACTTCCCAATGACCGACTTCTACAACGGCGCTTCTGAAGAGATTGAAGATCTGTTTGGCGAAGGAAGCCATCAACTGGCTCGTGAACCGGATGACAATACCAGCCGCGCGTTGGCTGCGACTGGCCTAAATATCCATGTTGGCGGTCACATGCACTTTAACGATACGGGTAAGAAGAGCTTCAATATTGATGGTGTACAGCACACTCTATTTAATATCCAAGCACCATCGCTAGCGGGCTATATTCCGGCCTACAAACTGTTGAACATTCGTCCTGACAACCAGATTGAAGTTGAGACGGTGGTCATCGATCAAGTCGCACGTTACAACGAGCTGTTTAGCCACTATGAAGAAGAGTATGAGTACCTAACGGCAAGAGCAGGTAATGACGAAGAAGCAAAAGCGAAAATCTGGAACGAAGATATTCTGAAGTCAGAGAGCTACTACGAACTGACCGATTGGCACATCCGTGAGCTAACGCGCCTGCGATTCCTTCCGGATGACTGGCCGTTAGAGATGCGTGAAATGATTATGCGAATGAGTGGCGAAGAGATGATGATCATGTCTCAGCTAGAAACTAATTTTACGGTTTGCCAGTTAGCTGATGAAATGAATTATCCAGTCGAGGGCTGTATTGCAAATGGAGTAGACGACTACGAACAATTTCAACAAGACTGGCAAGCAGCGAAAGTTGAAGCTGACGCTATTGCCTCTCAAGAAGGTCTAGTGCTTGAAGATTTTGCAGAATGGAGTGGTGAGTTGCTAGCGACTGACTTCTACCGCTTACGTAATGCAGACGAACTGGCATTCCGTGATATCGGTGAAACACAATTGCGCCAATATGAGTTGCTGAGTCGTGAACTTTCAGAGTTCGATGGCACGGTGGATTCAGAACTGGGTGACCTTGGCCAATATACCGTTGGTGAAGTGTTCCGCTCTCGTTTTGGTAGTTTGTTCGTGATTCTTGAAAAATTCGCAACAGGCCAAGCAAGTGATCACTTCTTGATTGATATCGATCAGCAAACCCTGACCGATCTGAAAGGTGAAGTGAAGCGCGATATCCTAAGAGGCTCATCATCAGCAAATTAAGCTACTTAGATTGTTAGCGGATTAACCTATTAGTTGATTAAAAAGAGCTCTACACATGATGTTGTAGGGCTCTTTTTGTCTTTCTGCTCTTCGATTGAATGAACAATCACACTTAAGAATTTTTAAGGTACGTCATAATAATTGCTTACTGAAAATCGCATGAATTGGAAATAAAACTACAATATTCTGAGCGCCGTATTTAATGTTGTGGACTCAAACATGCTTTTATCTCTTCCGCCTCCAGTGATGCTGTCACTCGCCATCGTGCTTGAAGTTGTCGCGACTTCTCTATTGCCAAAAACGCAGCAATTTACTTCCCTTCCTGCTACCGCCGCAGTACTGGTCGGTTATGGCTTTGCTTTTTATCTGTTGTCTCTCACGGTTCAAACCATGTCTTTGGGTGTGGCGTATGCGATTTGGTGTGGGGCAGGGATAGTGTTGGTCGCGGCGTTGTCTTGGTTGGTCTACGGGCAAAAGCTAGACATCTACGCGATCATTGGCATCGCTTTGATTCTGTCTGGCGTGGTGATCATCAACCTGTTTTCAACGTCGGTGAGTCACTAAGAGTCTATTCCTACTTCTGAAACAACAAACTAATTGGAATCTAGAGTTGTTAACCTCCAACTTAAGATATTGAATATAAAATAGTAATTATAATAAATGCATTTTGTGCATGTATTTTATGAAAACAGCTCACTTTACTCATAGATTGGTCGGTTTAGTATAGCCAGCAGAAACCAATGATTATAAATAATCATCGATATTGTCTTTTTATCAATAACTTAGGAGGTCATTATGACTATTCCGACAACCGATATGATGGAAGCTTGGGCGGGATTTCAAGCTGGCGAGTGGCAAACATCCGTTAATGCACGTGATTTTATTCAGCGAAACTACACCCCTTATGAAGGTGATGAATCTTTTCTTGCTGACGTGTCGGAGTCGACGACACAGCTATGGGAATCTGTGCTAGAAGGTATTAAAGAAGAAAGCCGCACTCATGCCCCTGTCGATTTTGATACTGATATCGTTTCCACTATTACCTCACACGATGCCGGTTACATTGCAAAAAACCTCGAAAAAATCGTGGGTCTACAAACCGATAAACCGCTGAAACGCGGCATCATCGCTAATGGTGGTATTCGAATGGTGAAAACGTCGTGCGAAGTGTACGGTCGTGAATTAGAGCCACAAATCGAAAAGATCTTCACTGAGTACCGCAAAACGCATAACCAAGTAGCGTTCGATCTTTATACCGACGAAATTAAAGCATGTCGCCGTTCTGGTATTATTACTGGTCTGCCAGATGCTTATGGTCGTGGCCGCATTATTGGCGACTACCGTCGTCTTGCTTTGTACGGTATTGACTTCCTAAAATCAGACAAAAATGAGCAGTTCAAATCAACTCAGAAGATGCTTGAAACGGGTGGTGATTTAGATAAGACATTGCGTTTACGTGAAGAGCTTACTGATCAAATTCGTGCCCTTGATGAAATGCGAGAAATGGGTTTGAAGTACGGCATTGATATGTCTTCTCCTGCTCGTACTGCGCAAGAGGCAATCCAGTTTACCTATTTTGGCTACTTAGCTGCGGTTAAGTCTCAAAATGGTGCTGCGATGTCGCTAGGCCGCACATCAACCTTCCTAGATGTTTACATCGAACGTGACCTTAAACTTGGTCTGATTGATGAGAAACAAGCGCAAGAGTTGATTGACCATTTCATTATGAAGCTTCGTATGGTTCGTTTCCTACGCACTCCTGAATACGATTCATTGTTCTCTGGCGACCCAATATGGGCAACAGAAGCAATGGCTGGTATGGGCGTTGATGGTCGTACTCTTGTTAGCAAAACGACTTTCCGCTACTTGCATACATTGCACACGATGGGCCCAGCACCAGAGCCGAACATGACGGTTCTATGGTCTGAACAACTGCCTATCGCGTTTAAACAATACGCGGCTAAAGTGTCTATCGAAACCTCATCACTTCAGTATGAGAACGACGATCTAATGCGTGCGGATTTTGATAACGACGATTACGCAATTGCGTGTTGTGTAAGCCCGCAGGTGGTTGGTCAACATATGCAGTTCTTTGGTGCTCGTGCAAACCTTGCCAAAGCGTTGCTTTACACCATTAACGGTGGTGTTGATGAAAAATCTAACATGCAGGTTGGCCCTAAAGTTGCTCGTATCGAAGATGAAGTTCTCGATTTTGACCGCTTAATGCCTCGCTTTGATGACATGATGGATTGGCTTGCAACGCAATACGTCACTGCGCTGAACGTGATCCATTACTCGCATGACCGTTACAGCTATGAAGCATCGTTAATGGCATTAATGGATCGCGATGTTCATCGCACAATGGCTTGTGGTATTGCAGGGCTGTCGGTTGTTGCTGACTCGTTAGCGGCTATCAAATACGCGAAGGTTACACCAGTACGTAACGAAGATGGCATCGCTGTCGACTTTGAGATTGAAGGCGAATATCCGAAATTCGGCAACAACGATTCACGTGTCGATGATATTGCTTGTGATTTGGTTGAACGTTTTATGAAGAAAATTCAGAAAATGAACACCTACCGTGAAGCGGTTCCAACTCAATCTATCCTTACGATTACTTCAAACGTTGTATATGGTAAAAAAACCGGCAACACGCCAGATGGTCGCCGCGCAGGTATGCCATTTGGCCCGGGCGCAAACCCAATGCACGGTCGTGATGAGAAAGGGGCGGTAGCTTCACTTTCTTCAGTTGCCAAACTGCCGTTCGAGTACGCTAAAGATGGTATTTCTTACACCTTCTCAATCGTACCAAATGCACTAGGTAAAGATGACCTAAGCCAAAAAGTGAACCTAGCAGCACTAATGGATGGTTACTTCCACCATGAGGAAAGTGCAGGATCGATTCGTGTTGAGGGTGGGCAACATCTTAACGTTAACGTGCTTAACCGTGACATGTTGTTGGATGCCGTCGAACATCCAGAAAAATACCCACAGTTAACCATCCGAGTCTCGGGTTACGCTGTGAGGTTCAACTCGTTAACACGTGAGCAGCAACAAGATGTAATTAGCCGTACGTTTACTGCTAAGATCTAACCGTAAATTTCAAGTTATACGGTTCTAAAAAAGCGCGAGAATTACATCCGTCTCTCGCGCTTTTTTGTGCGTCGAGTATGGTGCTAATGATGTCGTGGGAGCGCGTTGTGTTGGTTAGTTTAGGGGCAAAACTCGAAAGTTTCGTGGTGATTGTGTCTGGTGGTCACTAGGGCCTCTAACTTATTTTTGCCCCATTGTGTTTTAAGTTAGCTTTTCTGTGCAACATTCTGTTTGGAATTTGACTTACTTTTCCTTATGCCAAAACATCCAACTATGTGGCCAAATTTTCTTGGCACTCTAGCTTCCAGTTCTTGTGAATTTATACAGTTTATTTGGCTTGAGTCCCGTTTGAGTATGAAAAATGGCTTGTTTTGTCTTGAGTCCAGTCTCGTTTTGTCAGTAGAATATTTAGTAAGTTATTGTTAAGAATAGGATTAGCGCTTTCCCACTAAGATAACGAGCATTGTTAAAAAATGATAACACGCAGGCTCGTTTTTACGTAAAGGCAGAGTGCGAGATGTGATGTGTTTGCATTATATTTCAGCGATTTATTGTAGGTTTAATGAAAGTTAGGCAAGCTGAAAAACGAGCAGGCCTGTTATTAAGAATATTATGTGATTAAGAGGGTTCATCAATGATTGGTAGTTGTTTTTGTGAAAAAGTTAAATTCGAAGTTAGTGGGGTAACCCCGAAACTTTATCAATGTCATTGTTCGATGTGTCGTAAGGTTACATCATCCACATCAAATACTGCGTTTATTATTCCTAAAGAAAACTTTAACTGGCTATCAGGTACTAGTGATATTAAAACTTACCAGAAGCCAACAGGTTATCGAGTTGATTTTTGTACGTCTTGCGGCTCTACAGTACCAAATATGTATCGCAATATTGAGTTCTGGGTTCCCGCAGGTCTTTTAGATGGTGCCTTAGAGTTAGAGATCAGTAATCATCTATGTGTATCATCAAAAGCAAGTTGGGACGAAATCTCGGATAAAGGAAAACAACATGATGGTGTGCCTGAGCTGCACCACATAACAAGCTGCTCAAACGGACGCTAAACGATGTTGAACAAGCCCTCTCTTCATCATCGGTACCTGCCAGATTGGACACTTCGTTGAGCGATTTTCCATAACCTAAGATAATTTCTTGATAGCTAATTTAGCAAATGTACAGACTCGTTTCTGTCCAGAACCTTCATAAGCTGAATTTTTACCTGTGGTACTTTCTAGTTCAAAAGTCCCCCTTTCCGACTTAGAACCGATCTCAATATGAGTTGTCGGGAGATTTTCTTTTACCCTCCCGACATCAAATGGATACATAGCTGATCTTCCTAGCGACTTACAACGTAAGAGAGTCGTTAAAAGGGAGAAAACAATATGGCCACCGTCTATGTCAGCATCGGAAGCAACATTAACCGCGAACATCACGTCACAGAATCTCTCAAAGCATTGAATAGCCGCTTTGCACCTCTACACGTTTCTAATTTCTACGATTGTGAGCCTGTTGGTTTTGAAGGAGACAACTTCCTAAACCTAGTCGTTGGGTTTGAATGTGACCTTTCTATCGCTGAACTGGCCAAGGTTCTGCATCAAATCGAATTAGAGAATGATCGCAAGCGTGAGACTAAAGAATATGCTTCGCGCACTATGGATATCGATATCCTTCTTTACGGTAACGAAGTGGGCATTATCGATGGGGTAGAGCTGCCTCGAGGTGAAATCACCGAGTACGCTTTTGTGCTTCGACCGTTAGTTGATGTTGCCGCGCAAGAACGTCATCCCACGCTAGATATCTCTTTTCAGCACCTCTGGAACAACTTCGATCAGCTGAGTCAGAAAACCGAACTTATACCTTTCAAGGTCAGCTTCACTTAATCCCTACAGCGGCTTTGAACAGAACGCTTGAGCTTTATTGATCTTTTCTTCTAACAGGCACGTAACTCACTCTACCTTCTAAGGATCGGAAACTGTTATGAATCACAATGCGATTATCACCATCACAAATCTCAGATTAAGAACCTTCATCGGCTTTAACGAAGAAGAGAAAACCAAGCAACAAGACATCGTCATAAATGCGGAGATTCATTACCCCGCAAACAATCTTTGCCTCTCTGATGATGTGGAGAACGCACTTAACTACAAAAATATCTGCAAAAAAATTATTGAACACGTTGAATCTGGACGGTTTCTGCTTTTAGAAAAGTTAACCAGCGACGTACTCGGCATTTGTATCGACCATTCATGGGTCCGATACGCTCAAGTGAGAATTGACAAGCCTCATGCTCTACGTTTCGCCGATTCAGTCTCGCTCACCCTGAGCTATGAAGCAGAACTCGAAGATTAATTCTTAAGGAGCGACTCATGCTAACCACAGAAGCTGCAAAAGTAAGAGAAGCTTTGCTCGAAAAGGGGCTAGAAACCCCGATGACATCGAGCGAAATGAATCCCGACCAGAAGTACAACCGCATCAAAGGACTTTTGACGGAAGTTGTCAGTACGCTTGGACTGGATTTAACCGATGACAGTCTTGCTGAAACACCCCATCGCATTGCAAAGATGTACGTTCACGAGATATTTTCAGGGCTCGACTACAATAACTTCCCAAAAATCAGTGTTATCGACAACAAAATGTCGGTTGATGAAATGGTCAAGGTATCAGACATCAATTTAACTTCTACGTGCGAACATCACTTCATCACCATCGATGGTTTAGCACAAGTGGCTTATATCCCTGAATCCAAGATTCTCGGGCTGTCTAAAATAAACCGTATTGTTCGATTCTTTGCTCAGCGTCCTCAGGTACAAGAGCGCCTTACTCAGCAAATCCTGGTCGCGATACAGACTCTAGTCGAAACAGAAAATGTGGCCGTGACAATTAAAGCCACTCACTATTGCGTTAAATCCAGAGGTGTCATGGATGCAAACTCTGAAACCTCAACGACCGCGCTCGGTGGTATTTTCAAAACTAACCCTCAAACCAGAGCTGAGTTTTTACGATGAGTGAAACGATACTAATAACCGGCGTGGGAAAGCGACTCGGATTCGCACTGGCGCAGCAACTTTTAGCGGATGGATACAAAGTAGTTGGCACTTACCGCAGCGACTATCCTCAACTGCAACTGTTGCGCGACAGTGGAGCCGACTTACAACAAGTAGACTTTTATCAGCAAAGCAGCCTAGAGGGCTTTCTTCATTACGTTGGTCAAGAATATAAGACACTTCGAGCCATCATTCATAATGCTTCCGACTGGCAACCGGAGAACAAAGAAAATCCTAGTGAAAACGCATTACAAATCATGAACCAGATGATGACGGTTCACGCTACCGTGCCATATCTAGTTAATTTAACGCTCAAAGACCGATTAATGTCTGGCGATAAAACGTCGGACATCATCCACATCAGTGATTACGTTGCGGAAAAAGGCAGTAAAAAACACATTGCTTACGCGGCCAGTAAAGCTGCACTCAACAACCTTACGCTATCGTTTTCAGCAATGCTGGCTCCCAAGGTAAAAGTAAATACCCTCTCTCCAGCCATGATTAAGTTCAATGAACATGACGATGAGGCATACAAAACCAAAGCGCTGCAGAAAGCTCTGATCCCCACAGAAGCGGGCTTTGAGGAAATAATAGATGGCATCAAGTTTGTGTTGGCCAGTCACTACATGACAGGACGAACCTTACACCTTGATGGCGGCAGACATTTGAAGTAGCCCATGTGTTGGGACCTTGAGGCAGCATAGTCAACGTAGCGACTTAAACCTGCTTGATGACGAGTGCTGCCCTGCATAAGGAGAAAGTTTATGTCATCTCGGAGTGAACGGAATCAAGCTGGTTTCCCAATATAAAAATGTCCAGACACTTGTCATGATTTTTTATAGCGAGTTAGATTAATAGCGACAAGCCCCGAAATTATAATGACAGTGCCAATTACATGGTAGCCCTCAATATCTTCACCCAAGATTATGTAACTCAACATGGCGGCAATCATAGGCATGAAATTCATTGATAGTGAAGTTTTCATCGCGCCAATCATGTCGATTGCCTTTTTCCAAAGATAAGTTGAAATGATAGAAAGGAAGAATACGGCATAGACGATGAGTGGGATTGACTCAGTAGAAGGAATATATGATTCACTAGTAACGAGCATAAGGGGAAATAATAGCACTGAAGCAACAAATAGTTGGCAATACAATAGTGTCCAACCTGACATTATTATGGGGTTCTTGTTGAGAATAATACTATATAGGGAGTAAGAAAATGTTCCGACTAGCATCAGGATATCCCCATAATTAAACTCTAAGCCCTGTAAAACTTTCATGTCCCCCTTAATGAGTACATATATGACGCCGAGTAGTGATACTAACACCCCAATATATTGACCAATAGAGAGCCTGGTTTTTAGTATGACAATGCTCATTGCCAAAGTTACAGCAGGTATTAGAGAGTTTACTAATGACATATTGATGGGAGATGTATAGTGACCAGAGAAGTAAGTCATTGATTGACTTAATCCCATCCCGAAAAAGCCTAAATACAATAAAGTGAGGTGGTTTTTCTTAATGACATCAATATTCTGCTTGATTTGAGGTAGACAAATAGGTGTTAAGACTAAGAATGCAAACACGCATCGGTAGAACGCAAGAGTCGCAGGTTCTATTACACCGACAGCCATCTTGCTAACAATGTAGCTTCCTGCCCATATAGCAACAGTGAAAAATGAAATTAAGTAGCCAGTGTACATTTATTTAAGTTCGAATAATGATAGAAGTAGCCAGTGTACTAGTAATTAGGATGAATTACTGTTCGCATGTGTATATGTAGCCTACTCCAGACTAATTTCCCTCACGCTGCAACACCGCCACAAATGCATCCAAATACTGCTCTATAGTTAAATCCGCAGAAACGGGTGGTAGCTCCACAGTTATACACGGTAAGTTTCTTTCTTGGCACCATGTGCCGAATGAGCCTGGGGTTTCGTAATCCACGTCTTCAACGAGCGGCAGGTTGAATTGCTTGCCTAGCCAAATGGCGAGTTCTGATTGATCGGGATCGTCGACCATGGCGAGCGGCTCGTGGAAAGAAATGACGCATTTAGGTTGGCGTTGTTCAATGAGGTTGATGAGCGATTGCACTTCAAGTTCTAGTTGATCGGCTTGGCCTGTTTTCACTTTTACATCTCTTACTGGGGTGTGAGAACTCCAGCGATAGACGGTGCCGTTTGCTGTCCAATTTTGAGTCGGGAAGGCGCGGTTCAGATCGACTTGGTTAGCGTTGGCGCGAGTACCTAATTGATTGCCATCTGGGTTCATCGACAGAATCACATCGTGTCGTAAATTGGCGGCTGGCAAGCTTCTCAGGGCGCAAGACAATCCCGCGATTGAAGCAGTTTCATCACCGTGTGTGCCTGCTAAGATCAGCCCGCGAGATTCGCTTTCTATTTGCGCGGGGAAATAAAGCAAAGGCGCACCCAACACTGATTTTCCATATGACAGCGGCTTTATTGAAAACGCAGCTCTTTCCGTTCTTGGAATTAAACTCACCTTAATCTCCTGATTGATCAAGTACTATCAAGTATTCACTATTGGCTATATTAATCATTAACTAAGTCCATTAGATGAACCCCTTTAAATAAACCATAGCGTCAAAACTCGTCAACCGTCGCATTGTTAATTTTATTACTTGCTTCAAAGATAGGCTAGGAGAGCAAACAAACATGGATTTTAAAAAACATTCAACGGCTTTACTCATTTCATCTTTATTGACCCCTTTTATATCAGTGACTGCCGTTGCTGAAACCTTACCTGCTGGTGTTTCGCTGGCAAAAGACCAGCATTTAGTTCGTGCTAACGATGCAGAAGCGGCGACGCTTGATCCTGCGAAAGCAGAAGGCCTGCCGGA
This sequence comes from Vibrio sp. 10N.247.311.51, assembly GCF_041467855.1. Lineage (NCBI taxonomy): Bacteria > Pseudomonadati > Pseudomonadota > Gammaproteobacteria > Vibrionales > Vibrionaceae > Vibrio > Vibrio sp. 10N.247.311.51. The sequence continues at coordinate 99,594 of NZ_JBFSVK010000001.1, read as the reverse complement.
AATGCACATTCTACGTGACCTCTTTGAGGGTTTAGTGATTCAAGATCGCGATGGCAATATCACCCCAGGAGTTGCGGAGTCCTGGGAAACCGAAGACAACCAAACGTTTGTATTCCACCTGCGTAAAGACGCGAAATGGTCGAATGGCGATCCGGTGACGGCCGATGACTTCGTGTATGCGTTAAGACGTGCGGTTGACCCGAAACTCGCTTCGCCAAACGTGTGGTATCTCAAGCTCACCAAGATCAACAACATTGCTGATGTAGCAGAAGGTAAGAAGCCCGTTGAAGAGCTCGGTATTTCCGCTGTCGACAAGCACACGGTGAAGTTCGAGCTTGATAGCAAAGTGCCATACTTTGTTGCGATGACAGGTCACACATCCATGATGCCCATTCATAAGGCAACGCTAGAAAACAGCGATAAGCCGTGGAGTGACCCTAAGCAGTTTGTTGGCAATGGTGCGTTTGTTTTAGGCGAGTGGGTGGTGAACGAACGCATTGAACTGGAGAAGAATCCTAACTACTGGGACAGTTCAGATACGCACTTAACCCAAGTGACTTACATCCCGTTTGAGAACCAAAACGCTTCGATTAACCGTTATGCGGTGGGCGAGGTCGATATTACGTCTGATGTGCCGACACACATGGCGCAGCAGCTTAAAAGCAAATACCAAGATGCGTTTACCGCGGTGCCTCTGCTGTGTACTTATTACTACGCGTTCAATACCACGCGACCTCCATTTGATGACGCGCGAGTACGTAAAGCGGTGTCTTATTCGATGATGCGTGATGTCATCACTAATGGTGTCACTCAGGTGGGTAACCTACCGGCTTATACCTTTGCTCATGAGTACACGGCTGGTTTTGATGCGACTCAGCCTGAATACAGCACATGGACTCAAGAGGAGCGTGACCAAAAGGCAAAAGAGCTGTTGAAAGAAGCGGGGTACGATGCAGCTAACCCATTGGATTTCAAATTGCTCTATAACACCAGTGAGTCGAATAAGTCGATTGCAGTGGCGATTGCTTCCATGCTCAAAGGCAACCTAGGTGCGCAAGTTGAGCTGGAAAACCAAGAGTGGAAGTCTTACTTGGTGTCTCGTCGCCAAGGTGATTTCGATGTGATGCGCGCTTCTTGGTGTGGTGATTATAATGAAGCATCGACCTTCTTGAGCTTATTGCGTTCTGAGTCTTCGGGTAACTTTGCGCGTTACAACAACGATAAATACGACTCTGCAATGGACAGCGCACTGTCAGCAACTAACGAGCAAGATCGCCAAGGTTTCTATGATCAAGCGGAGCAGTTACTGGCTGAAGATATGCCTATCGCACCCATTTATTACTACATGCAGGCTCGCCTAGTTCGACCAAGTGTTGGCGGCTTTGCGAAGAACAACGTGGAAGGGCGCATCTATTCTAAAGACCTCTACATCCAAGAATAGATAGGCTGGATGCGAGTTCTAGCATCTCGCATAATAATATGAAATAGAAGAAAAGGGACGTTGATCATAAATATCTGATCAACGTCCCTTCGTCATTAATCTGTAACGGTAACCGCAAAAAACTGAAACCTGATTGAAGTATTTTTCACTTTTATTTCAATCAGGTGAAGCTATGTTACCCCCTCTACGCGCCCTTGTTGCGTTCGAAGCTGTTGCTCGTCTTGGTTCCATTGGCGCGGCTGCCCGAGAGCTTTGTGTCACGCAAGCGGCGGTTAGCCAACAGCTCAAAAGTTTAGAAACCTTCCTCGATACCACCTTGTTTGAACGCAGCTCTAAAGGCGTAAAGCTGACGTCAGCGGCTCAGCATTATCAACCGATTGTGGCAGGTTCACTTGCTCACCTCAAATTGCAGACTCAGATCTTGTTCGGGGAAAAAGAAACCGACGTGTTGAGCCTGCGCGTAAACCACACCTTTTGTCATAACTGGCTGCTACCTCGCCTGCCATCCTTCTATAAAAAATACCCTTTTATCAGGCTTGATATTCAGCTGGTGGACTGGCCGTCAACCAACCCTTGTCAGAATGTCGATATCGAATTGACTAACGGCAAGGTTGAAAGCGAAGACACCCATTGTGAGCGACTGTTTCAAGAACACTGGCAGTTGGTGTGCAGCCCTCAATTCAAATCTGAGCATCAAGAATTACTCAGTAAGCATGACTTTGCTGCTCTGCCGACGGTTCAGGTGAAAGGCTACCGAGAGAACTGGCTGCAATGGCTTGGCCACAACCAATTCGAGATGACATTACCTAAGGTTCTGCTCGAAGTGAGTAACTCTCTGCATGCCTTAGAAGCAGTTAAACATGGTATTGGAATGTTGCTAGTGCGTTCGCTCGCGGTGTCTGAACTACTCAAGAAAGAAGACCTTGTATTGGCAAGCGAATCCTCGATGCCAGCTGAATCTGCTCACTATTTGATTACTAAACACAGTCGCAGCGCCAAGGTGAATTTCTTCTGTGATTGGCTTTATCACCAGATGGAAGACGGTGAACTGGAGTAAAGATTTTCTTATGGATAGCCATAAAAAAAATGAAGGGCACTCTTACTAACCTGTCATAAAAAACACTTAGTTTAACCGCATACAAATAAGGACGAGGTCACCATGAGTGCTTTCTCACAACCAATGAAAAACCGCTTAAAGGTACTGTTATTTACCGCACCGTTGTTGGTGCCACTGTTTACTTTTTGGCTCGTACCATTTGGTTATTCAATTTATATCAGCTTCACCGATTGGGATTACATTTCGCCAGATTATTCGTTCATCGGTTTAGAAAATTACGAGTACATGGTTGAGGACTACGAGTTCATCCAAGCGGTGCTCAACACGTTTTGGTTCTCGGTCGGTGTGGTGATTCCAACCATCATTCTTGGTCTTGTGTTTGCCATGTTGCTGCACAAAAACTTCAAGGGTAGCCAGTTCTATCGTGCGGTGATCTTCTCGCCTTGGATCACGCCAACGGTCGCGGTGTCGATTGTTTGGTCTTGGGTGTTTGAAACTAAATCAGGCTTGGCAAACCACTTATTGGAGTCGGCTGGGTTTAGCGCGATTCCATGGTTAGAGAACGGAAACACAGCCTTGATTGCGGTGATTATCGTGACGGTTTGGCAGGCGATTGGTTGGACGATGCTGTTTTACATCAGTGCGCTCAACAAGATTCCTGAGTCTCTGTACGAAGCGTCTTTGATTGATGGTTGCAGCAGCTTAACGCGTTTTTTGAAGATAACGCTGCCACTGATTTCACCAACCACGTTCTTCTTGGTGGTGGTCAACATTATCACGGCAATGCAGGCGTTCGATCAGTTCCAGATCTTAACGCAAGGTGGTCCCGGCGGAGAGACTCGTACCTTGTTGTACTTATTCTACCAACAAGCCTTTGAGCGTTACGAAATGGGACCTGCAGCCGCAACATCGTTAGTGATATTCCTGATTACTGGATTGTTGGCACTTATTAATACCTACATCGGCAAGCGCTGGGTGTACTACTAGTCGATTTTTGAAAGGACAGAATTATGACCACGCAAGTATTGGATGCCAATCAAGTCTTAAATCAAAGAGCGGCTGAATCTAAAGTCACAGCCCAAGCGAAAGCAACCAAATCAAAGGTTGTGTCAAAGAAAAGCTCAGTGGGTCGCCGTTCGTTTATCGCACTGGCTAAGCACCTATTCCTGGCAACCTGCGGAACCATTATGGTGTTTCCGTTCTTATGGATGCTGTCAGGTTCGCTGAAAACCAATGATGAGATTTTTGCAAGCCCGCTGAATTTGATTCCAGAGCAGTTCCGTTGGGAAACCTTTGTCGAAACCTTTCACAGTGCGCCGTTTGGCTTGTACATCTTCAACAGTTTTAGCGTGGCCTTGTTCACGACACTGTTGGTGATTGTGAATTCGGCAATGTTTGCATACGCATTAACACAGCTGAAGTTTCGCTCGAAGACGGTGCTCTATTTTATCGTGATGGGCTGTTACATGCTGCCGGGCGCAGTGACGTACATTCCGTCTTACATCACCTTGGCAAGGCTGGGTTTGTTGGATTCACACATGGGATTGGTGGCGTCGAACGCGGCGTCGGTTTTCGGTGTTTTTTATCTACGCCAAGTGTTTATCAAGGTGCATCCGTCGCTGATTGAAGCGGCACGAATTGATGGTGCAGGTGAGCTCAAAATCTTATGGGCAATCATCTTACCGCAATGCCGAGCAGCAGTCGCAACACTGTTCCTCATCACTTTTATTACCAATTACAACAGCTACATGTGGCCAAGCTTGGTTATCACCACTCAGGATCTTAACCTGATTGCGACCGGGATTCGTCACTACTTTATTGCCGAAGGTAACTATGGATTGAACTGGTCGCAAATTATGGCGGCGAGCACCATTGCAGTATTGCCTTTGTTAATTCTATTCGTCATTTGTCAAAAGACGATTCTTTCAGGTATCGCCGATAACGGCGTAAAAGAGTAAACGGAAATGAAATTAAAAACTCTCGCACTAGTGTGTGCTGGCGCAGCAAGCGCGTCTATGTTCTCTAGCAGTGTTCTTGCCGCAACCGAAGTTAACTTTTGGTATTCCGGTGGTACTAAGCCACAGCAAATGATGACTAAGCTCATCGAAGAGTTCAACGCGAGCCAAGATGAGTATGTGGTGAAGCCAGCATTGCAAGGCAACTACACGGAAACCTACCAGAAGCTGCAAGCAGGTCTGGCGTCTAGAACGGCACCTGAACTTGTGCTGCTAGATTCAGGTCGTGCGGAAGCGATGCACGGACGTGGTTTGAGCCGTGACCTAACGCCGTTCATGGATGAAGAGTTTAACTTCTCTGATTTCATTGGCGCGTTTAAAGACCAAGTGACGGCAGACGACGGCACCATCATTGGCCTGCCTGCTTACGGTACCACTCAAGTGTTTTACTACAATAAGCAGGTATTAGCAGATAACGGCTTTACCGAGCAAGACCTAAACACATGGCAAGGTGTGGCTAAGGTCGCGGAGAAAGTTACCCAACGTGATGACAAAGGCAACGTGACCTTTTACGGCTGGGAGCCGATGTGGGGCCAAGACAATATGATTGATGCGGCTTTCTCTAACGGCGCGAAGATCATCAGTGATGATGGCAAAACAGTGTTAATCGATTCGGCTGAATGGGTTGAAGTGTGGGACAGCTTCCGTAAGTGGATCCACGACGATCAAATCATGCGTATTCACTACGGCGGTCAAGGTTGGGAATACTGGTACAAAACCATCGATGACGTAATGAAAGACAACGCGTTGGGTTACACAGGTTCATCGGGTGACCAAGGTGATTTGGACTTCACTAAGCTTTCAGCAACCACACAACCTGGCTGGGGTTCAAACCCTTCTGCGCCACAAGCGGGTGCACTGGTTTACGTGATGCCAAAAGGTACAGACGAAGCTGCTGCAAAAGGCGCATTCGAGTTCGTTGAGTTCTACACCAATGCGAAGAATACGGCGGCATGGTCAATGTTCACGGGTTACATCCCAGTGCGTAACAGCGTTTCTGAAGTACCAGAATACCAAGCGTTCACTAAAGATAACCCGCAAGCTCTGATTCCTTTGAAGCAAGCGAACACGGCGACCAAAGACTTCCTAGACCCTACTAACGGTAAGATCATGGACGCTCTGAAAGTGGCAGCGGATCAGATTCAAATCCAAAACGTGCCAGCTGACCAAGCGCTAAAACAAGCGGCGAAGAAAGCACAACGTGCACTAGACCGAGCGAATCGTTCTTAATCTGTAAAGTGGTTAAAACTATCTTTGCATGCATAAAGGCCCATCTATTCGGGTGGGCCTCTTTTGACCCAGTCCTTCAATTAGGACGAATTTGGTGAAGACAATGACCCAATTTCAAGGTGAGCTGCCGTTTGGCAGAGTACGTATCCCCTTTGATGTGCCAGCAGGTTCTCACTGCGTAACCATTACTGGTACGACGGTGAAAAAAGGATTCTTGTACGCGGCAGCCTACGATGCCAACCAAGCATTTCGTGGCAAGGTGTTGTTTGAAAAAGCGCACAAGTCACTCACTATTCAACCGCAAAACTCTGGCCTAGGCGCGATTGATGGTGCGATTTCATCGGGCGAGTGGTTCTTAGAACTTTATAACCTTGAAGGTGAGTTTCGTACCGAGCGTGCGATGCAGTATCAAGTCGATGTGCTGTGCTCTGATGCGTTAGTTAATCATTCTAATGAGCTAGGTACTGACGGAATTGAGAGTGAGCTAGAACTGAACCCAACGGTCACCGCTAATCACGATATCGAGTTTGATTACAGCCACATGTTGAGCTCTGATTCTCGCTGGTACCGTGGTGATTTACACGCCCACACTCAGCTTTCTGATGGTCACAATACCTTGGCCGCGGCTAAAGATATTGTGGAATCACAAGGGCTCGATTTCTTCTTCTTCACCGAGCACAACATTTGTCAGCCTAAGCTACCTGTATCAAACCAGTGTTTGTTCTTGACAGCGTTAGAAGTGACGACCGATCTCGGACACTTCAATGTGCATGGCCCGGTTAAGTCATTAGACCTTAGAGACGTTGAACACAACAGCCAAGCGACCATGGAAGCCGGATTGAGTTTAGCTAAAAGTGGACACAGTTCCCTTGGCATTAATCACCCGATGATGAAGCCGTGGCATTGGCATTACGATCAAGTGGATCTCAGCCAAGTTTCGACGTTTGAAGTGTGTTGTGACCCAACTTGGTCGACCTCGCCGAAAGCGACCGAAGAGGCGTTATTGGTTCTCAATGAAATGTGGAATTGTGGGCAGCGCATTACGGCGATTGGCGGCAGTGATTCGCACCTTGAGCCCCATGAACGTAATCCTAAATCGGATGAGCCTTCAATCTATGGCGACCCATCGACCTTCGTTTACAGCCATGGCTTGAGCGGCGAAGGGATCTTGTGTGGTCTGCGTAATGGGCAAGTTTACCTAGAGCGACGTTGCGGCTTGAAGTTTGACATCAACTTAGGTGATTTGCTGCCGGGCAACGATTCTCAAGGGCAGGCGCTTAGTTATCGTATCGCAGTCACCGATTCAGAAAACCCTTACTACGCGGAGTGCGTGGTTGACGGCGAGATTGTAGATCGAATCGCTTTGAGTGATGAGCTGCAAAGTATCCATATTGATGAGGGCTACCGTTGGTGCCGAGTCGATATTCGTCGTGGAGACCTTCTATTCTCAACAGGATCGAACAGCACTCAATCTTCATCTATTAATAATGAATTTGAAGGCTGCATCAATGCCGTATTCGACGGCAAACAACCAGAATTTAACCAACCCCTAGTGCGTACTTGGGGAGAACTAATGGAGCGAATGAGCCGTGATGAAGTTTAAGGCGATGTTATTTGATAAAGACGGCACATTGTTAGAGTTCCACAAGATGTGGCTTAACGTTTCTCGTGGTGCTTGTGAGCGTGTGAAATCTTACAGTGACCAACACCAAGGTAATCAAACTGTCACACCTGTTGAGTTACTCTTGGCCATCGGTGTTGAAGGTGATGTGGTTGATAACTATGGACTATTAGCCTCAAACCCAGTGGAAGATACCGCAACAGCGTGGTTCAACATGCTGCAACCCAATGTCTCGCTCGCTGAATTCACCAAGGTGACCAAAGCCGCTTTCAATGAGGAAGTGGAAGAGAACCCAAGCTGGATTGAAGCCCTGCCGGGTGTGGCTGAAAAGCTTGGCCTGTTTAAGCAGCAAGGCATGATTTTAGGCATCGCGACTGCGGATACCAAAGACTCAACGATCTACACACTGGAGCAATCGGGTTTGAGCGAGATGTTCGATTATGTCGGTTACTCCGATGGTGATATCGAACCTAAACCTGCGCCAGCACTGCTCAATGCCTTCTGTGAACAATGCGGTATTGAGCCACACGAAGTGATTATGTTTGGTGACACGGTTTCGGATATGGAATTTGGCCGCAATGCAGGCGCAAGCAATGTCGGTGTTCTGACGGGGACTGCACAACACAGCGAGTTAGAGCCAGTGGCGGATCTGGTTATCGCATCAGTCGCCCATTTTGAGCTCAACCAACTGCAAGAACGTGGCCAAAACGTCCACGACAGATTGCAAAGATAGTATTTAACGAATTGATTTAAGGACAGGTTATGGCTGAAGTCACACTGAGAGGGGTAGAAAAAACCTACCCAAATGGTTTTAAGGCTGTGCACGGTGTCGATCTGAATATTCGCGAAGGTGAGTTCATGGTGTTTGTTGGGCCGTCTGGCTGCGCAAAATCCACGACACTTCGCATGATCGCAGGCCTTGAAGATATCTCAGAAGGCGATGTCTACATTGGCGATAAGCGTGTAAACGAATTGCCACCTAAAGATCGCGGCATCTCTATGGTGTTTCAGAACTACGCGCTTTATCCGCACATGTCGGTATACGACAATATGGCTTTTGGTCTGAAGCAACAGAAGCTGCCAAAGCATGAAATCAATGAGCGAATTGAAGATGCAGCCAAGACTCTGGATATCGAACACCTGCTAAATAATAAGCCGGGTGAAATGTCGGGTGGTCAAAGGCAGCGTGTGGCGCTTGGCCGTGCAATGGTGCGTAAGCCAGATGTATTCTTGTTTGACGAGCCTTTGTCTAACTTGGATGCGAAGCTGCGAGTTTCTACGCGAGTCAGTATTGCACAGCTGCACAACAATCTTAAGCAAGAAGGGCAAAACGCCACCATGATCTACGTGACACACGATCAGGTGGAAGCCATGACTCTTGGTGATCGTATCTGTGTGTTGAATCAAGGTGAGATTATGCAAGTCGATACGCCAATGAACCTTTATCAGTACCCAGCAAACAAGTTTGTCGCAGGCTTTATTGGTTCGCCAGCGATGAATCTTCTCAAGGTGAGATTGGATGAGATTGATGGCGTGATGAACGTGGTCTCTGAAAGTGGGACTCGTTGGACGCTGCCACAAGACAAGCAGATTATCGCTCGTGAAAATATGGGTGAGTGGGTATGGTTTGGTGTTCGTCCAGAGCACATTCAACTGGCTAATCACGATGCGCCGTTGTCGGAGGTGAATACCCAAACGCACAAGCTTGATGTGGTCGAGTCGATGGGTAATGAGCTGTATCTCTACTTTAAACTCGGTGTAGATAAGCTGGTGGCTCGCGTGCCTTTTGATGCTGACCGAATGGCGGAAAGTGGGCAAGAGACAATGCTTCATTTCAATACCTCACAATGTCATTTGTTTGACCTAGAGACAGAAGAAGCATTGACTGATTAAGTCGACGTGTCGCGTATTCGAAATAAAGAAATCCCCGCTCAGATGAGTGGGGATTTTTCTTAGGGGGAGTATCAACAGGATCTTGGGCCTGTGCTCGAGGCTTTTTTGTTGGAGATAGCTGAACGATCTTGAGGGTTAGAACCATTTAATGGCTCGGAATCGCAATCCTTTTTTCTAGCCAACGAACCGCTTGCGATACCACCAAAATAAGAACAAGGTACTCCAAAACCAGAAACGTATAGATCTCTAAAGGTAAATATTCGTTCACCACCAGCTCATTTGCTCGCCTTGTTAAATCACTCAAACCAATCACACTCACTAGCGAGCTCATCTTGAGGATATAAATAAACTGATTGCCCAAGGGCGGCAGTATTTGACGGAATGCCTGCGGTAGGATAACCAATCGCATTTTTTGCCAATAGGTCAATCCCAAGGATTCGGCCGCTTCATGTTGCCCACGATTAATCGCTTGAATCCCCCCACGGAACACTTCAGCCATAAAGGCGCTCTCGGCAATGGTCAATGCGATTACCCCTGCCCAGAAGTGGTTCAAAGAGACATCGAGTAATGTCGGCATCCCGTAATACACCCACAATAGCAATACCAGCACAGGGATAGAACGAATCACCTCTACGTAAAGTCGATTAATTCCCTTGAGTACTGCTGAGCTTGAAAGCGCAGGAAAGGCGACCAATAGACCGAGAGCCATGGCAAAAACCATACTCAACAACGAAACCTGAATAGTCTCGCTAAAACCAGCCATCAAAAACTGAATATTAGTTCGCCCCTGCTCCGTCGACGGGTCGAGTACATACCATCCCCATTGATAATCTGAACATCCTGTCAGAAACAGCAGAGAAACTAGCGATAAGTGACGATAGTTCACATTTACTCCCAAAAACTCCATTTGTTATTGCCATGTTAACAACCAAATCTGTTTAATGGTTAATAATTAAGAAGAATATCTACATTCATCACTTAGAAATCAGCATTCTTTAAAGGAATAAAAAATGAAAAATAGCTTAATCGCATTAGGAATGTGCCTGCTTGCTTTTACACAAATCGCACATGCCCAAAGTCGTTTACAAGAGATACTAGATGCGGGAGTTCTTCGCGTTGGTACAACGGGGGATTGGAACCCAATGACAATGAAGGATCCTGCAACCAACAGCTACCGCGGCTTTGATATCGATGTCACGACTGAGTTGGCTAAAGACCTAGGCGTAAAAGTGGAATACGTCGCAACAGACTGGAAAACCTTGGTGAATGGCATCACGGCCAACAAATACGACGTGACTGGCAGCGCTTCGCTCAACATGTCTCGAGCAAAAGTCGCTGGGTACAGCCAACCTTACTTCTATCTGGCTTTTGTCCCTGTTGTGCAAAAGAAAGACATAGAGAAGTTCTCCGATTGGAGTGACTTTGACAAAACAGAAATCAAAGTTGCCGCCACGCTCGGCACAGTACAAGAAAAAATGGTGAAGGACTTCTTCCCATCGGCACAACACATCGTGATTGAAGCGCCGGCACGGGATTTCCAAGAGCTTTTAGCTCGCCGCGCTGATGTCTCCGTGACTTCAAACGTAGAGGCTGCAACCTTAGTAGAGAAGTTTAAACAACTCGCGATTGTTCCGGTGAAAGAGCCACGTAAACCAACTCCAATTGCGATGCTACTACCACAAGATGATCAGGTTTGGATTAACTACATTAACCACTGGGTTGAATTGAAAAAGACGCAAGGTTTCTTTAAGCAAACAGCTGAGAAGTGGGGACTGAAAAGCATGTAACACCATGATTCACTCATCAACCAGAGCCGCGATTAGCGGCTCTTTTTCATCAACAAGCACTTAAGATATTTCGGCCACGGAATTATTTTTATGGTGAAGATAGAGAGAAAATTCAGTTTGAACAGAAACTATACTGACTGATTAAATTGATTCTAGATTGATGAAAAGAACATCAAAGCGATATTTGAGAAGAAAATAGAGCCCTTAGGGGGAAGGGCTCTTGAGTTAGGAGCTTGCTTTAATTTGGGTTACGCGACCACTAACGTCGCGGCTTTCTTCATTGCTTCCTTGGTTGAACACTCAATCACGTTCGCGTTAGCAAAGCGGTGAGCGTCTTTCACTTGAATATCGTGAGCCAAGATAACCAGTCTTGCGTTCGCTACATCTAGGTCGGTGATGCGGTTCTGAATACCGTTTTGACCTTGAGTTTCTACCTTAATCTTAAGGCCTGCGGCTAAGCCTGCTTTCTCTAGTGCTTTCGCTGCCATGAAGGTGTGTGCAACACCAGAAGGGCAACATGTTACTGCGACGATGTCGTACTCGCCTTCACCTGCTACAGGCACCGCTTGAGCTTGTACTGGCGCTTCAACCATGTCTTCTTCTGTTTCTACCGCTACCGGTTTCCAGAAGCCTACGATAACGGCTGTGGTTAGCGAGCCAAGCGCAATACCGACGACGTACATTGGAATGTTGCTTGATACTGGCGCAGTGATTAGGCCGCCCCACGGTGCGTGCAGTAGAACGTCTGTCATGAAGCCGAATACACAGCCCACGATACCACCGGCAACGATTGAAGGAAGAACGCGCATTGGGTCATTCGCTGCGAATGGGATAGCACCTTCAGAGATACCGATAGAACCCATGATTGCTGCTGCTTTACCTGCTTCTTGCTCTTGTTTAGAGAACTTGTTTTTGAATAGGAAAGTCGCCAGAGCCATACCTAGAGGTGGTGTACAAATCGCGATGCCAACACCGCCCATTAGCCAAGGTTGTGTGTCTACTTGAGTTTGAGCGAATAGGGTCGCTACTTTGTTGATAGGGCCGCCCATATCAAACGCCGTCATACCGCCAAGGATTGTGCCCAGAACCATCTTAGATGCGCCAGCCATTGAAGCTAGGAACTCGTTCATTGAAGACATGAACAGTTTGATTGGCTCACCGATACCCCACAGTACGATACCTGCAGAGATTAACGTACCTAGCAGCGGGTAGATGAAGTAAGCACCTAGTGCCGTCATGTTCGCAGAAAGTGGGATCTTCTTAAGTTGGAAGACCACACCACCGGCGATAAAGCCTGCCACGATACAACCAAGGAAACCGCCGCCCATGTCAGCCATGATGCCAGAAGAGATCATCGCAGGTGCTAGTGCTGGTTTATCTGCAATGGAGTAACCAATAAAGCCGCCAAGAATGATTGGGAAAAGAACAAGGCCTTTGATACCGATATTAGAGATGTCTGCCAGCAAGCCGTCTGCTGGTACAGCACCTTTGCCTGATGCCATTACCGCTAACGCCAACAGAACACCACCGGCTACGATGAAAGGTAGCATGTGTGAGGTTCCGAAAAGCAGGTGGCCTTTCATGGTACTAAGGATTTTTTTAAAGTCGCTACTACTATTTTTATTATTGGTATTCGTAGCTTGAGTTGTTAGGGTGCTCATAATTTTCTACGCCTTATGAATTAATTAAAATATTAAGGATTTGTTGTTCGTCTTTTGCGTTATGGATATCTTGAATAAATTCATCGCTGAATTTTCCAAATAGTTCTTGTAGTACATAAATATGATGGTCAGCACCGTTATCGGGTGAGGCAATCATAAAAAACACGGTTGGATTGATGCCGTCTTCATCGCCATACTCAATACCTTGACGCTTAACACCGACAGCGATTGCTGGCTCAGTTACCGCCTTGCTTTTTGAGTGTGGGTAAGCGATGCCGTCCATTGAGGTAATGCTTTGAGATTCACGAATTTCGATGTCTGCCAAGAAGGCTTCTTTATTACTGATTCGGTTGCTCTCAAATAACATGCCTGCCAATTCTTCAAACAGTTCTTTTTTATTATTCGCTTGAAGGTTGTTATTAATTAAGTTGACGTTAGTTAGCTGTGTGATCATTTATTAACTCATTCACTATTGAAGTTCTTGAATTAAAATTAATGGATTAACCCGATTCGCGAAATAGCAAATAAAAGCCCTTCACTGTACATTTGTACCAAGCAAAATTAAGTGTGATTTGCATCATTCATCCAGTGTGAGATGAGTCATATTTGATGGTGTACTTCGGTGTTGAAATAACTTTCTGTAGGAAGAAAAATGCCCCGCAAAGCAGGGCATGATCAGTGTTTGTATCTACTCGGGAGACCTAGATTTACTCGATAGAGCTAGCTGTAAGCACGCGCCACGCGTCCAACGCAATCCAGTTTGTAACTCTCAGCGTAAGCGGGAATGAACACCGATTGGCCTTTCTCAATTATGCAGGTTTCACCACATTGATGGGTTAGCACCATGGATTCATCGAGTGGCAGCAGGATCTCGGCACCTTCGGTGGTGATCTTTCTCTGATGTGAGTTTTGCACTATAGAGAACTTAAAATCCTCGACTGGAATTTGGTATTCCATCACATCACCTTGCTCAATAGGGCTGAGCAGTAGCCTATCCGCAGGCTTTTCATTGAATTGAGTACAAGAGACTAATTCATTGATATCCATGTACTTAGGCGTCAACCCTGCGCGGAGTACATTGTCTGAATTCGCCATCACTTCTAAGCCCGTACCTTTAATGTAAGCGTGCGGTGTCTCGGCATCCAGATACATGGCTTGTCCCGGCTTTAGCGTGATCACGTTTAACAACAGTGGAGCAAACAGGCCGACATCACCCGGATATTGTTGTTCCAGCTCTGAAATCAACTGGAACACGGGTTCATCAGAAAGCTTGGCCTTCATCAGCAACATGGTCAGCGCCATGCCTTTTTGTTCACCTTGCAAAGACAATAAGCTCGCGAAAAAGCTGGCTAATCCATTAGGCGTTTGATCACCCGCGAGATCGTTGACCATCGAATGCAGCTCTGGAATGTCGAGATAATGGAAGTGCTCAAGGATCTCGCTTATCGACCTAAAGCCATTCATTGCGGTGTAGTCGGTTAGGGCATACACCAGTTCTGGCTTGTGGTTGGGATCCTTGTAGTTACGGTTGCCAGCTGTCATCGGAATGCCTTGCTGTTCTTCTAGAGCATATCCAGATTCCGCTTGCTGCTTGTTCGGGTGAACTTGAACAGAGAGCGCTTTCTCAGCCGCTAACACCTTAAACAGATACGGTAGTTCGCCAAAACGGCTCGCGACTTTCTCGCTTAGAAATAGGTTTAGGTTCTTGGAAATGAGGTTCGACAACGTGGTCTGCTGCCCGTTGTCGGTCACCATTGAGCAACCATTCGGGTGAGCGCCCATCCAGATCTCCGCTTGTGGCTCACCTGATTGGTTATCAATACCAAACAGTTGGCTAAACGAAGAAGGGCTACCCCATGCGTAGTTCTGAATCACGTTAGTCATAGGGTAGAAAAAGCGTTGTACGAAAGAGTCGTTCGTTAAAGAAAAATCAGACATCGAAATCACCATGAAGGGAAACATGGCTTGAGCTCTATTCGTTCCTAAAAAACTATTAGCTACTAAAAACAGTAGGGTAGAGGGGCTCAAGCCATTGGAGTTGAAATGGCTTAAGCCGCTGCTGTCGTTAGCTTGGCTTTGCGTAGATTTTTAAGCGCGATACAAGTAACCGCAGTCACGCCCGCACCAGATGCCATGCACAGCAGTGCCAGCATTGGGTAGTTCATTGCGCCGAGCAGAGCCACAACAGGGCCACCGTGAGCAACGCTGTTGGTGATACCAAACGAAAACGCCATTACCGCAGCTGTCATTGAACCAAGCACGTTGGCTGGGATAACCGACATCGGATCTTGAGCTGCGAAAGGAATCGCACCCTCAGAGATACCCACTAAGCCCATCGCACCTGCTGCTTTGCCTGCTTCGATTTCAGAAGATTCAAACAGGTCGAACTTACGTCCAAGTCTGGTCGCGATAGCCATGCCTAGTGGAGCGACAGGAATTGCACACGCCATCGCACCCATGAACTGAGTTTGACCGCTGGCGATCATGCCGACTGAGAATAGGAACGCCACCTTGTTGAACGGGCCGCCCATATCGAAACCAGCCATGCCACCCAATACGATACCTAGTAGAACCACGTTGCCTGTACTCATGCTGGTTAGCAGTGCAGTAAGAGCATCCATCAGCCCAGCGATAGGTGCGCCGATAACAAAAATGAACAGGCCTGCGATGAATAGAGAACCAGTGATCGGAGCGATCATGATCGGCACAAGCGGTTGAACGAACTTGTGGTAGTTAAATGACGTAATCCACTTAACGAAGTAACCCACCAATAGACCAGCGATGATTGCGCCAATGAAGCCAGTACCTGCGTCAGCGCCATAGAAAGAACCGTTGTTGGCAATCCAACCGCCAATCAAGCCAGGGGTTAGAGCAGGACGGTCAGCAATCGCGTAAGCAATGTAGCCGGCCAAGATTGGGATCATCAATGTGAAGGCAACCACACCCACTTCGAGGATTTGGTTCCACATGCTGCCAGCAGGAATCGCCATGCCAGATTCACTCGGCTCACCGCCAATGGCTAGTGCTAGGGCAATCAAAAGACCGCCTGTCACCACGAATGGGATCATGTGAGATACGCCATTCATTAAGTAACGGTATAGGTCTGAACGTGCTTGCGAGGCTTTCTCTGCAACAGATTGGTTGGTCGGCGCCTGTTCAGCTTGGTAGCTAGGTGCACTGAGCGCTTGTTGAATTAAGCCTTGAGCGTCTTTGATTGGCGCTTTTACGTTGGTGCTGATAACGCGTTTTCCGGCAAAGCGAGCCATGTCGACCTGTTTGTCACAAGCCACCACAATCGCATCTGCACGTTCGATCTCTTCTTGAGTCGGGCTGTTTTTAACGCCAATAGAACCGTTGGTTTCGACCTTGATATCGTAGCCAAGAGCCGCCGCGCCTTTTTCTAGTGCTTCGGCTGCTAAATACGTGTGAGCAACACCAGCTGGGCAGCCTGTCACGCCAATGATGAAGCCTTGTTTCTCAATGTTGGTTTCCGTTTCTGATGGCTCAGGTTTGCTAAGCAGTAGTTCTAATGCTTGTTGTTGAGATTGAGCATTCATGAAGCTTTCGATAAAGCCTTCTTCAATCAGTTTTGAAGAAAGTTCTGCCAGTACTTCGATGTGGTGATTATCGCCGCCATCAGGAGAGGCAATCATGAAGAATAGTTTTGATGGCTGGCCGTCATCGGCGCCGTACTCGATACCCTGTTGATGGACACCGATAACAACCGCGGGTTTAATCACCGCAGCGCTTTTCGCGTGTGGTAGAGCAATACCTTCTTCAAATCCGGTATTACCTTGTTCTTCACGAGCCTTAATATCGGCAAGAAACTGTGCTTTGTCTGAGATTCTGCCTTGTGCGTAAAGCACGTCTATCAGCTCTTTAAATACGTCTTCTTTTGAATTAGCGCTAAGCGAAAGCTTAATCAAATCTTGATTGATCAATGTCGTGATCATAATGAACCCCTAATCTGTTTTTATTTTGTTAGGGGTATTCTGGAATCTACGGCTTGCCTTCTGTAGTGAAGAAAAAATGCATTTACTGGATGATTGTTGCGTTATAAGTGGAGTGTGATTTTGATCGGTCGAACGGGCGTTTTTAGGTCTGTGTTGACAAGGTTTGTCGTGCTTTTAAGCTTTTATTTATAAGGGATTCGGCGTGTTTTGTTATCTGGGGAATAACGTGCTTCATCGGTTTCGGCACTGGAGATTTATTTCTACGACTGGATTTTTGTAACCTAGATCTCAAATTGTGATTTTGCTCAATAGCGCTATGTTTCAGTTACAGGTATATCTATTTCCGTAGCCTTATTGCTGCCCATAAGAGTTCGAATAATGATATTTCATGACTTAATCTCGTCGGTGTTAAATGAGCGAGAACCGTTTCATAACATCTGGTTTGCTGGAGATTTTCACACGCCTTCAGCGTGCAGCTATCAGGTGAACTTTCCGCGCTTAGAGTTGGTGTTAGACGGAGAGTATATTAATGAAATGGAGAGTCATGATCGCAAGATCACCAACGTGATTGCCAAAGCCGGAGACGCGATTTTCATCCCACCTAACTGTTGGAACAAACCGAACTGGGATACTGACTGTTCGGTGTTGAGCATGTTGTTTGGTCGTCGTCAGCTTGGTTTAAGCTTGGTGAGCAAGCGCAAAGGTGAAGAGAGCTTTTACGATATCCAAAAGCACAGTATTCAGACTCGATCAGGTTTTGCGATTGATAACATCTTGGAGGCGCTTAGCTCGTTAGCGAGAGAGAGCAACAAGCAGCCGATGGATGAGTTATTGCTGCAAGCTCTGCTTCAATACAGCAAGACGATGTTAGATGCGCCTGTCGAGAAATCTCACAGCCGCGTGCAAGATGTGTATCAAGGGATCTGTATCTACATTCAAGAGAATTTCCACCGTCAAATCACCCGAGACAGCATTGCCTCACGCTTTAGCATTTCATCCAATCACTTGTCGCGAATGTTCCGTCAACAAGGTCACATGACGCTGGCAGAATACATCACCCGTGTTCGAGTCGACCGCGCTAAGTTCATGCTCAAAAAGTACAACTTCAAGCTCAATGAAGTAGCATTGCGTTGCGGCTTTAAGGATGTGAACTACTTCTGTCGAGTGTTTAAGAATCGCACAGGAAGAACGCCGACTGAATATCGTGGTTCAATTTAATATCCCTTCAAATTACCTTTCTGACCAGAGCTTATACGACCGAAATTTGTATGACTAGATCACCACAGTGAGCTCTGTGTTGTGGTGATCAATTTGCTTTGTGTTTTCCTCTGCTGTTTATTTCTACACCTTATTTCCAAACCTATCTTTAGGCACGTTCTCTATTTATCCCGTTTCACTAAATAAGTCCAATTAATAACATTAAGGGTTCGCTTTGCGAGTTGCTTATTATTTTTCGTTGCCTATTTATTGAATTAAACGTGTGAGATTTGATGTATTAACGCGATGCATTTAATGAATGCTAAGTAAATTAAAAACAACTTATCGAGACGACAAAATCTTGTTATTGTTGTCCAGCTTACTGATTGAAATGCTTATAAGTTATTGATTTTAAATGTTTACTTCGATTCGTCTTATTCTTTATTTACTAACGTGTAATTCATACCTCGAAATCAAATATTCAGGTTTATACGCCCCATCACAACCTTGACTTATAATACTACAAATTAAAAATTCTATAGATAATATGCTCTTCAGATATTCATCATAAAGAAGACTTATACATGGAACTCAATACTCTGATCGTAGGAATTTATTTCCTTTTCCTTATCGCAATAGGTTGGATGTTTAGAACGTTCACCAGTACAACCAGTGACTATTTCCGCGGGGGCGGTAACATGCTTTGGTGGATGGTTGGCGCGACTGCGTTTATGACTCAGTTCAGTGCTTGGACCTTCACTGGCGCAGCGGGCAAAGCGTATGCCGATGGTATGGCTGTCGCGGTTATCTTCTTAGCGAACGCATTTGGTTACCTGATGAACTACCTGTACTTCGCTCCGAAATTCCGTCAACTGCGTGTGGTAACGCCAATTGACGCGATTCGTATGCGTTTTGGTAGCTTCAACGAACAAGTATTTACTTGGTCTGGCATGCCGAACAGTATTGTTTCTGCAGGTATCTGGCTGAACGGTTTGGCGATCATCGCATCGGGCATCTTTGGCTTCGACATGACGACAACCATCGTTCTGACTGGTCTTGTGGTACTGGTGATGTCGGTGACAGGCGGCTCTTGGGCGGTTATCGCGTCTGACTTCATGCAGATGGTTATTATCATGGCGGTAACCGTAACGTGTGCCGCAGTGGCTATCGTACAAGGTGGTGGCGTTACTGAAATCATCAACGATTTCCCTGTAGCAGAAGGCGCATCATTCGTTTCTGGTAACAACCTGAACTACGTAAGCATCTTCGGAATCTGGGCATTCTTCATCTTCTTCAAGCAGTTCAGTATCACCAACAACATGTTGAACTCTTACCGTTACCTAGCGGCAAAAGACTCAAAGAACGCGAAGAAAGCCGCTCTGCTAGCGTGTATTCTGATGACTATCGGTCCAATCATTTGGTTCATGCCACCTTGGTTTGTAGCAGGACAAGGCGTTGATCTTGCAGCACATTACCCAGATGCAGGTTCTAAAGCAGGCGACTTCGCTTACCTTTACTTCGTAGAGCAATACATGCCAGCGGGTATGGTGGGGCTTCTAATCGCAGCGATGTTTGCGGCAACCATGTCTTCTATGGACTCAGGCTTAAACCGTAACTCTGGTATCTTTGTCATCAACTTCTACCAACCGATTCTTCGTCCAAACGCGACAGAGAAAGAGCTGATGATTGTGTCTAAGTTGATGTCTACCTTCTTCGGTCTAGCTATCATCCTTATCGCGCTGTTTATCAACTCGCTAAAAGGCTTGAGCCTGTTCGACACCATGATGTACGTGGGCGCATTAATCGGCTTCCCAATGACCATTCCAGCATTCTGTGGCTTCTTCCTTAAGAAGACTCCGGACTGGGCTGGTTGGGGTACGCTAGTGGTCGGTGCGATTGTGTCTTACATCGTTGGTTTCGTGATTACCGCTGAGATGCTACAAAACTGGTTCAACCTAGAGCCTCTAACAGGCCGTGAATGGTCTGACTTGAAAGTAGCGGTAGGTCTGATTGCACACTTAACATTTACTGCTGGCTTCTTCATTCTATCGACTCTGTTCTACAAACCACTGGAAGCGTCTCGTCAGAAAGATGTTGATACCTTCTTCAACAACCTAGCGACACCGTTGGTTTCGGAATCAACAGCACAGAAGAAACTGGATAACAAACAACGTCACATGCTGGGCTCACTGATCGCAGTGTCTGGTGTGGCAGTGATGGCGATGTTTGCTCTACCGAACCCATTCTGGGGAAGAATGATGTTCGTACTGTGCGGCGGTATCGTATTCGTAGTTGGTCTGCTGCTGGTGAAAGCTGTAGACGACTCGGTTGAGGATGCGAAACAAGCGAAAAAAACAGCTTAAGTTAGCTAACCAATTAAACAAGTAATTAAAAATAAAACGGCTGAGCTCTAATGCTCAGCCGTTTTTTATTGTATGAGAAAATGAGCTTAAAGGGTAGGTTAGACAGTCTGTTTGAGCTACAGGAATTTAGATAAGACGAGATGATATGTACATCAACAGGGCTTGTAGGTCGACACTACTTCGGGTCTTTTGCAGACGCTCATTGACCTGATCGTGAAGCAGGTTTCGAGTTAGGTTGGTCGCCGCGACAATGTGCTCACGCTGTGGCTTGGTTGGCAGAACAAGAGCAATGGCTACATGCACTTCGCCGATACGTGATGCCCAGTCAATCGGGTCGTCACTGACGATAACCGCAATCGAGAGGTCTTGGGTAGATTCAAACATCACATGCGGCAGTGCGATACCTGGTGACACACATGTAGACGAGCGTTCTTCTCGCTTAATGAATGCCAGAATTAGTTCATCTGGGTCTTCTGGATAAACAAGGTGAGCGAGCCCTTTTAAGCACTCAAATTTGGTCAGTTGGGTCTGCGCCTTAGCGTGGTGCCATTTTATGTCACAAGGCGGGCATATTTGTGGCATTCGCTGAATTAGATCGCTAGAGAACTCATGGTTCACTTGTGAGCCAACCATGTCGTAATGCTCGGCAATGACGTCTTTGAGAACGAAGCAGGCCAGCTCAGCATCAATACCAACCGCGGTTATCTGGCACAAATCACCACGAAGTAAACCTACTTGCAGCATCGCAACGGATTTGGAGAGATCAGCGGTTCGATTTTGAGTGATGTTGATAATGCGGATGTTGCTTTTGAACTTCTTCGCTAAGCGAGTCAGCGGCTGCGCGACATGTGAGTTCGCGGCGGGATCGTTAACGAAGAAGGTGATCTGGTATTCGTTCATCAAAAGCTTAAGTTCGACAATGCTTAATAAAGACTTTATCGACACTCAATAATACCTCTTCCATTGGAACAAATACGGTTTTAGCTGGGTCAAATCGGCTTGGTTGTTCGATGTCGATATCAGAGACGATCAACACTTTGTCTGCGAGGGTAATATCTTGGGCGGTCAGTAAGTTTTCAATACCCATAGCGCCTTGCGTCTCTACCTTGATTGAAACGTTGAACTTAGGGGCTGTTTTATTTAGAGCATCAGCTGCCATATAAGTATGCGCAATGCCTGTAGGGCACGCAGTTACCGCTACAATTCTCATTATTATTCTCGGCTTAATCTCGTCCCTGTTACGTTACATAAGCTACCTTTCAGAGGCTACCTTGCACAAGCTATCTTGCATGGGAACTCCATTATGGAAAGCTCGCATGGCGGAGGGACGATATTGTTATGGGTTCTGTGGATTTTATGGATTGGCGTTTTTTATTCCAAGGTGAAAGTCACACTCTGAGTTCTTGGTTACAATAATCCAGTTAATGCACCTTTCGTCCTATATATTGAGTGCCTTCACACCGTTAATCTTTTCATCTTATTAACCTTATCACTTACGTAATTACTTCAGTCTGAAATCAGGCGAGGCAGAGCAGCATATGGATATCACCAACATTATCGAGCCCGAGATCATCTGCTTAGATTTACAAGCCGACTCAAAACAGGCGGTATTTGAAGAGCTTGTTGAACTGCTCGACCGTGCCGGTAAGCTCTCCAATAAACGTGAATTCCTTGACGATATCTGGAAGCGTGAAGCCATCGGCAATACTGGCTTTGACGATGGTATTGCGATTCCACACGCGAAAAGCACTGCCGTAGCTAAACCTGCGGTGGCGGTAGGTATCAGCCGCTCTGGCATCGATTATGGCGCAGACGGCGGCGAACTGTCGGATGTGTTCTTTATGCTCGCTTCCCCAGACAACAACGACGACCACCATATCGAGGTACTGGCTCAGATTTCGACCAGACTTATCGAAGATGGCTTTGTTACAAAATTAAAGGCAGTGGAGTCAGTCGAGGAAGCTCAAGAGTTGTTTCTTGAAGCCAATTCTGAATCGTTTGATAGCTACGCCTCTAGCCATCATGAAGTGTATGTCGAGCCACTAAGCCCTTGGGCACAATCTCTTAATCGCCTCAAAGAACACTTATTATACGGCACCTCACATATGATTCCTTTCGTGGTTGCAGGTGGTGTGCTTTTGTCTTTGTCGGTGATGATGTCTGGTCATGGCGCAGTACCTGAAAGTGGTGTGTTAGCAGACATCGCACAAATGGGCATTGCGGGGTTAACCCTGTTTACTGCGGTGCTCGGTGGTTACATCGCGTATTCAATGGCTGACAAACCGGGTTTAGCGCCCGGCATGATTGGTTCTTGGGTCGCGGTCAATCAATACAATACCGGCTTCCTCGGCGCGATTGTGGTCGGCTTCTTCGCGGGCTTTGTGGTTAATCTACTGAAGAAGATCAAACTGCCAGACAGCATGATCTCGCTGAGCTCGATCTTCATCTATCCACTAGTCGGCACCTTCGTGACTTGTGGGGCGGTGATGTGGGTGATTGGCTCACCGATAGCTCAAGTGATGCTAGAGATGAATCAAATGCTCACGGGCATGGCAGGCTCAGGAAAAGTGGTGTTGGGCAGTATTTTAGGTGCGATGACTGCCTTTGATATGGGCGGTCCAATCAATAAAGTAGCAACGCTGTTTGCCCAAACTCAGGTGAATACTCAACCATGGTTGATGGGTGGCGTTGGCATTGCGATTTGTACGCCACCTCTAGGCATGGCTCTGGCGACTTTCTTATCGCCAAAGAAATTCAAAAGAGACGAACGTGAAGCAGGTAAAGCGGCGGGCATCATGGGCATGATTGGTATCAGTGAAGGCGCGATTCCATTTGCTGCCGCTGACCCTGCTCGCGTTCTGCCTGCTGTTGTTGCTGGTGGCATTGTCGGTAACGTGGTTGGCTTTATGTTCCATGTAGTGAACCATGCACCATGGGGCGGATGGATAGTGTTGCCAGTGGTGGATGGCAAGATTGGCTATATCGTCGGCACACTCGCGGGGGCTCTAACGACAGCTTTTATCGTGATTCTTCTGAAGAAGAACGTGGTCGAAGGCGAAGTGAATTCTAATCAGTTTACCGGTGGTTCGGTAACGGAAGAGGGGCAAGCGGATGTATTGGCGATCACTTCTTGTCCGTCTGGTGTTGCCCATACTTTCTTGGCTGCGAAATCGTTAGAAAAGGCGGCGCATCATCTCGGGGTTCGGATTAAAGTCGAGACACAAGGTGCCAACGGGATAGGCAATCGAATTACACAGAAAGATATTGAAAGGGCGAAGTTGGTGATCTTTGCTCACGATGTGGCGATTAAAGAGGTTGAACGCTTTGCGAACGTGAAAACGTTAGATGTCAGCACCAAAGAGGCGATGCTTAATGCTCAAGCGTTGATCATGAGAAAGGTGTAATCCTTAAACCGCAAAGTTTATCATCTATAAAGTTAACTAGATCAAAACTAAAAAGACTCCGCTCAGACCTGTTAAGGCGAAAGTGGAGTCTTTTTGCATGGCTTCTAAAACAAGTTCAGCTTTTAAAAAGGATGATACTTAAATACGTCTTCAACCATTGAGTTAAGCAAATCGATGTCGTCACAGGTTTTAGCATAAGTACGTAGGCCTGCGATTTGAACCTGAACATGACGAGCAAGTTGAGTCGGTTCGCGCTCTTTGCTTATCTCACCCAACTCTTGTGATTCTGCAATCAGCTTAGCGAACTCACCTTCCATGATCTTGAGTGATTTCTTTGCTTCTGCTAATAACTCTGCGTGTTCATCAGTTAGCTCTGCGACCGTTTTAGCCAACATACACATGCCGTTTGGTGCGCTCTGTTTCGATTCGACAACGGCACGTTTTACGAAGTTTTCCAGCGCTTTGATAGGCGATTCGGTTTCACTGCGGAAGCGGTTCAGGTTGAGGATGCCAAGTTCGGTATAGCGAGCAAGCGTCTCTTTAAACAGACCTTCTTTGCTGCCGAACGTCGCGTAGATGCTGCCCGGACGCATATCAATCACGTCTTGCAGGTTGCGCATAGAAGTCGCATGAAAGCCCTTTTCCCAATACAGGTTCGTTGCTTTATCTACTACGTCTTGTCTATCGAACTTAGCGGTCTTAGCCATAACATCTACTTTATTAATCTGAACATATGTTCAATATTTTATGCTGAACGCCCGTTCTAGTAAAGGTGTGTTTGGCTGATTTGCGCAGACTAAGAATATCAAAGAGTTAATAAAACACCCCGATCATCAGGAAATCATCTTAATCATCAATAACTTCTACGGTCTTGTGCTGAGCGCCGTAGTAGGTGCCTTCATCGATGGTGTACATCAATGTTGCTTCGCACTCTGGACAATCGAATTCTTCATTGGGTTCGATTGCTGCTTCTTCTACCCATTCCCATCCAATGTGTTCTTCGCAAGCGGGACAGTCCATAAAATATCTCTCAGTTATTGTCGCATATTTATTGCGAATCTCTACTTTAATAATTCGGCATTATACATATTTAGTTAACGAGGAATAGACAGTTAATCAGCGCAGAATAGGGCGTTGGTTAGTTGTGAATCAATCGCTGGTGAGCGTTGAATCAATAGTTAGTTCTGAATAGATTGTTTTCTCTGAGCACATAATTGGTGCAGGTCTACCCCTTTTGGGTAATTAAAATGTGTCATATTTCAGTCGCTTACGTCAATAAAACGTTGTTGCACGTGTTTTTGGTATCGTTAGGTCGCTTAGCTAACAGTTTTATCGGTAAATCAATGAATTTTGTAAGGTTAAATGTTACCTTCATCGCATCGCGATCTGTGTGGTACGTTAATTGATGCACATTGATCAAGTTGAATAATTATACAGTCACAATTGAGGCGCATCTTATTAAGGGTGTGCGAGTTAGATGACTGAAAAGATTTGTTAGCTGCTAGGAAATAAAAATGAAATTAACCGATATGTCTTTTAAGCAAAAAATCATCGCTTTGCTTATTTTACCGATCTTAGGGTTTCTCTGGCTCAGTGTTTCTGCGATATCCAAGGGCGTGGAAACCAAGACTGAAATGTCTTCATTAAACCAACTGACACGCCTTTCGGTTGTGTACAGTGAGTTAGTGCATGAGTTACAAAAAGAGCGAGGTATGACCGCTGGCTTTATTGGTTCTCAAGGAACCAAGTTTGTCAGTGAATTAGCCTCGCAGAGAACCAGTGCTGACAACCGACGCAATCAAAGGAACGATTACTGGCAGTCTGCTAACATCGAACTGCCACAGATCAACCGTTTGAATACAGAGATCAGCCAAAGCCTTAATCAACTTTCTTCTATTCGAAATCGAGTCGATTCTCAATCGATTCCGCTGTCTGAGGCTTTGGGTTACTACACCCAACTGAATGCAAAGCTGCTAAGCGTATCGGCGTTAATTGCTGAGCTTAGCTCTGATGCTGCCATCACCACTGAAACCATCGCTTACTACAACTTTTTACAAGGTAAAGAGCGAGCGGGTATCGAGCGTGCGGTTCTCAACAACACCTTCTCTAAAAATGAATTTGGCCCAGGCATGTTGGTTAAATTCATCTCTTTGGTGACTGAGCAAAATACCTACTTCTCAAACTTTGAGGTATTGAGTAACCCAGCTAACGTTCGTTTCTTTGAACAGCAATTGAATGATCGTTCGGTGGCAGAAGTAGAAAAGCTACGTGGTTTGGCTGAATCTAAGATGAGCGGTTTTGATGTTGATCCTGTGTACTGGTTCTCGCAATCTACCGCGCGTATTGTTCAGCTGAAGAAAACTGAAAATCACCTAGCACAATCACTTATCGCACTGACTGAGACTAAAATGTCAGAGGCGCAGTCTGCGATGATGATGAGTATTGGTCTGTTTGCTTTGATAACCTTGTTCGCGAGCTATAAGGCGATCAGCGACCTGACGATGAGAGTAAAAGATCTTACAGTGATGTTGTCTAAGGTTCGTAATGACAACGACTTAACAGTTCGCGCTAAGTTCGTTGGCAACAGTGAGCTTGGACTGATCTCTTCGGCACTGAACGAAACCTTAGAGAAGTTTTCAAACGTTATCGACAACTTATCTCAGTCGAGTCTGACTTTGGCTTCAGCCGCAGAAGAAACCTCGCAAACTTGTCACTACAACTCGAACACGCTAGTGCAACAACAAGACCAAATTGGCTTGGTTGCAACGGCGACAGAAGAGCTATCGGCAACGGTGAACGAAGTCGCGGCGAAAACACAGCAGACAGCTAGCTCCGCTAAAATGGTCGATGAGCAGTCACAAGAAGGTTTGAGTACAGTTCAGGATTCTTATCACTCGATTGAAAAACTGGCATCTGAAATTAATGACCTCGCTGAAAAGATCGCGCACCTACACGAAAGCAGCAACAACATCAACAGTGTGATTGATGTGATTAAGTCGGTAGCAGAACAAACCAACTTACTTGCGTTGAACGCGGCAATTGAAGCGGCTCGTGCGGGTGAGCAAGGCCGTGGTTTCGCCGTCGTCGCCGATGAAGTTCGCACGCTAGCACAGCGTACTCAGCAATCGACAGCTGAAATTGAAGGTTTCATCAGCTCGCTACAGTCTGATGTGCAAACCGCGTTTAATGTGATTGATAACAGCCAGAAGATGTCATCTAAAGCGGTTGAGGATTCAAAAGAGGTGGAGCACACTTTACAAGGAATCTCAGCATCGGTAAGCGAGATCTTTAGCATGACTGAGCAGATCGCAACCGCTACCGAAGAGCAAGCGGTAGTGACTCAAGACATCGCGCAAAACGTGATGGCAGTAGAGCAGAAGTCGACAGAATCTACGACAGGTGCAACGCAAATAGCTGCAACAGCCAAAGAACAAGCTCAGCTAGCAGCTTCATTGAAAGATATTGCGAGTACGTTTAAGAGCTAACTAGCACGCACTCCAACAAGAAGTAAAAAGCCCGTTAGTCTCTACTCTCAATAGCAGGACTAACGGGCTTTTTGTAACTGCTGTATTTTGGATGCGAGGTTTAATCTTCGCTCACGAACACATACATATCACCACGACAGCGGTTGATGCTGTATTCAATCGGAACGCCTTTTTTATCATAAGCGGTTTGTTCGATAAGCAGCACTGGTACTGTTTCATCAATGTTGAGCTTCTCTAGAAATTCTTCTGTTGGCATCTTAGCGGATACACGACTTTGTGTTTTGGTTGGCGAGATATCTTGGCTACGGAAGTAGTCGTAAAGCGACAACTGAATCTCGTCTGGGTCATGGATCAAATGAGCAGGGACGTAAGACTCTTCGATAGAGACAGCTTGTTCGTCGATGTAACGAACGCGCTTCAACAAAAATACTTGATCGTTCTCGGCGATTTTGAGCATCTTGGCGATTTCTGAAGAGCAAGGAACAACGTCTTTCTTTATCCACAATGTGTCGGGTTTTTTGCCTTTTAAAACCACTTGTTGAGAGAAGCCTGTCGCTTCTTTACTTGAGTATTCAACAGTCTCGCTGATCATAGTACCCAAGCCACGAGAGCGCACTATCACGCCTTCCTTATCTAGAATATCCAATGCTTTACGAACCGTAATTCGAGAGACACCAAGCTTGTCGCTGAATTCACGTTCCGTTGGGATAAAGTCACCGCCCTTCAACATTTGTTGCTCGGTCGCGAGCTTTACTGAATCGGCAATCTTCAGATACAAAGGTGATTTATCTTTCTGTTCGATTCGCTCTTGAATCAAGGTAAGCAGTGGTTGATAAGCGCTCATAAAGGTCTGTTTTAGCTTTTATATTTAACCGAAGTATACCCGAAGTCTGAGTCCACACTTAAGAGAAATGTGAAATCTGAGGGCGAAACAAAGATTCCACCACTCAGAGAGTCATTGAGTTAGCTTGAACGTTCAAACTGATAATTGGAGGCTTCCCCATTGTCGCTGCACGGTTCTGTAGAAATGGGTTTGACACGGAAGGTCAGTATCGTAGCGATGCTCACCAATACTGCACAGATCAAATAGGCGATCGAGTAACTGTCGTACCAATCCACCGATATCGCCGCAAGGATAGGGCCGATAAAGCCGCCAATCCCCCAAGCGGTATAAAGCACACCGTAGTTGGCACCAAAGTTTTTCAGGCCGTATAAGTCCGCCATAATTGAAGGGAATACCGCTAATAAAGTGCCGTACCCAATGCCCGCTAACGCAGCGCCAACCATTAGTGCTGAGCTAGAGACAAACTGGCTGAACAGCAGCATATTGATGGTTTGCAGGCTCAGTGCAATCGCTAACGTTTTCAATGCGCCAATCTTGTCGCTGAGAAGTCCAGAAACCAATCGGCCTGCTGAATTGAATATCGATAAAGTCACGATTAAATACGCGCCTTCTAAGATATTGGCTTGCTCTGCCGCGATAGAGGTGATGTTGGCGATGATCATCAAGCCAGCTGCCGCGCCGAATGCGTAGGTGAACCACAATAAATAGAACTGTTTGGTGGCGAGCATCTCTCTCCACATGTAATTTCGGCTGACCGTTGATGCAGGCGTTAATGCGTCAGGCTGTGATGAGCTGACTTTAGGCTCATAGCCCTTTGGCGGATTTTTGATAGAACAGGCCAGTGGAAAGGCGATAAGAATCAAACTTGCCCCAAGTATTTGAAGGCTTTGCTCTAGACCGAATTCTGAGATTAGATAGCTAGTAAGCGGTGCCAAGTAAATAGCAGCCAGCCCGAATGCAGTGGCGAGTAACCCATTGACCATGCCTTTTTGAGAAGAGTGAAACCACTTCATCGCGGTTGGATTCAAACAAGCATAAGCGAATCCAATACCGGCACCAGTGACTAGACCAAAGCTCACATTAAGGTTCCAAGGCGTTAGGGAGAGGCTCGCCAAGATCATTCCCGCGCCAGCCATCAAAGAACCCACCATTAATACTTTTTGTGGGCCGATTTTATCTTGAATACGACCAGCAATGAGTAGCGCCAATGATAGGGTGATTATAGTGATGGTGTAGGGCATCGAGGCTTGAGTGTTGTTCCAACCGAGTTCTAGTAGCGAGTTCTTAAAAACGCTCCAGGTATAGAGAACACCGATGCAAAGGTTGATCCCACAGCTCGCAAGCAGAATCCTTGTGGCTTTGTTATTTGCATTAGAAAAACGGTTCATAACAGAAGAATGATTCATATTAGAAAGGCCAAAAAAGCTAGGTAAAAGAAAGACAGGCATAACAAAAAGGCCCAGTAATACTGAGCCTTGTGTCTACATGACTTAACAGGAATTAGTATTGGTTAAGGTAGTGAGTTATCTCGTCAACGCTTGGCGCGCAGTCGCCACCCACATGACTCACCACATAAGACGCAACCGCATTGCCAAGTAAGATCGCGTCAGGCAGTTCCCAGCCGGAAGCCAAACCCGCTAACACGCCACCCGCATGGGTATCACCTGCGCCAATAGTATCAACCACGGTCGCTTTAAATGGCGCAACGTTCCCGTAGCCATCTTGAGTAGCGAACAGAGCACCATCACTGTCGATACGCAGAATCAGTGGGCAGCCATACTGGTTATGCCATTGTTCTACAAACGCGTTTATCTCTTGCATGCCGAGCACTTCGGCTTCTTGGCGATTTAAAGATATGGTCGGTTTCAGCTTGATTAGGCGATCAAATAATGGCTTTGGAATGTCTCCAATACGAGGACCGAAATCGATGAATAGTTCAATACCGCTTGGCAGTGTTTCAAGCCAAGTAACGATTTGTTCTCCACAAGCTGAAGACAACTGGTATCCAGAGAGGTAGATGATCGCATTGTCTTGAAGCTTGAGTTGTTCAAGCGCTTGTTGATTCCAGTTGTTCTCAACGCCACTGACGGACAGGAAAGTACGTTCGCCATCGGGTTCAACGAGCGCTAAGCACCAACCATTGTCGCCACTTGGATCTTGCAGGCTACTAGTTAGGCCTTTCTCTGCCATCGCGGCAGTGATGATGTCCGCCCATTTACCTTGGCCAATCGGTAGAGCATTAATAGATTCAACGCCGAGCTTTTTTAAAGCAATCGCGATGTTGAGAGCGCAACCACCAACGTGAATGCCTTTCTCTGTGAGCTCGACATCAGTGCCACGTTTCGGGAGAGCAGGTGTTTCTGTCACGATATCGACCACAGCCGCGCCAATCAGGCACAACTGTCGTTGGTTCTGTAAGGTTGGAATCAATGTAACCAAAGCACTATGAGGCATACCCTTGCTCCTTAATCTCTCTTAAGCGTACGAAGGTTTCAGCGTAACCGGTAAAGTCGAGTTGGTTTTCGTCATCGAGCTGTTTTTTCAGTTCGACATCGATAGCTTGAATACCATTCAATGCGCCACAAATTGCTGTAGCCATTGCGCCTATCGTATCGGTATCACCACCTAAGTTTGCACATAGAATGGCACAGCGATTTGGATCGGTTTGAGCTAGTTCGACCATGGCGATTGCTGCTGGTACAGACTCAATTGTGCTCACACCAGCGCCAACAAGGTTATAGATCTTTTCCATACGCTCTTCAACGCCGCTGTTTTCTGAAGCAACCATCAGAGCCAATTCAATGCGAGCCCCCATCGAAGCGCTGAAGGTGGTGATGTTCTTAGTTTGAGCTGCAACCGCAATCGCGGGTAGTTGATCTTTGATTGCGTTCCAACTGTGACCTTCAATCGCTTTAGATATCGACCATGCAATAGCTACAGCACCAGAAATCGCTACGTCTGATTTATGGGTTGGGCTTGAAGCTAATGCGACTTGGTCGATGAAGGTGTCTAGGCTAGTGGTTGGTACTAGGCAGCCCATTGGAGACACGCGCATTGCCGCACCATTGGTCACGCCGTTGTTTTCTAGTTCATCAATTGATGTCCCTTCCTTGATAGCGCGCATCGCGGCTTTTGAACTCGGGCCAAAAATGTTCTTATTGAATGCATCAAAACCTTCAGCCCAACTTAATACGTTACGAGCAATAATCTCTGGTGAGATTTCGCCATCGCATTCAATGATAGCGTCTGCAAGAGCCAACGCCATTGAGGTGTCATCTGTGAACTGGCAAGCATCGAAATAGCAAGCGGCGTTGTTTTCAGCTGGCCCCGGCAGGAAAGAGTCAATCCAACCAAAGTGTGCTTTTACTCGGCTTCTTGGCCAAAGCTCTGATGGCATTCCCATGGAATCACCCAGTGCTTGACCATAAAAAGTGCCTAAAATTCTGTCTTGTTTCGAAATGTTCATCTTACTTCACCAAAAATAGGTTATCTAAAAGCTGCTCAGTCAGAAACTAGGAGAGAGACTGAGCAGGTATAAAATTACGCTTGAGCTTTTTCTACTTGAGTCTGCTCTGATGGGGTTCCATCTGATTTGTTGTCGATTTTGATCTCTTTGATCTCGCCGTTTGGCTCACGGAAGAAATACATAAAGATAACGAGGATGATGGCTATCATGATGGCGCCGAAGCCCCACATACCACTCCAGTCAAACGTTAGTCCGTTTTGTGGTTCGTCATAAGCGAACATCTTCTCCATCAACACGCCACCTAAGCGGTAACCCAGCAAGCTACCAATACCTTGGCAACCCAGTGTGATAAGGCCTTGCGCAGCGGTACGCATGTGAGCCGGTGCTTTTTTGTCGACATAGATGTAGGCGGTAACGAAGTAGAAGTCGTAGCTCACACCGTGCAATAGGATGCCTGCGAACAGCAGTGAGTAGAGGTACCAAGTGTCTGCGCTACCGTAAACGAAGAATCCGTAACGAACTGCGGCAGTAAATAGACCAAGAAGTAATACCTTCTTAATACCAAATCGTTTTGTGAAGAATGGTAGTGCCAGCATAAAGAAGATTTCAGAGAACTGACCCAGCGTCATCCAACCTGTCGCATTACTCATTCCGACTTCAGTTAAGTAGCCGTTAGCGAAGATGTAGTAGAACGCTAGAGGCATGCTGAACATGAAAGAACAAACGAAGAATGCTAGGAAGTTTTTGTCTTTTAGCAGCACGATAGCGTCTAGGCCAAGCATCACTTTAAGGCTGAGTTTTCCGGTACTTTTCGGTGGTGTATCTGGCAATGTTAGCGCGAAGATACCCAGAGCTAAAGATGCTAAAGCGGTAAGAATAAGTGGAATATTGCTTGATGAAATATCACCATAGCCTAACCAACCTGGTAGGAAGCCGATAGCGATACCAGAAGCAATCCAACCGATAGTGCCCATTACACGAATGCGCGGGAAGTCACGTTCTACGTCTTCTACGTTAGAGAAAGCAATGCTGTTGGTCAGTGCAATCGTCGGCATGTAAGTTAACGAGTAAAGCAAAAGTAGTGGGAAGAAGGTGGCGAACTCGGTTTGCTGAGCCGCTAAGTACATCAAACCTGCACCTGCTATCAACATTACAGAAAGTACTTTCTGTGCAGCGAAGAATCGGTCGGTGATTGATCCAACTAAGATCGGTGAAATGATCGCGGCGATCGCGGTACATGCGTAAGACCATGCGATTTCAGTTGGTGTGAATCCATTGGTATTGAGTATTTGCCATAGGGGAACAAACCATGCTCCCCAGATAAACCATTCAATGAACATCATTGAAGACAGTTTGAAGTTATTCGATTTCATTATTATGTCCTTTAGTACTGTAGGGTACGCAAATGATGGTATTTCAAATGATAATACCAATACAATACCATTGAGGTTGTTTTGTGATCTAATTATCAGATGTATCAGCAATCGATCTATTTTATATGATCATAGAACATGCTGTTTTGAGCAGGGCTGGAGTTTGAAATACTGAGAGAGGGTTTATCTAAATGATTGTTTTAATTACTTTGCCTGCAGGCTTAGTTAATTGGGTTTGGCGATGAAGGCAGAGTTTGTAGATAAGAATATTAGGCATAAAAAAAGAGCAGCCAAAGCTGCTCTTCTTGGTATCTTTTTAGGTCTATGACCGAGTGATGATCTACCCCATAAACCAAGACACGAAAATCAACGCGCCAAAACCGAATGTTGCCATTAGTGCCGTGTCGCCGCCGGCTGCTGTATAGCTGCCTTCGGTTTGTAGGTGAGGGAAGTCAGGTCTACGAACCTTAACCACCATTGCGAGTGGACCCCAGATAGCTAGGAACACCAGCACCATACCTGCGTAGTCCAACATGCTTACAAACTGGCTAGCGAACAGCTCTGCTAATACCAGAGGTAAAATGAAGGTCAACGCATAAGCCAACGCTTTGTTGTTGGTCACCGCGTCTTTGTTTTGGTCGTAAAGCGCCATCGACACGCCGAGGAAAGAAGTCACCAAGGCTAAAGCAGAGAACAGAGCGATCACCACTTTCAACCAAGCAGATTGGCCGCTGAACGCAGAGATCAACTCAGAGATATTGTGGAACTGGCTGATCGCGTCAGTGCCGAGGTTGCCGATAATCGCGAGTAACCAAGTTAGGTAGCAAATTAATGGAATCACTGAGCCAAGCAGAATCATATTGCGGATCTGCTTTTGAGTCGCTTCACGGTTGTAGATAACCAGTGATGGGATCACTACCATAGAGGCAAAGCTAGTAAAGATAACTGCGCTGTACTGCACCACGTCGTTGGCCGTGTATTGGCTGGTTTGAGTTAGGTAATCAAGACGAATGTTGCTAAACAATGACGCGATAACGATAAACAACATCACGACCATCAAGATGAATAGCCCGCGATTCAGTTTGTCGATATAAGACTTGCCCGAGACGACGATAGCGCCCATTAATAGGCTAAAAATGGTATACGCAACGGATGCCGATACATCGACACCCACATCGAGCAGTAGCTTATGAATGATGTCACCGACACCCAAGATATAAGCGATCAACATGCATACTAGCAGCAGGTAAAAGAGTGCATTGATAAAGTGTTTACCTTTGCTGCCCAGAGTGAGGTAAGCAACACTGCTCATGCCACTGTTGTCTTTGGTTTTAGTACACGCTTCTGCCAGTAGGAGTGCAGAGTATGTGGTGCCAATAAAGATAAGTAGCATCAGCACTGAGCTGATCATGAAGCCAAATTGAGCCAACACCATTGGGATAGCCAACATGCCAGCCCCTAATGCCGTTCCCGAAAGGATTAGGGAACTGCCGAATAATTTCATATTCAAGAAAAACAACCTCAAGCGATCCAATTAATTTTTGTTTGGATTGTAAATAATTGTTTCCAAGACTAACAAAATACTCAGTAAAGTTAGGGGTTAATTTCTAATAAATTTTGAATTTTTCTAAAAAAGTTAAGAAGTGATTTGCGAGGGGTATGCTTGGTTGGGTTAAGCATTCACCTTTTGGTTTGTTTTAGCGTTTTGATAACTTTTGTAAATTGATGGGCACTCAATAATTTTGGGATCTGCGGTCGATTAAGTGGTGATTTAACTTAAGTGAAGTAGGGGCAAACCTTGCTTGTTTCATGAATCCTTGCTTGCCCCTAGCTAGTAAACCTCAACTCATTTGATGAGTCGAAGTTCTTTTACTTTTTCTTGAATTAGGTTCTGCACTAGCTGGGTAAGAAACTGGATACGTGGATGACTGGCGTCGCGTTTTAATGTCACCATATCGACGTTAAAATCTGGGATTTCAATGGGTGGATCGCATAGTACTAAATCATCATCTATCAATTCAGAACGGCCTACCATCTCTGCCATTACGGCTAATACATTTCTTCCCGAAAGCATTCTTCGAATGGTCAAGAAACGTGTTGTACCAAGCACCACATTACGTTTTACACCGATATTTTCTAGCGTGATATCGACTTGGCTCGTCAGTTCTTGGTTAGCCGTAATTATCATTTGGGGTGTCTTCAAATAGGTATCGAGCGGTATTGGGAGTGTGGTCTTCAACACCTTGTTATCAAAGGTACAAAGGTGCTTTTCTCGGTAAAGAAAGGTGGTATCCAAATGGCTTGGTAACTCCTGAAAAACACCAATACAGAGGTCCGTGTTTTGGTTTTCGAGTAATGTCACGCAGTTCGCACTATCGACCGGCTTGAGCAGGACTTTGCTGAGCGGGGCAAGTTGCTGAAGAGTGTCAAAAATCTCAGGACCAAAAATCTGCTCTGCGTAATCACTGACACCAATGGTGAACTGTCCTGCGTAACTCTCTGGCTCAAATTGTTCCGCCGGTAAAATATCTTGCGTGAAAATCGACAAAATCGTCTGAACCTTAGGGGCAATCTCATGGGCTCTTATCGTCGGTTGCATCTTGTTGCCTTGCCTTTCGAAGAGAGGATCCCCCAATAACTCCCGGAGTCGTTTTAGGTTGTAACTGGTGGCGGGCTGTCCCAAGTGCAGCTCCTTTGAAGCTGCCGATACACTCTTTAAGCGAAAAAGCGCGTCAAAAGTGAGCAGTAGGTTGAGGTCGATTCCACGCCAATTAAGATCTTTCACAGCAATATTCTCATTTGGTAGAGATAACACTAAAGAATATAGGTTATCAAAATGGCTGATGACTTGAATTGATTTGTTCAATTTCATCGATGTGCTACAGGAAAATATACTCGACTCAATTAATAATTCCTAGCTAACAGAAAGGATAAATGAATGTTGAGCGAGACATTGAAAAGCTTCTTAAAACAACTGGGCGCATTGTCAATTAGGCGCTTCTCAACAAACAGTGAACACGTTCAGTGTCAGGATGTATTCGTTTGTCGTGAAGGGACGAGTCATGATAGTCATCGTTATATTGAAAGTGCAGTTACGAATGGTGCGGTTGCCATCATTGCAACAAAACCTATATCGGCATCGGTACCAGTATTCGTAACGGGAAGCTATTACCAAAGCTTGCTGCTCATCAAGGCTTTTTATCAGTATCCGCATAAGAAAATTCGCCATATTGGTATTACGGGCACAAACGGAAAAACGACCGTTGCACATGGTTTGAATCAGGTTCTAAAGACCAATCGACAGAGCGCTTATATTGGAACGCTCGGCGTTGAATATGCGGGTAACAAGCAAGAATTGAGTAATACCACGCCAGACAGCGTGACATTGTTGAACTTATTCAAAGATATGGCGGATGCGCAGGTCACTGATAATGTTATGGAACTGAGCAGCCATGCGTTGGTGCAAGATAGAGCAGGGTTCGTCCCGCTGTCTGTTGGAGTGATTACCAATATTGGCCGCGACCACCTTGATTATCATAAAACACTGGATGGTTATGTTCAGGCTAAGCTGCAGATCCTGGATCGCATTCAACCCAATGGCACCGCTGTGATTAACCTTGACGATCCCCACGCCAATGTCGCGATAGAGCGAGCAAGCAGCCGAGTGAATGTCCTAACGTTCTCAATGAATAATTCAGAGGCGGATCTTTATGTCGAAGATTTGAACGTTGAGCCATTTGGCGCCACTTTCATCCTCAATAATCAAGGCAACAAAGAGCGCGTTTTCAGCCAACTGCCTTTTCTGTTTAACGTTGAAAATACCTTAGCGATGGCGGCAACATTGTTGGCACTGAATTGGTCGCTAGCTGATATCGCTAACGCCTTGAATAGTGTTGTTGCGCCGGATGGACGTTCAAAATATCTGTCTTTGGATAATGGCGCATTGGCCTTAGTTGATTACGCACATAACTTTGATGGTCTATCGGCTCTCTATCAAGGCATCCAATCCCAGTTGGTTAAGCGAGTGATTACTGTCGTTGGTGTGACTGGCGACCGAATACGAGATGCTGCTGATATCGGCAAACTATGCGCTACCCATTCTGATGTTGTTATTTTTACTTCGGATAATCCACTTGGTGAGATGCAAGAGGATATTTTTCGTGCGTTAACTTCGCAAGTTAGCCCCACGCTTTGCTATGAGATTAGCGACCGCTATGAAGCCATTCAATTAGCCAAACAACTGAGTCGCGGTGGTGACCTTATCTTAGTGTGCGGTAAAGGCTCAGAAACGCACCAGTACATCACTACCAATCAAGTTGGCCGCCAACGCTATATTGGCGATGTTGCTGCACTGACTTTGGAGGAAGTGCTTTGAGTAAGATTTCGGTATTGAAGCTCAATGTCTCCTTGTCATTAGCTGCGGCAGCAAAGGTTAAAAAGAAACTAAAAGAAAGGCTTCTGAAAGAAAAGCTTCGCTGGGCGAGAGCGTTGACTTACTTATTGTTAGCGGGAATGAGTGCTCCAAGCTTCGCTGTGGTAACCCCGAACCCGCCTGAGTTGGCTGCCAAAGGTTATGTTTTGATGGATTTTCAGTCGGGTAGCATCATTGCAGAGCAAAACTCACGTGCCATTTTAGCCCCTGCCAGTTTGACCAAATTAATGACGGCTTACGTCGTTGGGCAAGAGGTTAAGGCCGGTCGATTGACATGGCAGGATAAAGTCTCGGTCAGTGAAAACGCGTGGTCGGCAAAGTTCTCAGAGTCATCCAAGATGTTTATTCAGCCCGGGGACGAGATTTCAGTTTTAAATCTCATGAAAGGGGTGATCATTCAATCGGGTAACGATGCTTCTGTCGCACTGGCAGAGCACATCGCGGGGAGTGAACAAGCCTTTGTTAGCCTAATGAATGGTTGGGCGAAGTCGCTTGGGCTGCAAGATACTAACTTTGTGAATGCGCATGGCTTAGATGGCGAAGGAATCCAAACTTCTCCGTTGGATATGGCGATTTTGATGAAGTCGATTATTCAGGATGTACCTGACGTTTATGCTTTATACCAAGAGCGTCGGTTTACTTGGAATAAGATCACTCAATACAACCGAAACAAGCTGCTTTGGGACAAGTCAATTAATGTCGATGGCGGAAAAACGGGCTATACCGAGAATGCGGGTTACAGCTTAGTCAGCTCGGCGACGGAAGGGAAGATGCGCCTGATATCGGTCGTTATGGGCACTACTAGTCCACAAGCGCGAACCTCTGCCTCAAAGAATCTATTGAGTTATGGGTTTCGTTTTTACGACACCAAACAAGTGATGCAAGAGGATC
The DNA here is from genome assembly GCF_041467855.1 of Vibrio sp. 10N.247.311.51. Taxonomy (NCBI): domain Bacteria; kingdom Pseudomonadati; phylum Pseudomonadota; class Gammaproteobacteria; order Vibrionales; family Vibrionaceae; genus Vibrio; species Vibrio sp. 10N.247.311.51. Next base: position 61,481 of record NZ_JBFSVK010000001.1, on the reverse strand, counting down.
GAATAGAGTCTCAGGTACGAGTTTGGAAGGGGAATACAGAACAAGTCGGTGCCAAGATCGCCGAAGATGCGTACCTCACCATGCCAAGAGGGTTAGTCGATTCGCTGCAAAAATCTGTGGTCATGACTGAACCGCTGCTCGCGCCTATTGATCAAGGAGCTGAAGTGGGACGAGTTGTTTGGAAGAGTAACGGTAATACGGTGGCAACTTTCGCTTTAGTGGCAGAGCAATCTGTAGAACAAGGATCTTGGATGGTACGACTTTGGGACAGCATTCAACTTTGGTTACGTGGTCTATTCTCTGACTTAGTAGGTCGGATTGAGGTAAGCGAATGAGCACTAGAACGGACATTACTCCAATGTGGCGCAATAGAGATTATATTCGCCTGCTGTCTGCTCAAATCATATCGTTAGTCGGCACAGGAATGAGCTCCATCTGCTTAGCTTTGCTCGCGTATGAGCTGTCGGGTGATGAAGCAGGGATGGTGCTGAGTATTGCATTTGCTTTGAAGATGTTGGCGTACATAGGACTCGCGCCAGTATTTGGTGCAATTGCACATAAGTTACCGAAACGAAGGACTTTGTTCGCGCTGGATTTGATTAGGGCGCTGTTGTTTGTCTGTTTACCGTTTGTCACCGAAGTGTGGGAAGTCTATGTGTTGATGTTTCTCATCAATGCGTGTTCTGCGGGTTTTACTCCCTTGTTTCAATCAACGCTACCTTTGGTCTTGGTGGATAAAACGCAGTACGCGAAAGCATTGTCGTTCAGCCGAATGGCTTACGATCTTGAGCAGATCTTTAGCCCAATGCTAACGGCTCTATTGTTGAGCCTGATTGGTTTTAGACAGTTATTCATGCTCGATGCGGCCACTTTTCTGCTGTCTGGTGTGTTGATCTTACTGTGTACATTACCGAATTTGAAACGAGTGACAGAATCAGCGCATAAAACGAAAAAGACCAGCGCTGTGCAAGCGCTGCGTAATTACTTGAATAAACCTAAGTTGAGAGCTCTGTGGTTCGCATACCTTGCCGCGGCCAGTGCTTCTGCGATGGTACTGGTCAATACCGTTATCTACGTACACGAAGTGCTGCACGGTGACGAAACGCAAACCGCATTAGCAATGATGGTCGTTGGTTTGGGTTCCATGCTTATGGCACTGCGCTTACCCAAGTGGTTAGAGAGTCACTCGCCGCAACATTTTCATTGGATAGGATTGCTGACGATTTGCGCCTCTTTTGCCGTTGGCAGTTTCACACCCGGTTGGGTTGGCTTTGGCGTAATGTGCTTAGCCATGGGCGTTGGAATGTCTTGTATTCAAACTTCCGCAGGCCTATTGATCACCCAAGCGTGTGAGGGAGAAGATACCGCCCCGTATTTTGCTGCTCACTTCTCTTTAACGCATTTCTGGTGGTTTTTTACTTACTTGATCGCGGGGATAAGCGTGAAGCTGTTTGGTATGAGTGCCGGCTATTTAATTATGGGAGCTCTTTGTGTCATTAGCGGCTTAATGTATGCCTCAATCAAAGAGACGTTCAGCGAGAATAATTGCTAGTCATAAAAGGAAAAGCTTATCGCTAAAAGACATGCCAAAGAGCGTTACCAGTTTGAAGCTAAACAAGATGAGAAAAATGCTTAATTGAGTGTTGACCTGACTACAACTTCATAGTTTATCTTATAGATAGAAATGAGGGAGAAGTGCATGTATCGCATATCTGAATTAGCGGAGCTCGTTGGTCTGAGCCGTTCAACGCTTTTGTATTATGGAAAGTTGGGTTTGATTGAAGCTCAACGCACCAGTAATGGTTATCGAAGTTATTCCGAACGCGACTTGCAGCGTGTGAAATTGTTGCAGCAGTTACAAGCGGGTGGCCTGACGTTGAAAGAGTGTCAGGCGTGTTTAGATGCCAAGGTTGACCGCTCCTTGTTACAAAACCGACTCGAACAATTGGACGAAGAGATCGCTCAGAAACAGCGTTCGAGAGATCTTTTATCGGCTCTGTTAGGGGAGAGTGGTTTGCAAGGTTGGCATGAATCGATGGACAAAGTGGCGCCTGATGCACACCTCGATTGGCTAATTAAGCAAGGCTTTGATGAGAAGCAAGCACTGCGACTGAAATGGCTTTCAAAAGACATGAACGATCATGACCAGTACATGGCGGATTTTGAAGTGATCTTTGAGGGTTTACAGCGTTTAGGGCCAGGAACAGCGGAAGATACTTTGGCGGCGTTGGCTCGAGTTCCAGTTTCTCCCAAACGTGTGCTTGAGATCGGTTGTGGTAAAGGTATTGCCACCTCTGTGTTAGCGAAAGCCATAGTAGAACATCAAGCGGATGTGCACATAACGGCGGTAGATAATGATCAACCGAGTTTAGATATTCTGACTCAGCAAGCACAGGCTCTTGGCTTAGAAAGAAACGTCCAAACCGTGTGCGCGAGCATGATGGATCTACCGTTTGAAGCTAAGTCGTTTGACCTAATTTGGTCAGAAGGCAGCGCTTACATCATGGGTGTTGAAAAGGCACTAAAGCAGTGGCGAAATTTACTCAGTGATGACGGCATATTGGTCGTCAATGATTTGGTGTGGAATACCGAACAACCTAACGAATCGAGCAAAGCGTTCTGGCAAAAAGAGTACCCAGACATGACGATGGTATCCGAGCGAATTAAACAATCACAAGTTGCGGGTTATGAAGTTTTGGATCACTTTGCAATGAGCGATGCTGGTTGGCTTGCGTATTACCAGCCCTTTCAAAAGCGAGTAGAAGCTCTTAAAGCAACGATGCCGAACTCAAAAGCGCTGGTAGATTGCGACAATGAAGTTAAACAATTTTTCGATAGCAGCACATCAAAGAACGGTTTGGATCAACAGCCTTCTAAAGTTTCTAATCAACGTGACTTTGATTATCAGTTCTTTGTGCTCAAGAAATTAAAGTAAGTGAGTAACACCATGAAATTTAGGCAATATAATTCAAACGAAATCGAAAAAATCACTCAAGTTTTCACTCAGACCTTTACGGATTCAGAAGGTGAGAACGAAGGTAAAACCGTGGGTAAGCTTGCCTACGACCTTTTAACGACCACAGCTCCGACAGAGCTACTTTGCTTTGTTGCTGAAGACGATTCTAGTGAGTCGGATGCGGATAGCACTATTGTAGGCGCGATTATCTTTACGCCGCTTTCATTTGATGATGAAACCAAGGCATATTTGCTTTCACCAGTCGCGGTGAGCACTCAGGTGCAAAAGTGTGGTATTGGCCAGAAACTGATTAACTTTGGTTTGCAGGTTCTGACTGAACAAGGTGTTGAGCTTGCAGTGACTTACGGTGATCCTGACTATTATTCCAAAGTGGGCTTTGAGCAAATCACTGTTGAACAAATCCCAGCGCCATTTGAATTAAGTTTCCCTCACGGTTGGTTAGCTCAATCGTTGACTGGTGGTCAAGTCAAAGTAACAAGTGGAAAGTCGAGCTGTGTTGAAGCTTTGGCTCACCCCGAATATTGGTAGTCGCTTGCAAAAAAATTGAGAAAAAGAGAAAGCCCATCAGGTGTTGCCTGTTGGGCTTTCTCGTTATGAACAAAAGATATCCGTCAGGCTTCAAAGCACAATCTGAACGAGTGTTCAAAATAATACTTGAACGATCGTTCTTGTTTGATCTATATTGTTTTCACGCCAACGGAGAACATTCATTAATTGCTCCGTGATTGAATAACTTTAGAACCGTAAATTGATAGGGATAGAGCAATGAGCAACTTCAAAATTCACTCAGTAGAATCCGCGCCTGAACAAAGCCAACCTATTCTTGAAGGCGCTAAAAAGCAGATGGGCAGAGTGCCGGGCTTGTTCGGTGTGTTGGCTGAATCTCCAAACACACTTAAGGCTTACACCCAGCTTCATCAGGCGTTTAGTGACTCATCTTTCGATGCTGAAGAGCTAACGGTGGTTTGGCAAACCATCAACGTTGAACACGAATGTCACTACTGTGTTCCTGCACACACTGGCATTGCACATTCAATGAAGGTTGATCCTGCAATCACCGAAGCACTGCGTAATCGCACGGCTCTACCCACTGAAAAGCTGCAAGCACTGCATGATTTTACGCTGAGCATGGTACGTAACCGCGGTAATGTGCCTGAAAGTGAAATGGCAGCATTTTTCGAAGCGGGCTACGGTCAGCAACAAGTGTTAGAAGTGATTCTTGGCCTGTCTCAGAAAGTGATCAGCAACTACGTAAACCACGTTGCTAAAACACCAGTAGACAAAGTCTTCGAACAGTTTGCATGGCAAGGTTAATTTACCCTTAGCCAAGTAAAGAGTAAGAATGAAGAAAGCCCCGCTCAGTTGAGTGGGGCTTTGTTGTTTGGATTGGGTTACGTTTTCTTATTGCTTACCTATCTTCACTAAATGCTACTTTAAGTCGCACCAAAGCGTCTGCTAATACTTCTGCAGGACACCCTAGATTCAATCGAATAAACCCTGAGCCTTCCTCGCCAAAGGCACACCCCATACTCGGTACAATTCCGGCTGCAATGAGTTTTTGCTCAAGCTCAGTATCACTTAGTTTCATTGCACGGCAATCAAGCCATGCAAGGTAAGTCGCTTCGGGTTTAGTGAAACGAATATGAGGCAACTCTGTCTTTAGGAATCCGCTCAGCGTTTCTATGTTGTCTTGCAGATACTGTTTTAAGTCCGCTAACCAAGCTTGACACTCTTGATATGCAGTGGTCGCTGCGGACATTGATAGATTGTTGAAGCAATCCATGCCATGAGCATCCAAACGGCGAACAAACTGCTCCTTCAATTCTGCATTGGGGATGATGAAGTTAGAGATTCTCAATGATGACAAGCCAAAAGTCTTACTGGCCGCAGTCGCCACAATAAGCTTGTTGGTTAGCGAACTTGGTAGTTTCAATGTTGAATGAAATGTATTCGGTGCGAGTGCTAGGTCACTCCAAATTTCATCACTGATTAGCCACACATCGTATTTTTGGCAAAGCTTGGCAACTTGCATTATTTCTTGCTCGCTCCATGCTCTGCCTGTTGGGTTGTGTGGATTGCAGAAAATCAACGTTTTGGCACCACTCGCAAAGCAGTCTTCCAAGTGTGCGAAATCAAGCTGGTAATGACCTTCTGATTCAATCAATGGATTGTTCAACACCTTACGATCATTTAGTTCGATGATCTTACGGAATGAACCGTAGCCCGGGCTTTGAATCACGATTTGATCATCCACTTTCGTGAGCATTTGCAACGCCATAGCAATACCGGGCAAAACGCCATGCACCGTTGTAATCCAATCTCGTTTGATTTCGGTTTGATGCTGGTTTTTAAACCAATCGATCGCAGCTTGGTAGTAGTCATCCTGACGTTCTGAGTAACCAAAAACACCATGTGAAATATCTTGAGCTAACCGTTCTAATACTTGTTGAGGTGCTTGGAAATCATAGTCAGACACCCACATAGGTAGCAAGTCGGTGCCTTCTAAGCCAAGCTTCTGCTCCATAAAGTCCCACTTTACCGATCCTGTGTTTCGGCGGTTAATCGTATTGTCGAAAGAATTCATAGGATGTGAGCCTTACTTAGTGCTGTGAGCTAGACAAGTTTCTACGGAGTCTTCTGATTGTTCAGGCTTTGTACGTGCAATACCAAACCCAGTGAATCCATAAATCAGAGCGAAAACGACACCGGTGTAACATTGGATTGCCCAAGGTAGGTAATCTAGCGTTGCAACACCTAGCGTACTCGCCATGTAAATACCTGCAGCAGTCCAAGGTACCAGTGGTTCGATGATTGTGCCTGCATCTTCGATGGTTCTAGATAGGTTTTTAGTGTCTAGCCCCATTTTACGGTAAGCGTTTTGGAATAATTCACCTGGAATAAGAAGGGCTAGTTTGCCGTCAGATGTCGTGAAAACTACTGTAATCGTCGCGATCACAGTTGATGCGATAAGTTGTCCTGTTGAGTGAATCATATGCAAGAAACGACCTAGTACCACATTTAATGCACCGGTTAGGCTTAGAACACCTGCAAAAGAGAACGCACAGAAAACCAGTAGGATGGTGCTCATCATTGAGAACAAACCACCACGGTTTAGCAGCTTGGACACATCAGGAATTAGACCATCAATCGCTGTACCTTTTGCTTCAAACAGAGCGACATTGAAGCCGTCGACATAAGCTTGGAAACCTTGTTGAAGAGAGAAACCTTGTAGAACCATACCTAATACAATCGCTAGGGCAGACGCACCTAACATCAGTGGCAGAACAGGCTTTTTGGTTAACGCACCCCAAAGGATCATTACTGGTGGGATGATCAAAAGGATATTGAAGTTGTATAGGCTATCCAGTCCCGCGAGAATTTGAGTGACCTTTTCTGGTTCACCTACGTTCGCGATATCTGCACTTTGGCCAGCGAAGAAAAAGACAACAGAAGCAATCACAAAACCAGGCAGCGTTGTGTAAAGCATGTGCTGAATATGTTCGTACAATGTGGTACCTGAAACGACAGGCGCAAAGTTTGTTGAATCAGAAAGAGGGGAGATCTTGTCGCCAAAGTATGCACCAGAGACAACAGAAGTAACAAAAAAGGCAGCAATGAGTATGTATTCTGCACTGATGACTTTAAGTCCCCAGTAAACCATGTAAGGGATGGTGCCACTGATCATCCAGCTTGCGATAAGACCGCCCACCGAAACTAATATCAAGATAACAGGCATCGCTTTTGCGAGTTTCTCAACAATGGCGTTGATGATGTCATCCCAGTTGTAGCCCATCTTCCAAGCAATACATGCAGTGAAAGTCGCAGAAATGAGTAGCAGAACTTCAATGCGAAGTCCTAAAACACCGTATCCAATAGCAAGCAGCGCAAACATAACGACTATAGGTGCTAATGCTAATCCGAACGATGGGAGAGGCTTTGAGTTATTCATATTTGTTGTCCTCAGGTGAATGTAGGGTTTGTTCGGAATGGATAATAAGCGTGCTCTAAAATCGAAAGTGCGACTTCAATGCTGTTTTCATGTAAGCGGTTACATGAGGTGTGTGCATGAGATTCTGGTCACATTTTGTCTCATTTTAGTGCTTGATTGACTTAACCGTCTGCCTTTCAACCAGTGTCGCTTCGAATTTATGTTGCTTAGGAGGAGCGTATCCTGCGGCTTTAAGTTTTATGGCAAGGTTAGCCGCATAAGTCGACATCTCGTCGATAGGGTTGTGCATGGTGGTTAACCGAGGGTAAAGGTAGCGAGCGAGCAAAACATCATCAAAGCCGATGACTGAAATATCGTTGGGAACCGAGATGCCTTGATCTTGCAAGCTAGTCATTAAGCCTGCAGCCATTACATCATTGAAGGTGACTGCGGCTGTGACCTCTGGGCATTGGTTTACCAAGATGTCACCTGCCGCTTCACCACCTGATTCACTAAAGTTTTGGTTGATGATCCAGTTAGGTTGTATTTCGATATTGGCCGCTTTCATAGCTTCTTGGTAGCCTTGTAAACGGTCTGTTCTGTCTTGGATTGGAAGGTCGCTCGAGACGTAGGCGATTTTTCGATGACCCATCTCGATGAGGTGCTGCACTGATATTTGAGATCCGAGTTTATTATCTACCCATACAGAGCGATTCGATATTTGAGCAATCGTGCGGTTGAGTAAAACCATTGCAGGTAATTGAGCGGAGTAGCGCAGTAATGTGGTGTCATCGAGCATCTTTGAATGAATGACCATTGCTTCACAACCTTGGCTGATAAGAAAGTCGAGGCCTTCTTTTTCTCGCTGAGCATTGTGTCCGCCACTTACCACGACCAATTGATAGCCATTGGTTCTAGCCACTTCCTCGACACTCTTCGCGACCAGTGCAAAAAATGGATCGGCAAGGTTGCCTGTCAGCAATCCAAGCGTATTGCTGCTTCTACTTGCCAAGGCTGTTGCTCGAGCATCTTTGTGGTAATTGAGCTCTTTTACTGCACGTTCTACGCGCTCTAGCGTGATAGGTTCAACGTAGCAGGTTCGGTTTAATACACGAGAAACCGTTGCTGTTGAAACCCCTGCAAGTGCTGCTACATCTTTTATTGTTGCCACGTTTAATTCTGCCAAGCATAGAAAGGCTGCGAGTGTAGCGAATCTCTAATGTTTAATATGTTAGTAAGGTCAAAGCTATTAACTCTGGACTGAGAATATTAGTCGAATACTGGAAATATCTAACGTACGTGTTTAGCGATTATCTTCGCTAGTGTCACAATCCCTTCTTTCCAATCTTTGGTCTCTTCAATATTGGCGACAGTGAAGCGCAGGCAATGTTTATATTGGTCGTTGGTGCCAAATACTGTTCCGGGTAAAATCCCCAACTTATGCTTCAAACAATCTTGATAGACCGCGTAGCTATCGACCGATTCAGGCAGTGTTATCCAGTTTAAAAAAGAGCCTTCCGGTTTTGATAGGTGGTATTGCCCGACAAGGTGAGGATAGCTATCTAGTGCTTGTATTAACAGGCTTTGGAATTGCTTTTGATTGGTTTGGTAGAGCCGCTTCATCTTAGACAAATGGCTGCGATATTTACCGGTAGTGAGAAATTGCCCCACCGCGGATTGCATCAGGTTTGAGCTGCCCATGTTGTCGCATAAAAGGTACTTTTCGACCAAAGGTTGGTAGCGCCCCGACAGTAACCAACCGATTCGCAAGCGTGAGTCTAAGGTTTTAGACAATGAATTGACGTAGATGACTCTATCTTGGTCGTCAAGCTCTTTGAGGCTAGCGATTGGTGTATCGAATGCCAAGCTACCGAACACATCGTCTTCGATAATTGGTAAAGATCCGGTGATCTCCAGTAACGCTTTTCGATTCGCCAATGGCATTCTTGAGCCGGTTGGGTTAGTAAAGTTTGGCGTTAGTAGTAAGGTTTTCACTTCCCATTTGTCCAACGCACTCTGTAGCGAAGGAATGTCGATTCCGTGGCTAACGCTGCTTGGGATTTCAAGGGCTTGCAAGCCAAGTGATTCAAGTAAAAGTAGATTGCCGAAGTAACAGGGTGACTCGACCGCCACGATGTCGCCGGGCTTGGTGAGCGCACGCAGAGCTAAACTGATTGCCTGTTGAGCACCATGAGTAATCGCAATCTCTTTCGATCCCGCAGGTACACCAAGATCATGGGTGATCTTTAACAATTGCTTTACTAATTGCTCGTCGCCGGGGGGTAATTGGTAATAACCGGGAAGCTGAGTTTGTAATCGACTGTGGCGGCCAATCTCGGCATACAAGCTACGAATCGCAGGATTGTTGATGTTCGGATGTGCGGAGCCTGCCAACAGTTTCAGACGACCTTTTGGACGAGAGAGTACCGATTTGGTGACAGACAACAGATCGACTTTTTGAGGTTGGCTCGATGCATCCCAGCTGGTGGTGTTCGGCGCTTTCACGCGATAGCCAGATTTAGGTACAGAATAAACCCAGCCTGTCGCCTCCAGTTCTTGATAGGCACGAATCACGGTATTTTTGCTCACGCCAAGCTGTTCGCTTAGTTGACGGATTGAGGGAAGGCGATCGTCTGGATGAAAGAGTCCTTTATCGATTTGAGCCTTAATATGTTGTTCGGTAGCAAGGTATTTATTGCCGCTGAGTTCTGCTTCCACGTTTTTCTCCCTCGTTGCTCACTCTCAATCTGTAACCATTAAAAGTGTTATATCTGTATCTTTATTAGTTATCTGTACCCAACTAAGGTAACAGCATTGATGAAGAGTTGACCAGAGGTTTGTAATGCTGATTAAAATGATTCCGTTTGTGTTTGTAATATTGTGGTCGTCAGGTTTTGTCGGCGCTCGTCTTGGCGTGGAATACGCGGAACCCGCAACATTACTTTCACTAAGGATGGTAGCCAACGTGGCGCTGTTCTTGGTTTTGATTGCAATCCTTAAGCGTCGTATCCCTCGTGGTCGAGCATTCTTCCACGCAAGTGTGGTCGGCATCTTGATTCATGGTTTCTACCTTGGTGGCACTTATTTGGCTATTGATATGGGGATGCCCGCCGGGTTGAGTTCTTTACTGGTTGGCTTGCAACCGATTCTTACCGCCTTGATTATGATCAGCTGTACTTCGCAGCGTTTTAATTTTGCACAGTGGTTGGGATTAGCGCTTGGTTTTGCGGGTATCAGTTTGGTGTTGATGGGCAATATTGAATGGCAGTCAGACGACCAAAAAGGCTTGGCAACGTTATTGTGTTTGGTTTCTTTGGTGGGTATTACCTGCGGCACTCTGTATCAGAAGCGCTTCTGTCAGGGGACAGATATGGTCGGCGGTGCGATGGTGCAATACTTGGCTTCTGCGGCGTTGTTTCTGCCGTTCGCAATGCGCTACGAAACCATGCAAGTGAACTGGACTGTAGAATTCACGCTGACTCTAATCTGGCTGGTGGTTGTTCTGTCTTGTGTTGCCATCCTCTTGCTGCTTTACATGGTAGAGCACGGCGCTTCTTCAAGTGTGGCTTCGGTGTTTTACTTGGTGCCACCGACGACAGCAATTCAAGCTTGGCTTATCTTTGGTGAGTCGTTCGATATCTATGGCGCGATGGGCTTCGCCTTGTCTGCCGCCGCGGTTTATTTGGTGGTGAGGAAGCCAGAATGGATTAAGGCTCGCAGACGAACAGTGTTAGAGCGGTAGTTTGTATACCAAAACTCACTCTTCTAGAGTCGATGACTAAAAACAAAAAAGAGCCTGAATATTCAGGCTCTTTCTGTATCAAATATTGGCTAGCGACTTTTGATTAGCGCTTCATCAAGCAAGCGTATGCCGTTGTAAACGGTGCTTCTTGGTATTGCTTAAGGCCAGTTTCTTTGAACTTCATCATTAGAGGGTTACGCTTAAGGCTCTCTTTGATGTCAGCAGGCGATACAACGGTTACGTCTAGGCCGTCGATCAGTTGAATTGCTGCTTCTAGTTTGAAACCAAAGCCACCGCCAGCAAATTTGCCTTTAGTTTGGCGTTGACGAATCACAACTTTGTCTACTTGGTAATCTTCCATTAACTTTGCAAAAGAGAATTGAAAGTCTTTCATATTCTGTGTGTCGTTTGCGTCGCTAATTGAAACTTTAGAAACTCGGCAATCAGGAATGTTAAATACACCATCTGATAGAGAAAGAAGACAGATGACTGCATCGTTACCTTTGATTTCAACACCACAAATTTTCATGTTCTTACCTACTTATTTTAGAGCCCTACATTATGGTGTTATTTCTAACACTTCTCCAGTATTTGCGCGTACTCAGCGGAAAATAAGTCTAAATCAGAGCATACGTTAACGTTTGAGAGTTAACCTCTGGTTGAATAATCACCACTAAAATTAACGACATCGTTTGCTATGAGATGGGGCTCACAAATCCTTAGTGAGATTGCATATGTGTGCTGTATATTGCGCGCGCATCCCTATTTGAAGTGTGGTTATTAATCCCAATGAATATCAATAATCTTTCGATTAAGAGTAAAATCGCGATCCCGCTGTTGGTGATTGTGATTGTTTTTTCTACCGTTACTGTGCTCAACGTTATCAGATCAAATGCTCAAGCTACGATTAATAACGAGCTCAATAATGTGGTTCAGCCAGTGCTAGATAACCTAGAAGATGGCTACCGAGATATCTACCAAATTATCGCTTCGGCACAAGGTCTGTTGCTTGCGAAAGACCAAGCGGCGATCGAGTACCAAAAGTTTGAATTTAAAGACAATGCTTACAAAGCGGTTCCTCGTTTTCAAAGTGTCGAAACCTTGTATCAAGCGGGCGTGTTGGATCCATCTTCACGTGGCGAGTTAGCAAAGCTTGTTAACGCGATGAGTAAGTGGGTGGCACTGCACGAGCCAATGTTCGCTGATCCAGCAAACGCAGACCAATACAATATTGATTACTCACCAGCGCTTGACGCAGAGTTTGCGATCATTCGCACTCAACTGCGCGATATTCGAACTTTGATCGAACTGAAACAGAAAGAGCTTCGCCAGCAAGCTGATGACTCTATTGAATCGAGTAAGTTGATCATTGAAGTAGGTATGGCCGTTGCTGTTTTCGCTGCACTTTTCGCGATGTGGTTATCAAATCGCTTTATCGTTCAGCCAATCCAGAACGTAGAGAAAGCGATGAATGAGATCGCATCGGGCGACGGTAACTTGTCTCAACGTATGAAGGTCGAAGGTAATGATGAGATCGCTCGTTTGAGTTCCGCTTTCAACCAGTTTGTTGGCAAGATCCATGTCACCGTGGAGCAAGTTATTCTCACATCGAACGCAGTACGTGGCGAGATGGAAAACATCAAATCACTCACGCAAAGTGTTGCTGAATTCTCGTCTAATCAACAGCGAGAAAGTGAAGTGGTCGCGGCTGCAGTTCATGAAATGCAAGCAACCAGTGAAGTGGTGAGTGGCAATGCATTAGACGCTGCAACCGCGAGTAACGTTGCAAACCATGAAGTGGAATCGGCTGATACTACGCTTGGCTTAACTGTTACTTCGATTGAACGCCTTGCGCAAGATATCGAGAACGCGGGTGGTGTGGTTCAAGAATTGGACACAGACGTGAAGAACATCGCCTCAATCCTTGGCGTGATCAAAGGCATTGCAGAACAAACCAACCTGCTTGCATTGAATGCGGCAATTGAAGCAGCCCGTGCCGGTGAACAAGGCCGTGGCTTTGCGGTTGTGGCTGATGAAGTTCGAGCGCTTGCGAGCAAAACTCAAGACAGTACAGGCGAAATCCAATCAATGATTGAACGCTTGGAAGTGGGCGCGAAACACGCGGTTGGCGTGATGACTGAAAGCAAAGTGAGTGGCGAGAAAACCATAGTTCAGGCAGGAACGGCAGCATCTTCATTGAGTGAGATTCGCAACTCAATCGGTAAGATGAACGACATGAACACACAAATTGCTACAGCGGCTTCTCAGCAATCCCAAGTGTCTGAAGAAGTGAATAAGAATGTTCAACGCATCGCTGAAAGCACCATGCAAATGGTTGAGATGGCGAGCAGCGCAGAAAATGCATGTATGGCATTGGCCGAACAGTGTGAAGCGCTAGATAGCCTTGTGTCTCAGTTTGAAGTGTAATTTTCAAAATTAGACAGACGACTATGAGCTGATAATGGTTGCTCGTTTGAATTCCATTAATCAGCGCTGAACGAAAACAAGCCCGTACTCTATGAGTGCGGGCTTTCTTTTTGATTAGGTGATCAGTCTTTTGACTAGGTGATCAGTTTTTAGACCGAATCAATCATTCAGTGTTAGCTGCTACGACCGTCTTTGTATGTGTAACGGTAGTCAACTTTTACGTTCGCTTGGTAGTGGATGTCGCCGTTCATGTTAGTGATTTTTTTCACTTCCATATTTGCATCATCAATTTTGAACGAATCGTATTTGGTTGTCTGTTGGAACTGTGGCAGTTCTCTTGAAAGCTCAAAAGGTGTTTTTGCGCTTAACTCATCCATAAGGTTTGTGCCTGCATCGTATGCTTCCGCTTCAGTAACAAATGTATCAGATTTTAACGTTGTTTCTTGAATCGTTGTTTTAGTTGCTGCAAACGCTGTGGTGCTGAGTACAAGAGTTGATGCAAGTATGATTAATTTCTTCATAGGGATACCTTACTTTGTTGTACTAGTGTTTTAGAGATTCTCACCCTAGCAATAGGGGATGAGATTAATGTTAGGACAAAAATATGTTTCTGTAAGGGAATGACTATAGGTGCTGAAGATTAATGCCCGGCGCATATCAAGCAAGGTGACACTGATATCTAACTTCAATACACTGTGTGGGTAACCAAAGTTAAGCATAAGGTAAAGGCATGGCCAATTGGGAAGGGGTAAGTGAGTTTGTTGCAGTGGCAGAGCGTGAAAGCTTTACTGGTGCGGCGCAGAAGCTCGCTACGTCGGTGGCTCAAATCAGTCGTAGAGTAGCAAACCTCGAAGAACGACTCGCGGTGAAACTGCTTAATCGGACGACGCGTAAGGTTTCTCTTACAGAGGCTGGGCAACTCTATTATCAACAGTGTAAGTTGCTGGTCGAAGGTTTAGAAATTGCTGAGCTTGCGGTCACGCAGATGCAATCCACACCCAAAGGTTTACTGAAAGTCACCGCGCCTGTGACTTATGGTGAACGCCAACTCGCTCCAATACTCCATCAATTCTTAAAGCTTCACCCGCAAGTAGAGCTTGAGCTGATGCTGACCAATCAAAAACTCGATCTTATCGATTCGGGTGTTGATGTGGCGATTCGTCTTGGCCGATTAGAAGACTCAAGCCTTGTGGCAAAGAAGCTCTCTCAACGCCAACTTTATGTATGTGCCAGCCCTGAATATATTGAACGTTATGGCGAGCCGCACACATTGTCTGAATTAAATAATCACCAATGCTTGGTTGGTGGATTTGAGCATTGGCGTTTCAAAGAAAATGGTCGCCCTCGTTCGGTTCGTGTTAATGGACGCATTAAGTGCAACAGTGGTTTAGCCTTGTTAGACGCCGCTAAACAGAGCATTGGCTTGGTTCAACTGCCAGAATATTACGTGAGTGAAGATCTTGATTCTGGTGAGTTGGTTGAGGTGCTGTCCGATTATCGAGACGACAAGGAAGGCATATGGGCGCTTTATCCTCAGAACCGTAACTTATCTTCGAAAGTTCGTCTGCTGGTGGACTTCCTTTCTGAGCAATTGGATTAGTTGATGATTGTCGGCCGCCAGGATCTTACTAACCAAAGTGACCTGATACTCAGTGTATTTAATACGCTTGAGCAGCACTATGGCTATTTTGATTGGTGGCAAAGGGAAGACCCTTACGAGATAGTTCTAGGCGCTATTCTGGTTCAGAACACCAATTGGAAGAATGCAGAGAAAGCACTCATCAACTTAGGCGATAAGTGCGACCCAAGGTCAGTCGCTGAGATGGATCTTGATGATCTTGCCCAAAAGATTCGTTCGAGTGGCTACTACAATCAAAAAGCCATTAAGTTGAAGGCCGTGACTGAGTGGTTTTCGAAGTACCAATACGATATGTCGGTGGTGCGAGAACAGGACAAAGATCAGCTCCGAAAAGAGCTATTAGAAGTCAAAGGAATCGGTGGTGAAACGGCTGACGCGATTCTGGTTTATGCGATAGGTAAGCCGTCTTTTGTGATTGATGCGTACGCAAGAAGGATCTTCACTCGCAATGGACTTGATGTACCCAAATCGTATGAAAAATTTCGAGCCTTGATGGAAAGCGTAATTCCACTAGATACCAAAAGGTACGGCTACTATCATGGTTTGTTAGTCGAACATGGTCAGCAGTTTTGTAACCCTAAACCCAAGTGTCAAGATTGCCCGCTTAACGACTCTTGTCTAGAAGCTAAAACTCAAACTCAGACTAAAATTTAGCGAGCTTATGGTTCAATTTCTCCTATGGAATATAAAACCAACTCATCTGGGTTGGTGCCTTCGCCAAGAGTTCGAATGTCTTCGCCTTCTTGTTTGAGCTGAACAATACACTTCATCGCTTTGTTCTGCTCTACACCAATAATGGTTTTCATCTCCGAAGCCGATACGCCAAAGCGAGTGGCTATCAATAAATCGCGAACCTTCTTCTTATCTGAATTAAACATGCAACGTCCCTCTACTCGAATCGATGATTTAGACCAACTCAATAAGCTTAACCAACTTCTGAAAATAGGTACTTAAAATTTATGATGAATAGTGAGGGAGAGGGGGACTTTTCTGTTGGTCTTAAAATTGAATAACTCAAAAAGTTCGGGCTTCAGAATAGAGATTCTGAAGCCCGACGTGTTTTAGGGTTAAGTCGCGTTTGATTGCGGCTTACTAAACCGAAAATGTATTAGACGGTGAAACGATCTACTAAGTGGTACAGCTCATTTGCACGACTGTTGAGGTTTTGGCTACCTGTACGGTTTTGATTCGCGAGTTCGGCCGATTGTGAGCTTTGGTCAGAAATCACCACGATGCGTTGAGATATCTCTTGTCCTACAATATTTTGCTGTTCAGTGGCTGTCGCAATAAGCGAGTTCATGTCCATGATGGTATCAATCGACGCTTGGATCTTCGCCAGTGCTTCGGCTGCGGCATTCGCTTCTTCCACGGTTTGCGCACTTCGGTTTTGACTTGAATCCATCGCTTTCACAGCAGCATCTGAGGCAGCTTTAAGTTGCTCAATCATCTTGTGAATGTCGCCAGTGCTCTCTTGAGTTCGGCTTGCCAGTTTACGAACCTCATCGGCAACCACAGCAAAGCCACGCCCTTGTTCGCCTGCACGCGCAGCTTCAATTGCGGCATTCAACGCGAGTAGGTTAGTTTGCTCGGCAATGTCTTGGATGACCGCCAATGAAGAAGAGATGTTTTGTACATCGCCTTCTAAACGAGACACCACGGTGTTGGCTTCTGAGACTTCGCTCGCTAGGCCTGCCACCGAATCTGCAGCGGCGTTTACGATCTGTTGCGCTTCTTTGGCATTGCCCTCTGCAAGCTTTGCGGAATCCGCCGCTTGGCTAGCGTTGCTAGAGATCTCTTGAGCCGTTGTGGTCATCTCAGTCATCGCTGTTGCAACTTGTTCTGTCTCTTCACGTTGCCCTGTAGCAATCTCGTCGACCTGCGCAGCGCGAGAAGACATACTAGATGTCTCGGCTACTACTTGTTGCCCGACATCACTTACGCTGCGAATGATGGTTTGCAGGCTCGCTACAAAGGCATTGAAGTTCTCGCTGAGCTTAGTGAACTCGGGCGCTTTGAAGGTTTCCATTCGAGCGGTTAAGTCAGCTTCGCCACTCGCGAATGCGCTGATTGAACGATCAAACTGCTCGAGTGGTTGCATGATGGTACGGTTGACGGCAACGGCAAACACAGCAACTACTAGGGCAATCAAACCACAGAAAATTGCGATGGCCGTCAATGAGCTTTGTAACGCGGCATTTGAGCTCTCTTTCATCTCTGCGATGACCGCATCGATGTCGTCAGTATAGAAACCTGTGCCTAGCATCAAGTCCCACTGGGGAACGAATATCG
Organism: Vibrio sp. 10N.247.311.51; assembly: GCF_041467855.1. Taxonomy (NCBI): domain Bacteria; kingdom Pseudomonadati; phylum Pseudomonadota; class Gammaproteobacteria; order Vibrionales; family Vibrionaceae; genus Vibrio; species Vibrio sp. 10N.247.311.51. The sequence continues at coordinate 44,479 of NZ_JBFSVK010000001.1, read as the reverse complement.
AGTAGCTCAGTTTCGGTAGGGCTTCTGATTGACCAAGTTTTGGAAAGTAGTAGGTGGTGAACTCACCAAGCTTTGAGTTCTTGATCAAGTCACGAATAAGGTAGTTGCCTTTTTTGTCTTGCAGGTCGTAGTAGTTTTTACCAATACCATCGTTATTTTGCCCGACAACCACTCGAACACCTTTCGAGTCATAACCAAAAATATAGCCAGACTCGCCATATTCTAATGTTCTTAATGTTGGTAAGGCTTCTTCTAATGTTGCACCTCTATCCAAAAATGGGCTGATCGAAGAGTAGGCCATTTGTAGATACGCTTTGAGTTCCTTTTCTTTCATCGCCATCATATTGCTACGCGTCGATTCAACTTGCTGTGCGGTTAGCTCGGTGCTCTTCATATACGTCACGCTCATCATGCCAATTGCCATTAGTAGCAACGGAATGAAAGAGAGAATATAAAGGCGGTTTTTGATGGTTAGGGTCATGTCACGCTTCCTGTGTGATTATCTCATGCAATTTTCAACACATTATTAATGTGGTTTTAAAATGTAAATGGACTTGTTGTTGAATTGTTATCCAGAAATGTTTTTGTTTTATAAACATGATGGCGGTTAGGTTTTTGACGTTAGAAGCCTTGCAACTAGGGGCTTAATGATAAAAAGAGCGGTTTGTTACGATGCTTTTGAATTTGCCGCTGCTTTGGTAGAATGCGACGCTTTGTAGCACCCTGCTATGTCTATTCGTTAAGTGAGAAAGATTCATGAACAAAAGCCATGTGACTATTGGTTTAACTAACCCAAAGAGCCCGACAAACGTTGGTGCTGTTATGCGTGCTGCTGGCTGTTACCAAGTCGACGAAGTTAAATACACAGGGCAACGCTACGAAAAAGCCGCTAAATTTCATACCGATACCAAGAGTGCTGCGCGTACTATCCCGCTAACGGGTGTCGAGTCGTTTTTGGATAACCTTGATTCAGAAACGAAAATTGTTTGTGTAGAACTCGCTGAAGGTGCAACACCACTGCCGCGTTTTAAACACCCAGAAAATGCTATCTATATCTTTGGCCCTGAAGACGGTTCTATTTCTCAAGATGTCGCCGACAGAGCAGATCATGTTGTTTATGTACCAACAGTAGGCTGCATGAACTTGGCTGCGACGGTTAACGTGCTGCTTTATGATCGCCTTGCTAAGTCAGATGAAATGGACGAGAGCAACGAGCTGATCAAGAAAAGTCGCGATAACCGTAATCACCTGCTAATCAAAGAAAAATAACTATTTACTTCTAGTAAAAGTAACGATCTGCTTCTAGTGTTATCTATCCTGTAAGCAATCGGATATTATCTTTGGTTCATCATTAGATAATTGAAGGGTTAGATAACACCATGGAAGACAAGCAATTACTTGCCGCGCTACAGCAACACCCTGTCCTCGATCTCTATCAGTTATTCCAAGAAGTTGGTCCAAATAGCTCTCTATATGCACTATTAGAGAGGTTATCTTCCCTTAAAGAACATCATCAACTGAGTACTCGTCTTAGCCCTTTTAAGCCTCATATCGAAGGGTTGCTGGCTCAATTTGATAGCGCCACGCCGGACAGTGACATCCTCAAGGCAGTTGCTCTTCAGTCTGAGATTCAGCAGCGAGGTCACAGCATGAGTCGTTACATCATGACATCAGACAACCACCGCCATTTCTCCCCGAATTCAGACCTAGTGATGTTTGGCGATTCGATCACCGAGTGGGCACCGTGGGCGGATATTTTCCGTGATATCTCGATGGTCAATCGCGGTCTCGCGGGTGATACCACAACGGGCATGTTACGCCGTATTGATACCACGTTGAATGTGAAGCCAAAGCTGGTGTGCTTTATGGCAGGGATAAACGATTTAGCTCAGGGTTATGATGTCGACCATATCTACCAGAACTACATTGATATGCTTAAGGTGTGGCAAGAAAATGATATCCGAATCTTGGTGCAATCAACGCTTTATGTTGGCTCTAAATTGCAAGGTTTAAATCCGTCGGTTGAACTGCTCAATAGCAAAATAAGCGAGTACTGTTCCCAGCAAGGCATCACGTTCTTAGATGTGAATTCTGTATTGTCACCTAATCAGCTTCTTTCGAACGAATACTCATGTGATGACCTGCATTTGAATGCTAAGGCTTATCAAGCTTGGGCTGAGGTGCTTCAACCTGCGATAGAAGAGTTATTAAAATAAACTCACGCAGCTAATTAAATAGATAGACAGCTTAGCCAATACCAGAAAATCCTAGCCCTAGATTTGTATCGTGAACCATAAGGACATCAATGTGAACCTAAGACAGTTGGAAGTCTTTTACGCCATTATGCAGACCGGAACTGTATCTGGAGCCGCGCGCAGCTTGCATGTGTCGCAACCAAACGTGACCCGTATTTTGGCGCACACGGAGCAACAACTTGGGTTTGGTTTATTCGAACGAGTTAAAGGGCGCCTAGTACCAACGGTTGAAGCGAAAACCTTGCTGCCAGAAGCGGAAAAGGTCTATCAGCAACTGGGTCAATTTCGTTCTTTGACCAACAAAGTCAAGCAAGGACATCAGCATTTACGCATTGGTGCGCCACCGATTCTGGCGACTAAATTGCTGACTCCGGTGATCGCCCAAATGTCTCGCGATCAAGAGATTTCTTTTGAGTTACTAACAGCTAACCGTGACGAACTGTGTGTTGGGTTATTAAAGCATGAGCTTGATATTGCTATCGCGTTTGGCGATGAAGCTCCGCCTGCGATATTAAGTGAAACGCTATTAACCGAATCATTAAAGGTTTTGGTTCCTTCTAATACGGTTGATCATTTACCCGCGGAATTAACGTTAGATGATCTTATCAATTATCCACTACCAATCATTGGGCTTGATAGTCGCGATCCACTAGGCCTCCTATTACATCAAAGCCTTATTGCGCGAGATGAGCATTACCACCATCCAATATATGTACGTGGGTATAGCGCGGCGGCGGAACTGGTCAAGCACCAAGCGGGGTTTGCGATTGTTGATCCGTGGACGGCAGATCAATATCAAAATGACGATGCGGTCTGTGTGTTGCCGCTTCAACCAGACATCCAATTTTCGGTATCGATGCTTTGCGCAGAGCACACCCCTCAGTCGATTTCCGTTAAACAATTTATCGCTTCATTGAAGAACCATACTCACCCTATAACTTAAGGTTATAGGCTCGCCATAAATAGGCATTCGGCAGCTTCGAAGTTCTTAATTAAAGTAAACCCATACAAGGGCTTATTAATTAGGAATACTCATGTCGATCGCTCAACCTTACCTTCTTTTTCTTGGGGATGTTACTGATCCACTTGCCGCAAAAACCGCTCGTGGCATTCATCAATGGCGACCAGAAATCTGCCTAGGTCAACTGCGTTTAACGGGTGATACCGTTTCACTGGGCTTAACGGATATGACCCTGCAAGAGGCGCAAGCGCAGGGCGCGAAGACGCTAGTGATTGGTACCGCAAATCCGGGTGGCGTTATTCCTGATTCTTGGCAGTCAACCATTATGGCCGCTGCAGAAATGGGATATGAGATTGCATCTGGCATGCACCAACGATTGAATGAATTTTCACCGCTTGCTGACATGCAGCAACAAGGATTGACTAAGCTTCATGATGTACGCCATTTTGACGGTGTTCTTAATGTTGGTAACGGTAAGCCTCGTCAAGGTAAGCGCCTGCTTACTGTCGGAACAGATTGCTCAGTAGGCAAAATGTTCTCGGCATTGGCGATTGAAAAATCGCTTAAACAAGCCGGAATAGCAGCTCAGTTTAAAGCGACAGGGCAGACCGGTATTTTGATTGAAGGCTGCGGTATTTCGATTGATGCTGTGGTTGCGGATTTTATTTCTGGCGCAGTTGAAGCGATTAGCCCTGATTTTACCGACCACGATTGGGACATCATTGAAGGGCAAGGCTCTTTGTTCAACCCTTCGTTTGCAGGCGTGAGTTTGGGTCTATTACATGGCGCACAAGCGGATGCTTTGGTGCTGTGTCATGAAGTTGGGCGACCTCATATTCGTAACCTTCCTCATGCGCAATTGCCAAGCATAGAACAGACCATTGAAGCTAACTTGCAAGCCGCGCGATTGACCAATCCAGACGTGAAACTGGTCGGTATCTGTTTAAACACATCGGCGATTAGCATTGAAGATGCTGAGACATTGTGTCAAGAATGGACCACACTTTATCAAGTACCAGTGACGGACCCGGTTCGTTTTGGTGTACAACACATTACTGATCATTTGCGACATTCACTTTAACGACTTCATCATTTCTACGTTTCCATTTGTTAAAGCGAACATCAACCGAGTGAAATTATGAAGATTACAGCAGAACCCATTAGTATCGCGATGCAAACGCCTTTTCGCATCTCTCGTGGCAGCCGAACTGAGTGTCACGTTGTTCGTGTTTACATTGAACATGGTGGCAAGCGAGCTCAGGGCGAATGTACGCCTTACCCACGATACGGCGAGTCATCGGAGTCTGTGTTAGCGCAAATCCAACAAGCATCTAGCGCACTTGAAGCCATGTTTGAACGAGGCGTTACCGATCCCGCAGAGCTAAGAGATCATCTTCAGTCTTTATTGACCGGAGGGGCAGCGCGAAATGCGGTCGATTGTGCGCTTTGGGATTTTGAAGCTCAGCAGAACGACCAGACGTTTCCGAATAGCTTGTGTGAGTTGCCTGCTCAAATCGTGACTGCAATGACCGTCTCTATTGGCACGCCAGAAGCAATGGCGACTCAGGCTCGAGACTATGTCGCAATTGGTGCGAAACTCCTGAAAGTGAAGCTTGATGGCGAGCAAGTGGTAGAGCGTGTTCGCGCGGTACGAGAAGCTGCGGCAGATGTTCAAATTGTATTGGATGCCAATGAAGCGTGGACAGGATTGAATCTCGAAGAGCTGTTCAATCAACTGGCAGAATTTGATATTGCGATGATCGAGCAGCCGTTACCCCAACAGCACGATGCTTCACTGGCACACATCAAGCACCCGATACCACTGTGTGCTGATGAAAGCTGTCATACCACTTCACAGCTCTCATCGCTGTTGGGTAAGTATGAAATGGTCAACATCAAACTCGATAAAACGGGCGGCCTGACTGAAGCATTGGTACTTGCAAAAGAAGCCCAAAGGCTCGGGTTTACTCTGATGTCGGGTTGTATGCTTGGTACATCGCTGGCGATGCGTGCAGCTCTGCCTATTGCGGTTCAATCTGAAGTCGTCGACCTCGATGGCCCGGTATTACTTGGCCAAGATGTAGCGCCAGCACTGACTTATCAAGATGGGATGATTATTCTCTAAGTTCGTTGAGTCTCGGTTAGTCGATGGACATTACATAAATGAAATCGCATGAGTGAAAACTTGTGCGATTTTTTGTTGGTATCAATAAACCTTAACTGATTAATATTACGTGAGTTTTACTGCTTAATTGAGACTGATGAATTCACTTTACTCGACTGATATTGATAAAGTAATCACGTTTCTGTCGGTGAGGTCACTTTCTATTATCGCAAAACAGACAGCTCAAGCTTTATAAAGTAATTGTTATGATGTCTTATGTAAAATGTTAATGATTACTCTTTATTTAATAGTTTCACTAAAGCTATTAGATCTAAGATTAAATAGGTAAACCACCTAACTGATTGAATCATTGACAGTTCCTGTTGATTATTTGATGAGAAGAAGGTGGGGCGAGTGAGTAGTCATGTCTCCGAGGTTGTAGAACATAAGGATAGTTTCGAGCGCCCGTTCTCGATCAAAATTCCACGTCGTAAGTGGTTTGGTTGGAAAGGTATTGAGCTGCGCTTGGTACTTGCGTTAGCCATGCTATCGATGACCACTATCTTCCTCTCGGTTGTTTCCAGTTTTACTTTTGACGATCTAAACCAACGCCTTGTTGAGTTAAAGGAGAGTGAAATTCCCGCCCTAGATAATGCCGCACACCTCAATGATATGGTGCGAGTGATTATCACAACCTCTTCTCAGCTCGGTGACGCTGAATCGAATTTAGAGCGCAAACAGGCGATGCTAAAAATCGAAGACGCTATTTCCGTGATGAATAGTGTTATGGTTCAGTTTCCGGATTATCACTCCTATTTTAAAGATCTTATCGCCCAAGTTAACAACAGCCTTAGCTTGTTGTATCAAAGTGAAATTGAGTCAGAACAGCTCAACCAAGAGCTTCGTAATTTGCTCGAAGGATTTTATCCTCTATTGCAGCAAGCCAGTGACTCACTTGATAGCCTACCTGAGTCTGCCAAAGATCAAATCCAGTACACACAGCTCAAGTCTCTGCTTTATTACCAATTAGGCTTGGTCGAAAAGCTGTATAACGATTCCAGTTTTAATGAACTGGATTACACCAGTTACCGACTCGAGCAGGTAGGAGAAGAGTGGTGGAAGCTCTGGGTCAGTGGTGATTTAAGAAGTGACTTTCCTCAATTAGATCATCAACTCACCGTGATTTATAACCTCGCCTCAAGCGATAGCAGTTTGTATGGGATGAAAAACAAAGCGCTCGATCATCTCTATCAAGAGCAATACTTCCTAGAAAACAGCCGCGAGCATTTGAATCAATTAACCGTGCAGATCGAACGTAACACCAGCCAAGTGAACAGTAATATTGATCTGTCGATTCAGCAGGCGCAGCAATCTTTGCAATCGAATCAGCGCCTCTCTTTTTTTCTCTCTTTATTTAGCGTATTGGCTGCCGCTGCTATTTCATGGTTCTACGTGCGTAAGAGTATTTTAGAAAGGCTTTTACAGCTTAAAGACAATATGTTCGCGATTTCTACCGGCCATTTAGATACCGAAGTATCCATTCGTGGCAAAGACGAAGTGACGCAAATGGCTAAGTACCTGAAGGTGTTCCAAACCACGGCCAAAATCGTTAAGCAAACCAATCGCAAGCTGGAGGCTGAGGTTGAAGAGCGCACCTTAGCCGAAGCCAAATTGCGAGTGACCCAAGATGAGCTGATCCAAGCGGGTAAATTGGCGGCATTGGGACAACTAAGTGTCGGGATCACCCACGAGATCAATCAACCTCTGACGGCTGTGAATAGTCACGTTCGAAGCGCTCAGCTTTGGCTAGGTAAAAATAGACCAGACAGAGCACAAGAGAATCTTAAAAAGATAGAAGTCCTGCTAGATAAGGTGGCGGCAATCACCCGTCACTTAAAAGCCTTCTCACGTAAGAGCGATGGCAAGATTGATAACGTAGAACTGGAGAAGGTGATTGGTGATGCGATTGACCTGTTTGAAACCAGGCAGAGTCGGGTGTTGATTCATTATTCGCCACAAAGTGATCAAATGGTTCGAGCCAACAGCATACGCTTGGAACAAGTGCTGGTGAACCTTATCAGTAATGCTCTGGATGCCGTTGAACATAGAGAGCAGCCTCAGCTCAGCATTTCAGCGCAAGAGCACCTGAACACCATTCAGATTTCGGTCAAGGACAATGGACTAGGTATACCCGAAGAAGATATCCCGTATTTGTTTGACCCATTTTATACCCGCAAAACAACAGGCAAAGGACTAGGGCTCGGCCTGTCTATCGCATACAACATAATAAAAGACTTTGGCGGCTCGATTCACGTGGAATCGGTTGAACACCAAGGCACCACCTTTATCGTCACTCTACCAAAAGGCACAGGCTCATGATTTCAGAAAAACACATAGTTCTTATCGACGATGAAATAGATGTCGTCGAAGCCGTGAGCGAAATGTTAGAGCTAGAAGGGTTTAGTGTCACCACCTTCACTGATCCCAACCTTGGCCTAAAGTCGCTTAAAGCCAACAGTCAGTCGGTTGTGTTGTGTGACGTGCGCATGCCGAAAGTGGACGGTTTGACGTTGTTGAGCTCAATCCAACACCGTGCCCCGAATGTGCCCGTTTTATTGATGAGTGGTCATGGCGATATCCCAATGGCGATCGAAGCGATAAAGCTTGGTGCTTTCGACTTTCTGGAAAAACCGCTTAATTCGAGTGAGCTGGTGGAGAAGCTTGATTTGGCGATTACCCAATGTCAGCACAATTGCCCTTCAACCTCGGATGGCGATGAGCAAGAGGAGCTACCGATAGAGTCTGTGGTTATTGGCCAATCAAAAGCGATGGATACGATACGTAAGCAAGTACTCGCTTTAGCACATACTGGCGTCGATACCATTATCAATGGAGAAACGGGAACGGGTAAAGAGGTGATAGCTCGCGCTCTGCATCAATTCAGTCGTCGTAAGACTAAACCATTTGTCGCAATTAACTGTGGCGGCATGACAGAAAGCATTATTGAGAGTGAGTTGTTTGGCCATGAAGCGGGTTCGTTTACTAGCGCGAACAAGAAGCGTATTGGCAAAATAGAACAAGCCAATGGCGGCACTCTGTTTCTCGATGAAATTGAGAGCATGCCGATTGCGGTACAAATCAAATTGCTGCGCGTGATTCAAGAGCGAATGATTGAGCGTGTTGGTGGTAACGAGTTGATACCTGTCGACATCGTCGTGGTAGCCGCTAGTAAAGCTGATCTCGCGAGCTTGAGTGAGTCTGGAGAATTCAGAGCCGATCTCTTCTATCGCCTTAACATTGCGAGCTTAAACCTTCCTGCATTGCGTCAAAGAAAAGAAGACATTCAGGTGCTGTTTCGCCATTTTGTGATTCAAGCGAGTCATAAATACAAGACACGTCCTTCGACGATTTACCCGGAACAAATTCAGCAGCTATGCCGACATGAATGGCCGGGCAATGTGCGTGAACTGCGTAATGTCGCTGATCGATTTGTGTTGGGTATCGTCGGTGATGGCTTTGATCTTCAATCGCCAATTTGTGAAGCGTCCGGAGAAGATTTCGCTTTTGAAAAGCAGATGGAGCAGTACGAACGAAATGTTCTGACGGAAGCGCTAATAGAATGCGCTGGTAATATTAATGAGGTATCAAGTAAGCTGAATTTACCGCGTAAAACCCTTTATCGAAAAATGAAGAAACACCAATTGGATAAAGAGAGTTTCAAGGTCTAGCTGGTTCATTAATTCGCATAGTAAAAACACAAGACAACAATGACCCATTTATCATTTAGTCGAATGATTAACTGTTTCAAGTGATTGTAATAAAAGAGTTTTAACATTTGGCACAAAGCGTGCAATCCCTATATTGTGGCGTCAGCCCACATGAGGTTATTCGGTGTTGAGTCAAAAAACATATGACAGCTAACTATATATGACAGCTATCCAACACTGAATGATCGAACAAAGGACATTAGAAAAATAATTGCTTGTTGCAAGGAGATACAAACATGAAGCAAATACTGAAAGGTTCGATTGCTCTGATACTCGGTATGAGTTCAATAACGGCATGGGCCGCTGCAGAACCAGCAAACTTAGGACCTCGCCCCCTCTTTTTAGTTAACAATATGGATGAGAGCCCTTTGAAAACCAAGCTGTTGAGTTGCAGCGAAGGACCTTTTCATCGTAGCGATTTTTCTATTGGGCATCGCGGAGCGGCTATGCAGTTTCCTGAGCATACTAGGGAATCCTATTTGGCGGCGATTCAAATGGGCGCTGGTGTCGTCGAATGTGATGTGACCTTTACCAAAGATAAGGCGTTGGTATGTCGCCATTCGCAAAGTGATCTGCACACCACTACTGATGTATTAGCGCACCCAGATCTTGCTAAGAAGTGCTCAACCCCGTTTACACCAGCTAATCCAGCGACAGGCGAAGATGCTCAAGTTGAGTGCCGTACTTCTGATTTCACGCTGGCTGAGTTTAAGACGCTCAAAGGTAAAATGGATGGGGCGAACCCAAAAGCCACCACGGTTGAAGAGTACATGAACGGGACTCCAGGTTGGAGAACCGATCTTTACAGCCAAAGTGGCACACTGATGACACACGCAGAAAGTGCAGCACTGTTTAAAGAGCACGGCGTGAAGGTCACTCCTGAATTGAAATCGGCAGCAGTCGACATGCCTTTCAATGGATTTAGCCAAGAGATGTATGCGCAGAAGTTGGTGGATGAACTGAAAGAAGCGGGTTTCAAGCCTTCTGATACTTACCTGCAGTCATTCAACTTGGATGATGTGAAGTACTGGATCAATGAAACGCCGAAGTTCGGCAAACAAGCGGTTTATCTTGATGACCGTGTTTACGAACAAGCGGACTTTGTCGCGTCTGTTGAGAACATGAAAGAACTGCACGATGCGGGTGTGAATATCATCGCACCACCTCTGTTTGCTCTGGTTGATTTAGACGAAAACAACGAACTGGTTGCGTCTAACTACGCCATGCTTGCTAAGGATGCAGACCTCGACATTATCGCTTGGACACTGGAACGTTCTGGCCCGCTAGCGCAAGGCGGTGGTTGGTATTACAAGAGTGTGAAAGATGGTATCAACAATGATGGCGATATGATGAAAATGCTTGATGTGCTGGCACAAGATGTTGGTGTGATGGGCGTATTCAGCGATTGGCCTGCAACGGTAACTTATTACGCAAACTGCATGGACAGCGACGCTTAGGTTCTTCTGAGTGCAGTGTTACACCTGCTAATTATAGCGTTTGTATAGAGAGCGCTTACTAAAGAATAACAAAAGAAAAAGCAGTGAACCAAAGAGCCTTCGGGCTCTTTTTTTACCACTGAAATCGACGGGACAGAAATGACCCAAATGATTGGTTTTGAGTTGGACACGAATGACTCAAAAGATATTAGTTAGTTTGGGATTTGTTGTAAGTTATTGAAATTAAATAAATAAAAACATGGCACAAAGGCTGCAATAGCGAAGGTGACTTTCAACAATAAGTAAAAGTAAGGTTTGAATATGAAAATCAGTGTTAAAGGAATGTTAATCGCTAGCTCATTACTACTTCCTTCAATGGCTATGGCAAGCGACTGCTCTAGTCGTGGTGTGTTAGACGATCGATACTGTGATGAAAACCAAGATTTGGTCGCCGATTCACCAAAGAATCCAGATGAGTGGAACGACCCAAGCACGCTTGTGTTTACCTACACGCCAGTAGAAGACCCAGCGCTATATAAAGATGCGTTTGCGGATTTCCAAGCTCACCTAAGTAAAATTACGGGTAAGCGAGTGATTTACTACACAGTTCACTCGAACTCTGCGCAAGTAGAAGCGATGCGTTCTGGTCGACTGCACGTTGCAGGTTTCTCTACCGGTCCAACAGGCTACGCGGTTAACCTAGCGGGTTACGTTCCAATTGCAGTAAAAGGCGATGAGTCTGGTTTCCAAGGCTACAACCTGATCACCATTGTGCGTAAAGACAGCGGCATTAATACAATGACTGATCTGAAAGGCAAAAAGGTTGCACACACTTCTGCATCTTCCAACTCTGGCAACCTAGCTCCACGTGCGTTATTCCCAGCGAAAGGCCTAGTGCCAGATGAGGATTATAAAGTGCTTTACTCAGGTAAGCATGACCAGTCAATTCTTGGTGTTTTCAATGGAGACTATGATGCAGCACCGGTGGCATCAGATGTTTACGATCGTATGGTCGCTGCAGGTCGTGTCGACGATTCTGAACTGAAGATCATCTACCGTAGCCCACGCTTCCCAACGTCTGCTTTTGGTTACGCGTACAACCTAAAACCAGAGCTTGTTGAGAAGATCAACGAAGCTTTCTTTAGCTACCGCTTTACTCCAGAGATGAGTGCATCATTTAAAGGTGCAGACCGCTTCTCACCAATCAGCTACAAAGAAGAGTGGGACGTGATTCGTGATATCGCACACGCGACAGGTACGGCTTACACCAAAGCTGGTCTTAAGAAGCTCGCTGAAAAAGATGCGGCTAAACGCGCAAAGAAAAAAGCAGCTGAGCTAGCAAAACAAGCAAACAACGGCTAGTTCTTGACTCAGTTGGAAGGCTAAGTTTTAGAAAGACTTAGTTCTTTAAATACTTACCTTAACTAAGAATTTATGCCCTCGCGGGTAGGGCATAGTTCATTCTAAAATTCGCACAAGGAAATGCAGTATGGCCGTAGCAAGCTATGAAGGAATAAAGATAAACAACCTTTTCCACGAGTACGTCGCAGGCAAGCCAATCCTTAAAGGCATTAATATAGATATCGATGAGCCTGGCATCATCGCGATTATCGGCCCATCCGGTACAGGTAAAAGCACACTTCTACGCTGTATCAACCGCCTTAACGATCCAAGCCAAGGTGAAATCATTTTTGATGGCGCAGACCTGACTCAACTTAAAGGTCAAGCGCTACGCAAACAGCGTCGACATATCGGCATGGTGTTCCAAGAATATAACCTTGTCGAACGTTTAACGGTTATCGAGAACGTGTTGAGTGGCCGTTTGGGTTACATGACTGCTTGGAATGCATGGCGTCGTAACTACTCTGCGCAAGACCTCGCCAAAGCGTTTGAGCTACTTGAGTTTGTTGGTTTACAAGACTTTGCTAACCAACGTGCCGACAGCTTGTCGGGTGGACAAAGGCAGCGAGTTGGTATTGCTCGAGCAGTGATGCAAGACCCTTATATTCTTCTGGCTGACGAACCTACCTCATCACTCGATCCGAAAACCGCAGTTGAGATCATGGAGTTAATGGAGACATTTGCAGAACAGAAAAACATCCCTGTTTTGGTGAACATCCACGATGTGAACCTAGCCAAGCGTTACGCTAAACGTATCATCGGGATGTGTAACGGCAAGGTGCATTACGACGGCAGTCCTGAAGGTATTTCTGAAGAAGATCTAAAAATTATCTATGGGGGTGAATCATGGCTGGACTAACCCCAAGCTCATCGCCAAGCGTACCGTCAAACCAGTCGCCAGCGAAGCACGAAAACCCTTTCAAGGTGTCATGGACAAACCGTGCGATTATCACCGGTATAGTGGCTTATCTGTTTTACAGCTTCTCGACGCTAGGGCTTACCTTTGATCGTTTGATCATCGGTTTTGGTGAAAGTGAGCGGTTACTATCTCGAATGTTTCCGCCTGATTTTTCGCGAACCAGCTTACTGCTTAGTGGGTTAGCGGAAAGCTTACAGATTGCGATTATCTCAAGTTTCTTTGGCATCGTTATTTCACTGTTTCTAGGCTTGCTAGCCGCGAGAAATATGATGCCTTCAATCGTATCAACGCCCATTCGTGGATTTATTGCATTGTGTCGTTCTTTTCACCCAGTGATCATCGCTATCTTGTTTGTGAAAGCGGTGGGCTTTGGTGCTCTGGCTGGGATCTTGACCTTAGTATTCGCATCCATTGGCTTCATCGCCAAGCTGTTCGCTGAAGCTATCGAAGAGATCTCTTTTAAACCGGTTGAAGCGATTAAAGCAACTGGCGCGAGTTTCATTAGCGTGATTCTGTATGCGGTGATGCCTCAGGTATTCACGCGTTTTATTGGCTTTGCTAGCTACCAGTTAGATTCGAATCTACGTAACTCAACCATGGTTGGCATAGTAGGGGCAGGTGGCCTTGGCGGTACATTGTTCTCGGCATTCCAACGTTTTGACTACGACTTCGTCGCGGCTATTTTGATCACCATTATCGCACTGATTCTTGTCGGCGAATTCCTTTCCAACATTGTTAGGAGAATCTTCTAATGACAACTGCATCTATTGATAGAGAGTGGCAGCGTTTTACACCCAACGAACGTGTAGCTCGATTTGCTGTTTACCTTAGCCTTGTGTGCGCCATCGTGTGGTCTTGGCAGACGGTGGAAGTGATTCCTGAGTTCTTATACGACGCTCCAGCACAGTTCGCAGATATGTTTGAGCGTATGGTGCCAATGGACTACGGTTTCTATCCTGAATCGATTCACGCTGCGATGATTGAGACGCTGCATATCGCAACGTTAGGTACCTTATTTACCTTGGTATTTGCAATTCCGTTGGCGTTACTGAATGCGCCAAACATTACCCCGAATAAAGCGTTGAACTGGGTTGCTCAATTCTTTCTGGTGTCTTCACGTTCTGTGAACTCATTGGTTTGGGCACTGTTGTTTATCGCACTATTTGGCCCCGGTGTTCTCGCAGGCATTATGGCAATTGCCATTCGTAGTATCGGCTTTGTAGGGAAGCTGTTAGCGGAAGCGATTGCTGAAGTGAACATGGGGCCTATCGAAGCTCTGCGCGCAACTGGCGCTTCTTGGATGAGCATCTTGCTTAAAGGGTATTGGCCACAAGTGATGCCAGCATTCTATTCAATTGTATTGTTCCGTTGGGATATCAATGTGCGTGAATCTGCTGTACTGGGGTTGGTGGGGGCTGGTGGTATTGGCGTGGTGCTAAACGATGCGCAAAACCTTTTTGAGTGGCAAAAAGTATCGATGGTATTGGTGAGTATTTTTGCTGTGGTTATTATCGCAGAAGCTGTAGTGATCCATATCCGTAACAAACTCATATAGAAAGTATGTTGTGTGAAAGTTAAGAGCTTATCTAGCATTTTGAAGCTCAAACGACCCTAGGTACTTCGGTCTACCTAGCGGTCGTTTTTTTATGCGGTGTCTTCCGTATCAAACGGACAACCCGCCTAGAAAATACAGTGTTTAGCAAAATCGCCCGCTTCATTAGCCGTCCAGTCGCCTTTAGGCTTTTCTTTCATATCTTCACACCAAGCTTCACTGCCCACTTCTGTACAAGCCATTAGTTGAGTGGCTAGGAAAAGTATCAACGCGATTTTCTTCATAATAAACATTCCGTTGTGGTCTAAATTTCTGTTTATAACTGTATCAAATACCACAAGTGATTGTTATAGCAGCTAAGAACTTAAGGGCGTTAAAAATGATGTGGGTTTGAGCTGAATGCGAGAAACGGTAAAGAAGGAAGGTTTGCTTTGCTGTAAGATCGAAAAAGCCAGCAACATGTGCTGGCTTTGAAATTCTTAATAAGTGTCTATTCGTTATTTCGCTTTAACTACTTATCGAGTTAGACCAATTTCATCTCTTGGATGATGTCCGAAGCAATCTCTGGCTTCGTGCTTGTTGGTTTCTCGTGTAGGTCGGCTTTCAATTGTCCCTTACGGTTACTTAGGCCTGCTTCAAGTTTCTTGAGTGCTGAAGCGATAGCTGGGTACATAACATCGTCTGTCGATTTTGCTGTTACTCGTACACCTTCGTAGTTGGTGAATACTTCAACCTGATGTTGACCGTGTTCTTTTGTAATGATGATGTCGCAGCTAATCAGTGATGGAAAATGGTTTGATATCTTTTCGAACTTACCTTCGATGTCTTTACGTGAGTCGTCGTTAATTGATACGTGATGTGTTTGAACGTTTATTTTCATAAATCATACCTTTCCAATGACTGTGTCATTTAAACGTAGCAAACATCGGATAGATTAACCAACTGAGAATTAGCACATGTGTGATTGACTTCAGTGTTATCAAATATTCTCTTGTTACTCCCTTGAAAGTCCGATGAACTGATCGCATATTATGTTTCGTGTTTTAGATACATGTTCAAAAAAACTCCATCCTTGATAATTTGCGCTAACCTCCAGCGAATTCCCAGTGAATCTCTCTTTATCGGTTTTATAATTCCGAACTTGTCACTCCATTGATTTTCTTTCCAGCTCGCTCACTTTTTTCTTCTTTGATTAAAAACTCAGCTTAAGTTACTAATTTATAGACACTCAACTGCCCACTCCATATTGAAGTGAAACTCTCCTGCCGTGAGTTGAGACTCGGGTATGGAAATGCGTGCTCGAATATCGACTTCTTTATTGGATGCAAGTTGATCGACAGGAAATTCGACGCCCTGACGCCAATAATTAATGTCGCCTTCATAGCGAACCGGTGTTTCGACTTTGAATCGCACAAGTTCTGCAATGCGAGACTCATCAATTGAGCCTAGGTCAATATGTTGCAGTTTGAGCAACAATCGAGAATCTTTGCGATTGGACTCCAGCTTGAGCGTGATGGCTCTGCCATCGTATTCTCGACCAAAACTCATCTCACCTTGGTTATTGATCACTTCTAAACCGCAGCGTTCTCTCACATGCTTTTTAAAGCTTAATGTAGAGTGATTATTGGATGCCAATGTACAGCTGGATAAGCTGATTAAAGTGAACGCGACAATCAATCGTAGCATGTTAGTTCACCATAACGCGGACAATAAAGTCCGTGACCGCTTGTTCAGTAACAGCCACATTACTGATGGTTTGCTTATCTTTGAGAGATACCTGATAGCTTGAGCTCAGTACAATATCGGCATGATGATATTTGTATTCGACAATAAGATCGCAGGTGACCCGGTCGGTTTGCTTAATTTCGACGGTAGTCTCGGTGTAGTTAATGCGACTTTCGGTGTCGATTAACTCGATGCTCGACCAATCGATGTATTCAGAATTCGACAACGCATCAAAGATTCGGCGCTGGTGGTTGTCTGAGCCATCGACGCACATTTGATTGAAATGTTCGACTTCTTTCCTATCAAACCCGGTGCTCACGGCATAGGGCGCGATAAACAATATCGCCAAGAATAAAACTAGAGTTTTCATAGTGCCTCTGGGTCAGTAAGCCCTCGTGATTAAAGGGCTTACCGTGGGAGAGATGATGGGTTAGTTACACTCAATCTTCCATTTTGTTTTTACTTCGTAATCATCACTAGCATCGAGATTGCTTTCATCAACCGCAACACGAGCGAAAAGATTCATATTGTTATCTTCACGTATTTGATCTCGAGTGATGTCTACACCCGATTCCCAGCTAACTGCCGATTGGTCTAGCTCTGTTGTACCCGTTGACTGGAAAAACACATCGCTCTTTTGAATTTGTCCGTCAAACGATTCGATTTTGATCTCTTCTACTCGAACTTTGATTCCGTTTCTGTTGCTGACTAACTTTACAGTTGCATGAGATTCATTGTAATTTTCGCCAAAAGCTAAGTCGGCTTGGTCTTCTGTTGCTTCTATGCCACATTGAGACTCGACAGATGCTGAGAATACAACATCACCTGTTTTGTCATCTTGATGGTCAGGTGGTATGGCAAACGCCGAACCAGTGGAAAATACAGACATGGCAGCTAGGCCAAGTAGTGGTTTTCTATTAAGCATTTTTACTCCGAAAAAGTGGTATTGCTTTGTTTCATCTTCAGCAGACGATATTTCTCTGCTTCGATTTGTAATAGCTTGAGCTCATGTTCCGCTTGAGCTAGCTCTTCTAAACGTTCTCGCTCACGGAGCTCGAACTCGTAGAGTCGACGACAGTCAACTCGATCCTCACCACCAAATTGGAATGTCACAGCCGCGTATACGCCTGCCTCATCCTGATTTTGGTAGTAATAATTGTTGTAATAGCTGTCGCTATCTTCATTGCCGGTTGATCCGTAGGTTCCGAACTGAACGGTTTTACCTGTGGAAATCGCTTGCTCACATGAAGCCCCTTTAGAAGTTCGAACTCGGTCGGTACCGGATGGGTTAGATACGCTCGGTATCGGGTTTGCAGAAACGGGCAGCGTGAGAGCAGTGCTGCTCAGTGAGGCGATAGCCAGTGCAACGACAGTCAATAAAGCTCTGCGCAGCGTTGTTATGGTTTTTTGCATCGTTAGTACCATTTGAATTGGCTTAATAGCGCTTAAATTTAAGATTGGTGCATACTTCGTAGCTGTTCGGGGAATCCGTCACCATGCGCGTACAAATCTTCTTCTTGGTTGTTTGAGCAGCTGGCGTCTTAACATTGATATCCAGCTCTATCTCTTGGTTTGCATCCAATTGGATCTTGTTTGGAAACTCTTTGTCATCAATTCGCAGGTAGTAATCCGCTTGTTTGGTGTAACGGTTTACCAATAAAAACCTGACCTGTGTTTTGTCGGAGTAGGTCTGAAATTCGGTATTTTTCCACTTGTGCACATTTGCGTTTGCTAAGGAACTGCTCAGCAACAACACGGCAGCAATGATGTAAATAGCCTTCATGAGAACCTCAAAATGATGATCGAGGTCTCATTTTAGGTTTGTTCAAAGGCAGGACTTACCATTTTGCGCCACTGACATAAGGCTGACAGTACGGTAAAAATGACTGAGATTTTTTAGGTTGAAACTGAAGAGCAGCGAAACTAGACGGGCTGAGATGAGGAGAAAATGGCAAAGTAACTATTTATGATTTCATCACTCAGTATCACAATTACCGATATAAGACGCTGCAGTTTATTGAGGTGTTTGTTAGTACGGGATACTCTAACAACCATCTTCTATTTGGATCCGTTATCATGAAAATGCCTGTTAAATTCGCTGCAATTGCAGCTTCCTTTTCTTTCGCTTTTAATGTTTCAACTGCCCCAGTTGAATTTCAGAAGATCCCTGAGATCATGCAGCAATTTGAAACGGCAGAACTGTACGTTAAGAAGTCTGTCACCTTAGGTCGTTTACCAGCCAAGTCTGAAATTGGCATTGATTTTCCTACTTATGTTTCGGATGGAAAGGGCGGTTACAGCATAGAGACAAACAATGTAATGACAGATTCTGTTGTTATCGCAAGCATGCCGAAAGCGATTGTTGATGACGTGTTTAACCAATGGCTAGTACCCAAAGATACGTGGATTAGCAGCTACGGATCTTTGCCAACCTCGACCACTGAATTTAAGCCGTTTAAGCGTATTAAAACTATCAAAGCGATTAAGATTGATGCAGAAATGCTTGAGCTGTTAGGCAGTGAAGATGGCAACACAGCGATGATCAAAGTGAGCTGGGATGACAAGGGAATGAAGGTCTATAAGGATGGTTACTTAGCGGATTATGAGTACGGGATTGCCCCTCATGAGATGCAAGAAAACTACGAACTAGCACCTAAGTAACTCTGTTCTATTGCAGAAAAGCGCCTAGCTTAGTAGTGAGCGCTTTTTTGTTGCCCACCAAAATATGACGAAACTCACACTTTTCTGACAATTCATGACTCGTTGTGCTAGTATGCGCCGCTTGTCTTTGTAATTGATAAAAAACGCATTACCAAAACAGACTTTTCTGTTTACCTGCTTGTAATGACCTCATTCAGTTTGGCCTGACTTGGCTGAACATCTGCATTTTGCTCGGACGCAAAGAAAGTAGTACTCACTACTTCACTATGTACATTTGAGAGCACCATCTATCAAAGGCCTTTTTGAAACAGCCTAAATTAGCGCGAACTTAGTTCAGCGTGAAGGGTTTCGTTTTTCCAAAAATCCCTCTCGGCGGCTAAGTGATCCTTAGTTGCTGACAAATAAGGAGTCTATATGACGACTACGGTATCTACATCCGTACCTACATCTCAAGCTGGTAACGCAGCGCCGACAGAGAAAGAAGTAAACCACCCGTTTCTCTCTTTGGTTATCATGGTGATCGTTGCTGCAATCGCAACTTACTTCATCCCTGCTGGGGAATTCGAGCGAGTGGTCATGAATGGCCGCACTGTTATCGACCCAGACAGCTACACACAATTGACCAGCAACCCAACAACATTAGCCTCTTTTTTCGAATCATTTTTTAAAGGCTTCAAATCCGCTTCTGGCGTGATGGGCGTTGTGGTATTTGTGGGTGGTGCTTTTGGCATTATCAAACACATGGGTCTGTTAGACGCATCCGTTGTTGCGCTAACCACTAAGCTAAAGAAGCAGGGCTTGTACGTGATTGCACCTGTGATCATGACGGCGATCTTCTTCAACGTTACCTTCACCGGTATGCGTGAACTTGATGTCATTTTCATCTCTTTGATGATCCCAATCTGTATCAAGCTTGGTTATGACGCGATTACGGCACTTGGTGTTGTTTTACTGGCAAGTTGTGCCGGTTTCGCCGCCGCTTTGGCTAACCCATTCTTTACGGGTATCGCACACACTATCGCTGAACTGCCTATGTATTCAGGCATGTGGTATCGCTTTATTGTTGGCATGTTCATGTTGCTAACGGGTGCGTGGTATGTGCTTAACTACGCGCGCAAAGTTAAGCAAGACCCGACCAAAGGCTTGTTGCACGGTACGGGATACCACTACGAATCTAACGTTGAAGCGAAAACGCTGACCACACGTGAAAAGCTTGCGGGCATCGCGTTCTTGGGCGTATTCGCATACATGATCTTCGGCACGTTGACGATGGGGTTCGGCTTCACCGAGATTGCGGGTGCATTCGTGGCGATGGCTATTATTCCGGGTTTGGTGGCGGGTTTATCTCCGAACAAGATCTGTGAGTATTGGACCAAAGGTGTTAGCGACGTATTGGTCGCGGTACTGATCATCTTCTTTGCTCGTTCAGTGCTAACCATTATGGAAGACGCGAAGATTGTTGATTCAATTATCTTCTATCTTGCACAAATCATTTCTGGTAGCTCTAAACTTGTGGCAGCCGCAGGGATCTACTTCTCGCAGGCTGCGATCAACCTGTTCATTCCGTCTGGCAGTGGCCAAGCGGTGATCACCATGCCAATCATTATTCCGTTGGCAGATATTGGTGAAGTGACTCGTCAAGTGGCGGCACTGGCTTCTCAATTGGGTGATGGTATCTCTAACTATATTTACCCAACCAATGGTGGTTTACTGGCGGTACTGGCGATTGCAAAAGTGCCTTACACCAAGTGGGTTCGTTTCTTCTTACCACTGTTCTTGTTCTGGTCGGTAGGCGCTTTGGTTTCCGTTGTGATTGCTCAAATGATTGAGCTAGGGCCTTTCTAAGGTTTCTGTTTAATCAAATACATGGACAGTTAAGCTTAACTGAAGCCGTGTGAGTAAATAATAAGGCAGCGAATTCGCTGCCTTTTGTCGTTTAATAAGAAGCTACGCTAGAGGGAGTATCACTCTTCAAACTGATAAGAAGAGGGCACCACAATCACGCCTTGTTTTGATATGTGGAAGCGTTTCGCATCGGCAAGGCTATCAACACCGATCTGGGTTCTATCTGGTACTTTAACGTTCTTATCGATGATGCAGTTTTGTATGTGGCAATTTTTTCCAATCTCAACATCTTCAAACAGAATACTATCAATCACAATCGCGGCATTACTGACTTTCACTTTAGGGAAGAAGATAGAGTTTTGCGCCGAACCACCTTCAATCACTACCCCATTCGCGATCATCGAGTTGATGAATATCCCTTGGTTCCCCTCTACAGAAGCGATGGTTCGCGCTGGTGGCAGTTGCTGGTCATAGGTGCGAATCGCCCAATCCGGTTGGTATAAATCGATAGGAGAGGCTGGCTTTAACAAGTCCAAGTTGGACTGGTAATAAGAGTCGATAGTACCAACATCTCTCCAGTACGCATCTTGGGTCACACGGCCTTCTTCATCCCCAAACTTGTATGCGTAAACACTGTTATTGCCGACCAATTTAGGAATGATGTCTTTACCAAAATCGTGGCTTGAGTTCGGGTCTTCGGCGTCCGCCAGTAGCGCTTGTGTTAGCACTTCTTTATCAAAGACGTAAATACCCATTGAAGCCATGCTTCGAGTTGGCCTACCAGGTACACATGCAGGGTAACGTGGCTTTTCGGTAAAGTTATTGATCTCTAAAGATTCGTCTATCTCCATCACACCAAACTCTTTGGCTTCGTCAATCGAAACCTCCATGCACGCCACAGTTAGGTCGGCCTCGCTCTTTTTGTGCTGCTTAAGCATTGGCGCGTAATCCATGCGATAGATATGGTCACCGGATAACACCACCACATGCTTGGCTTCACTACGAGAAAGCAGATACAAGTTTTGATAAATCGCATCGGCAGTACCGCTGTACCAGCTATCACCGGTTCGCATTTGTGGGGGAACATTGGTGATGTATTCGCCGAGCTCGGGGTTAAGCACCGACCAACCATCACGTAAGTGTTTTTGCAAAGAGTGAGACTTGTACTGAGTCAGCACCAGAATTTGGCGAAGTCCGGAGTGAAGGCAGTTCGCGAGTGTGAAATCGATGATTCGATATTTGCCACCAAAGGGTACCGCAGGTTTTGCGCGGTTATCGGTGAGGGGAGAAAGCCGAGAGCCAACACCGCCGGCCAGAACGATTGTTAGAGTGTCTTGCATAGTCAGAACCTCAATGTATTTATGATTATGAACATAGACTTGCAAGCACTAAGCCAAATGTAACTCATTGAATATTATACGAGGCGAGATTGATTCTTGTTGTTCTGCACCAAAATGATGCGCGTGAGATATTGGCTTGCTCTATTTTGATCCAAAAAAGATCCGAACAACGTGAATGGATTGGATTAACAAAATGACGCACGGAAAAGTTGCATTACAAAACTGTCAATAAAATGAAGGAATAAAGTGATCGGGTCGATATAAATTTACATAAATAATCACAACTTTTCACAAATTGATTTCCATCAATAAAGTAGGGTTATTCTATGCTACCTTGCACGCAAAATAAGAAATGATTACTCATTCACCAATAAAGATTAAGCCCCCAAAAGGAAATTATAATGAAAAAAACAGTATGTGGTATTGCGGTTATTGCGGCTCTTATGTCAACCAATGTTCTTGCTCATAAAGAAGGTGATTTCATCATCCGTGCAGGTGCAGCAACGGTATCTCCTAACGATAGTAGTGGCGCTGTGTTGAATGATCCAAATACAGAATTCTCTGTAGACTCAAACACTCAACTTGGTTTGACTTTTGGCTACATGTTTACAGATAACATCAGCTTTGAAGTACTAGCGGCAAGCCCATTTTCTCACAACATTTCTGCAACTGGTCTAGGTGAAATTGCTGATACGAAACACCTACCACCAACGTTTATGGTTCAGTATTACTTTGGCCAAGCAAACAGTGACTTCCGCCCTTACGTAGGTGCTGGTATCAACTACACTGTATTCTTCGATGAGTCACTAAATCAAGGAGCGAAAGATCTAGGTTTAAGCGACTTATCTCTTGATGACTCTTGGGGCTTGGCAGCAAACATTGGTATGGACTACATGATCAATGAAGACTGGTTCCTGAACGCATCGGTTGGTATGCAGATATCGGCACTACAGCAAAATATAAGTTTAATGGTCAACAGTTCTCAACAGACGTTGATATCGACCCATGGGTATTCATGATCGGCGGTGGTTACAACTTCTAATCTCCCTATTCAGTTTACTAAAGGCGCTCAAGCATCAGCCAGCTTGGGCGCTTTTTTTTGCTTACTTGTTACTAGGTTGCTCACATTAACTTTCTGTTGTTATGGGTAAAGGTTATTTATTGTCGTCATTTATTGTTAATAAAAGGGAAAGATAAGTGTCATAACAGCCCTCTATGATCGCGATTCAAATTATGGAGGATATATGAATCGTAAATTTAATAAGCTGACATTATTACTGCCTATCGCGGTAAGTTCTGCTCTAGTAGGCTGTTCTCAACCAACATCACCAACGACTACTACGCCATCACAAACGTCACTTGATGCTTTTAGCCTTCAATGCCAATCCATCGAGCAACCAAGCGCTTCCAATGCTGAGGTAACTGGAATCAGCCTAGTTGGTCGTTCAATTGCCGACGCCCCGTTTGATACTTCTGCAGCCGAAATCGTCAGCTACGATTCATGTACCGACAAGCTTTATGTTGTGAACGCTCAAGCTCAGAAGGTTGATGTGTTATCAATGAACTCAGCTAGCGAACCAACATCTTCGGGTTCGATTGATCTTCAATCAGCGGCTGCAGCTTCTGGTATTGATATTGGTGCAGCGAACAGTGTGTCGACTCATCAAGGATTAGTTGCTGTCGCGATTGAAAATGCTGACAAGCAACAAAACGGCATCATCGCACTTTACCGTTCAGACACGTTAGAGCTGATCACTACTTATACGGCTGGTGCATTACCGGACATGGTGAGCTTCTCGAAAGATGGTCGCTATATTGCCTCTGCAAATGAAGGTGAGCCGAATGCGGATTACAGCATTGACCCTGAAGGTTCAGTAACGCTGGTGGATCTAACCAGTGGTCCTTTGCAAGCGACAGTCACTCAAATTGATTTCAAGGCATTCAATCAAGGTCAGCCTCGCCATGCAGAGCTGACTGACAAGGTTCGAATCTCAGCTCCGAATGCAACTGTCGCTCAAGATCTTGAACCGGAATACCTAACGTTTGCTGATAACGGAAAACTCTACGTTGCCCTTCAAGAGAACAACGCTTTGGCTGCGATTGATGTGGCGAGTGCGCAAGTGGATGCGATTCTTGGGCTAGGCGGGAAACCTTGGGATAACGCTAAGTTAGATGCGTCAAACAAAGACAAAAACATCGGTAATCTACAAAGCTATGCAATGTTAGAAGGCCTCTACATGCCAGACAGCATTACTAGCTACAGTGTTGATGGCAACACCTACATCGTGACTGCGAACGAAGGTGATGGTCGTGAATATGGCATCAAGACCACACAAGAAATGTGTGATGAGAAAGGTTTTGAGTGGGACGGTGACGATTATCAAGGCACCGAAAACTACACCACAGAAAAAGACTTTTGTATCGCTTATGTCGATGAAGTGCGTGGCAAGAAGTTAGATATTGACGCTAACCACCCATTAGCTGGCGCATTGAAAGACAACAAGCAACTTGCACGTCTTAAAGTGATTAAGCCACAAGGGACACTCGCTGCTGACCAAAAGGTTCAAGCATTCGGCAGCCGCTCGTTCTCTATCTGGGATGAGTCAGGCGAGCTAGTGTTTGATAGCGGCGATGATTTTGCTCGAATCGTACTTGAGCAAGATCCTGCAAACTTCAACAGCACCAATGATAACAACCAAAGCGGTGACGATCGTAGTGATGATAAAGGCGTAGAACCTGAAGCGATCGAAGTGCCTGAGATCAACGGTAAGCACTATGCCTTTATTGGACTTGAGCGCCAAGGTGGCATCATGGTTTACGACGTAACGCAGCCTAAGAGTGCAAGTTTCATCAGCTATCTAAATAACCGCGACTTTACTCAGCCAGTGTGCACCAAGGTTGATGAAGACGGTGATTGCGACAACGATACTTACAACGCTAGAGCGGGTGATTTAGGCCCTGAATCAATTAAGTATTTCACTCGTTCAGGTAACCACTTTATTGCGGTTGGCAACGAAGTAAGCGGCAGTACATCAGTTTATCGCGTTGAGTTTTAATCACGGTTACTGCTTGTAGCTACACTCAATAAAAACAAAAGCGCCACTACTGAATAAGTAGTGGCGCTTTTTGGTTCATCGCTTATTTAGTAACGATAGCAAAGGCCTATGGCTGTTGCTTAGTTGGTGCTAGAGCAATCTCACGGATACATACGTTCTGTGGTTGTTGGTAAGCGAATGATACAGCGCGAGCGATATCGTCAGCTGCCAATACACCGCCCATGTCTTCTTTCCAAGAATCGTAACCGTCTTTGATCTCTTGAGATGTTGTGTGAGACAGAAGTTCAGTCTCTACAGCACCCGGTGCGATAGTGGTAACACGAACATTTGAAGCCGCCACTTCTTCACGAACGTTCTCAGAAATAGCGTGTACCGCGAATTTAGTACCACAGTAAGCTGCGTGGCTTGGGAATGTTTTCTTACCCGCGATAGAGCTGATGTTGATGATAGTACCTGTGTTGCGTTCCATCATCGGAGCAAGTACAGACTGCATGCCGTTTAGAAGACCAATCACGTTCACATCGAACATTGTCTTCCACTCTTGTGCGTCTTGAGTATCGATTTGACCAAGAAG
The DNA here is from genome assembly GCF_041467855.1 of Vibrio sp. 10N.247.311.51. Lineage (NCBI taxonomy): Bacteria > Pseudomonadati > Pseudomonadota > Gammaproteobacteria > Vibrionales > Vibrionaceae > Vibrio > Vibrio sp. 10N.247.311.51. The sequence continues at coordinate 18,883 of NZ_JBFSVK010000001.1, read as the reverse complement.
CATTGCGCCAGCGTTGTTGATAAGCGCATCGACAGGGCCAAATTTCGCTTCACCTTGTGCGATTGCTGCATCAAATGATGCTTTGTCTGTTACGTCTACTTTCACTGACAGTGAGTTTGGTAGGTTCAGCGCTTCAAGGCGGTCAATACGACGAGCTAAAAGTAGCAGAGGGTGACCTTCATCGCTTAGACGACGAGCGATTGCTTCACCAATACCAGAGCTTGCACCTGTAATTACGATTAGTTTTTTCATTTTATTTCCTCTGTACTTTTATTGCGCCGGTTGGCTACGACGTATTGTTTAAGTGCATTCGAATCAAGTGCTTGTTACCTTGCTTCGTTGCGATGGAGGTATATTAAGGAAAATAGCATTGTTGATATATAGCGCTTTACTTGAAACACTGTTGCTGTGGTGCAACAATAAAAGCGTCTATCTCATAACTTCATTAGTAAGCTGGCGACCATGCTCAATCAAATTAATCTGTCTGATATTCGCTCCTTTGTGCTTATCGCTCGTTTAGGTAATTTCACCAAAGCGGCAGAGGAGTTGGATGTCTCTCGTTCACACGTATCACGCCAAGTGAGTAGTTTAGAAAAGCAGATGGGTGTGACTCTGTTTATCCGTACCACTCGAACCTTAAGGCTGACGCACGCAGGGCAAGATCTGTACGCGAGATGTGAGCAAGCCCTCGATAACATAGACCAAGCTTTGATTGCTGCTGTCGATGATGTCGAAGAGGTACGCGGCGACATCAAAGTAAACTGTGTCGGCGGTTATCTGGGTGAGGTGATCATCGCGGATCTGGTTAACGAGTTTATGCAGCTCTACCCAGACATCAGCATCAGCCTTGATTTCAGTAGTAACCGAGTCGATTTGATTGAAGACGCCTTTGATATCGCTTTTCGTATGGGGAGCCTAGAAGACGCGGGCTTTATCGCACGAAAGCTTTTGGACATTGAGATGGGAACACTCGCGAGCCCTGAGTATTTTGCTCGCAAAGGAAAGCCAAACCATCCTAAAGATCTCATTCACCATGACTGCTTAACGGGGTCTGTGCGTAAGTGGAGCTTTCAAGCTTTGGATGACACCAAGAAAACAGTCGATGTTCATGTGACGGGTAGGCTGCAATGTAAGAATGGGCGAGTGTTAGTACAGGGCGCGAAATCGGGCAACGGAATTATTCGTGTACCAACCATCTATTGCTTGCAAGAGATCAATGATGGGCAATTGGAGCAGGTGTTTAATGAGTGGATAGTGCCGAAAGTGGACTTTTCAGCGATCTATCATCGAGACCGCTATCAACCGAGCCGAATTCGAACCTTCATTGATTTTGTGAAAGGCCGTTTTGAGCAAATGCCAGTCAGCTAAATAATGCGTGCTGTCCATTATTTGGAATAGAGCGGATTTGCTTGGGCTTACATCTCGTCGATTTCGTTTTGTAGGTTTTCCAACTGCTCTAGAATCAACAAGAACTTCTCGCCGAACGGCGTCACTTGGTATTCAACTCTTGGTGGCAATTCGTTGAACATCTGCTTATCCAAAATCCCAAACTCAACATTTCGCTTCAAGCATTCATTCAATACCTTGGTCGATAACCCTTCGACCGAGCGCACCATTTCACCAGGGCGATTAATGCCATTTGCCAGTAATTGGTAAACCGTTAGCGACCATTTACAGCCGTAGATGGTTTCTACCATACGAGCTGAGCGCTCTGGTGCTGATTTTCTTGAAAAAAAGTTTTCCTGATTTTTCATAAAGATGTACCAATAAGTACCTACCTAACCGATTTGTACTTACTATTCATAGTGTTAGTTCAAAGCATAAGATTACCACGTTCACATGACTTAGGAGATAACAAAATGAACTTCACTAAAAATGGTATTGCAGTCGTAATCGGTGGCACAAGTGGTATGGGCTTTGAAACAGCGAAGCAGCTAGTCGCTCAGAACATTCATGTGTTGGTGGTCGGCAATAACCCAACTAAGTTAGATAAAGCGGTGTCAGAGCTGCAATCGCTCGGTCACGCTTCAGGCTGGCAAGCTAACCTTTATGATGATGCAAGTGTGTCTCGTCTTATTGCGCATTTAGAGTCGCTCGAAGAAGGTATTGGTTACCTTGTTAATGCTGCAGGTTACTTCAATCCTAAAGCGTTTATTGAGCACCAAGAATCTGATTACCAGCAGTACATGCAGCTGAATAAAGCAACTTTCTTCATCACTCAAGCTGTTAGCAAGTTGATGATCAAAAACGGTGGCGGAAACGTGGTAAATGTAGGCTCTATGTGGGCGAAACAAGCTATTAAAGCGACGCCATCTTCTGCCTATTCAATGGCTAAAGCTGGCCTGCACGCTTTAACGCAGCACATGGCGATGGAGCTTGCGGACCACAATATTCGTGTGAATGCGGTTTCCCCGGCTGTGGTTAAAACACCGATTTACGAATCTTTCATCAAACCTGAAGAAGTGGATCAAGCGCTAGAAGGCTTCAACGCGTTCCATCCGATTGGTCGAGTTGGTTTGCCGAAAGACATCGCTAATAGCATCTCTTTCTTACTGTCAGACAGTGCAGATTGGGTAACGGGCGCAATCTGGGATGTTGATGGCGGTGTAATTGCTGGTCGTAATTAATTAGGATTCTTTTTAGGTGGCTGTCACGTAGGCAAAATAGCAGCGAGATAGCCTCCTTGATCAGTATTCGCGTAGAATAGAAACGAGAAAGACAACAATAATAATTAAAACGATAACAAGAGTAAGGTCGCCATTATGTTCAACATGGACTTTTCAAAGAGACTGGTTATAGAAACCGAGACATTAGATTGGGTCGCAAGCCCGGCTAAAGGGGTTTGGCGTAAGCCACTTGAAAGAGAAGAGAAAGAATCGGGCCACACGACCAGCGTGGTGAAATACGATCCTGACTCTTCGTTTTCTGAGCACCCACACCCACAAGGCGAAGAGATCTTCGTATTAGATGGCGTGTTCTCAGATGAAACCGGAGATTTCCCTGCTGGCACTTATATTCGTAATCCGCCGGGCAGCGCGCATTCGCCATCCAGCAAAAATGGTTGTACGATCTTGGTTAAGCTCAACCAGTTTGACGCGAGAGACTTAACTCAAGTTCGCATTAATACTCTAGAAACGGAATGGCTTCAGGGTATTGGCGGCTTACAAGTGATGCCACTGCATGAGTTCGAACACGAGCATGTCGCTTTAGTGAAGTGGCCGGTTGGCGAACGTTTTCAGCCGCATCGTCACTTTGGCGGTGAAGAGATATATGTACTTTCTGGCACCTTTAAAGACGAACATGGTGAGTATCCAAAACACACATGGATGCGCAGCCCGCATATGAGCGAGCATTTCCCTTATGTGGAAGAAGAGACGGTTATCCTAGTGAAAACGGGGCACCTGCCATTGGATTAAAGGAATGCTCAATATAAAGATGAGAAAGCCGCATTGTTTTGAACAAGCGGCTTTTTTAGTTTTTATATATGAGCTGACTAGTACGCGACACCAATACGTTGGCGTGGGAACTTGCCAGCTTCTAGTTCATCAATCATCGCGATAGCGTAGTCGCTGACGGATATTTTGCTGTTGCCGTCTTGGTCGGTGAGCAGTTGGTCGCCACCGGTACGGTAGGTTGATAGTTTCTCGCCCGGGAAGATTTCTGCTGCTGGGCTAATGAACGTCCAGTTAACCTCGCTGTTAGACTGTTTGAACACTTCAAGCGCTTCACCTTGTGCTAGCGCTTCGTTTTTATGCTCCGCTGGAAAGGCCGGAACGGTAACCAACGGTACGTTTGGCGCTACTTCCAATGAACCCGCACCACCTACCCAAAGTAGACGTTCGATACCAATGCTTAGCAGTGTATCAAGCAGCTTAGTTGCTGTACTTTTTACGATGTCGTGATTGCCTAGAGCACGTCCGCCAATCGAAGCAATAACCGCATCAACGCCTGAGAAAGACGTCGCTAGACTGGCTGCTTCATCTTGTAAATCAAATGAACGAACCTCAACATCGCTGATTTCTACACGGCTTGCATCTCTTACAACAGCAACAACCTCGTGTCCGCGAGCTTTAGCTTCTTGAGCGATGTGACTACCAATCCAACCTGATGCGCCTAATACTGCAATTTTCATAATGTCTCTCCAATTATCTAATTTATTGAGTCTGTTTCTCGACAGCCATTGCAGTCTAATAGCTCACTAGGTTGTGATAAATATCGTAAAATGATGTAGATTGTATCTATATAGTTAGCTAATAGGCTTGGTTCAGTGGATAAGGAAAAGTGTGATGGATAGATTGACGGCGATGCGTAGCTTTGTTGAAGTCGCAAATTGTGCCAGTTTCACTCAAGCAGCAGAGCATTTGGATATGAGCCGTTTACAGGTTTCACGTCATGTTCAAGAGATAGAAGGGTGGTTAAAGCAGAGGCTGTTACATAGGACGACTCGAAAGGTGAGCTTAACGGCGGCAGGAGAAATCGCCTTACAGCGCTGCGAGAAAATACTCCATGAAACGGCGGAGTTAGAAGTGACCGCGCTGAATCAAACCGATGCTCTTTCCGGAACTATTCGCATAGCTGCTCCGATTGGTTTGACTCAGCACATGTTGTTGGATGTGGTTGAACAGTTCACAGAGCTTCATCCCAATATCACGGTAGAACTTTTTGCTTCTGATCGTTTTGCTCAGCTGGTGGATGACAGAATCGATATTGCGCTGCGTTATACCGACCAACCTGACGATAGCTTGATTGCTCGTAAACTAATGGAAATTGATTCGGTGGTGTGTGCATCGCAAGATTATTTAGACAAACATGGTCAACCTAAAACGGTCGACGAGCTTCGACAGCACAATTGTTTTCGCCATTTGAGTGTTTCTAAGTGGGATTTTGTTAAGGATAATCAGCATTTTTCGGTTGAGGTGTCTGGCACTATCAAAGCTAATGATGTTGGGGTATTAACCCGCGCTGCACAGCATGGTAAAGGGGTTGTTCGATTGCCCTGTGATTTAGCCAATCCACTGATTGCGGATGGCAAATTGAAACGAATTTTGGATGATTTTGTTTCACCGAGTAGTGTGCTTTGGGCGGTGTATTTGTCTCGTAGTTATCAGCTGCCGGTTGTTCGTCAGTTCATAGATTTTACAGCAGAAGCTTGGTCTAGCGATATCAAATCTGGCGATGTTTGAAACTTCATAGGCAATGATACATAGCGATAGAATTTTAAAAGCTCATAAATACAAAAATCCGATATCAAAGGTGATATCGGATTTGAACTCAATAATTCAGAGTTCCAGCACGCTCTCCTCTCACGAAGTCTTTACATGTAATGATGTACGGATAATCGGGTATTTATCACCTTTTCGTTTACGTCTGGTAAAGGCTGATACAAGTTTCTAGTGATGTCGGATAATACTTGGTCGTAAACTTGAGATACCACAGTAGATATATCACTAGTTAATTCGTACATGCTATCTGCTGGTTGGGTCGCTTCAGTGCTTGATGCGATCTCGGTGAGTGCATGCATCGCACGTGTGCAAATGGGTGACCCACTGCTGATAGGGCAGATAATCGATAATTGGTTGAGTTTACGGTGTGTTTGAGATGCGTAGAATTTGAATCTCGCGTACTCCTCAGGCTTCTCCATATCAGGTATGCACATGCGTAACTTGGTCAGGATCTCCATGCAGTCTAAGATCTGTTGCCAATTCATGTGATACTCACGGCTCATGTCTTCTCGCTCAGACTGAATAAGCCAGATGATCATCACTTCATCCATTAAGAACATGCTATGGCGAATTGTCTTACCATGAATCGATTGGTTACGCACCAAGCTGCGGTTTTGCCAGTCGCTGTGCATGGCAATGAGCTTAAGGTGATAGATGCGATACATAGGGCGGCTATCAAACGACACGTGGGACTGAAGCAGCTCAGATACTTCAAGTATGTTGTCGTAAATCTCGTTCACTTTGCGAATCGAGTCGCTAGACAATTTATAAGCTAGAGCATAGTGCGTTGCCGCGCGATGTTTGCGTGATAACAACAATAATTCTCTAAGCAGAACTAAGGTTTCAAACCGGTGTGATAGCGCTGTTTGTCTCTTCCTTGAGAAATGAAACAGGGCCGCAAGTACTAATAGGGATAAACCCACTGAAATAACTACAAACATATTCAACTCCTAATATTTGTATACCTACTTAGTGGTAGTGCAGACACCGTGCCAAAATAAATAAATGTTATATTTCAGTTACTTATGATTTATCTGTAATTATGGATGATCAATGATGGTGCATGAGTTCACCATTCGAGTGAATGTTTCTCATGTTTTGCAGGATTTTTTGAGAGGTTAGTCGCCGGTGGGGAGATGGAACTTAGATTTCAGTGTAGGAAATGAAGAAGGCCTCACCCTTTATATACTTTTAACTAGAAAAAGCAGTAAGAGTGAGGCCTTTCAATGTTCATTTCTGAGTTTCGTTAGCTTAAGTGCTAAGAAGCGTTTAGCACTAAACGTTACGCAAGCTTAAGATCGAACTCAGTGCGGTACATCACCATATCTTCAATGGTCAGTACTGGCATGTTGTGTAGTTTGCCGAAAGCAACGATCTCTGGCGCTTTTGCCATTGTGCCGTCTGGGTTGGTTACTTCACATAGTACGCCAGCTGATTGAAGACCAGCCATTTGCATAAGATCCACAGTACCTTCTGTGTGACCACGGCGAGCAAGTACACCACCTTTACGCGCGCGTAACGGGAATACGTGGCCAGGGCGAGCAAGGTCAGTAGGCTTAGCTGTTGGGTTGGCAGCTGTCTTGATCGTTGTTACACGGTCAGCGGCAGAAACACCTGTCGTTACGCCAACTTTTGCTTCGATAGTGACGGTAAACGCAGTTTGGTTTGCGCTGTTGTTATCAACAACCATAGGTGGAAGTTCAAGTTGGTTTGCTTGCTCGTCGGTTAGACATAGGCACACAATGCCACTGCATTCGCGGATCATAAGCGCCATTTGAGCATTGGTTAGGTGTTCTACTGAGTAGATGATGTCGCCTTCGTTTTCACGATCTTCATCGTCAAGTAGAAGTACGCCACGACCTTCGCGCAGAGCTTGCAGTGCGTTCTCAACGCGAGTGATTGGTTCGCCAAATTCGGCAAGTAGTGAAGACTGATTCATGGTTAAACTCCTAAAATATCACCAGAATCAGGGCTGTATGAGGGATCTCAACCGAGCACGACAAAGCCTACTCATTACAAGTAACTTGTACCAATCGTAGTAAACAACTGGTCATTCTAGCTGGTTAAAACCCTTGATAACGGCGTTAGAATTTTTGACTGTAGAATAACTACTTATCGAAAAATTTTGCCTTGTTCTCAAGCGTTTTTCCTGCGCTATCTCTGATCATTTATTTACTGTGATTGGTATTAGCTCATTATGGTTTTATCCAAAACGAAATGCACCCGTCTGAGTTGGAGGCATCAACCCAATAGATAGGTGCGCCTTTCCAACTTAAACGAGTGTGTTTCCATTCTCTCTCATCCGGACTATAACCGTCGGCTCTGGCATCTCACCAGATCTGCTGACCTCGACGAATCGAGCGCTCGCGGGCTTATCTTTAGATTTTGCTAAGGACATACCGCCGGTGGGGAATTTCGCCCCGCCCTGAGAATAAAAATTAATAATTTGTTTTGCTTTGAAAGCAGACCAGATGGTAATCCTTTCGATAGTGGATTTAAAGGACTAACAGCAAAGTTTTTCAGATTCTGGCCTTATAATCCGGTAAGTGTTCACTTTATCGGCAGACCTTGGCGTGTGGTGTTTAGTCGGGCGCAGGCTATGTTTAGTGGGTTTTGATGTCTATATGTGCACAAGTGGATGGTCTGCATTATTGGTAATGACGTGACAGTTCATCAGCTCAATACTCAAAAGGCCCATTAATCGATTATTGTTACACCATGACGGCTTACTGACCGTTTTGACATAAAATTGATATTGGCGATGTTAAGCTGCGATAGCATCCGACCACTTTATCTCAAAGATCTTAGCCATGACTTCTCTGTTCTCTAACAAATCCAAAGGCTTATTACTGCTCGTTTTAAGCTTGTATTCTCTAGTACCCTTTTTGATCTTTGGATCTGACTTCGACCTTGGAAGTGCGGTTCTGCCTTTCTACGGTGCCTTTATGACGTTTGTGACTTACTCGGCAGGTAATCAAGGGTTCTTAGTCACGCTCGCTGTTTTGTCTTTAGTCTTGCTCACGATGAAGTTTTCTAAAGCTAAGTTAGTCAGCCTTTGCCTGCAGCTCGGTATGTTGTTGGTGCTCAGCTTTGCAGCGAAGACCTTCTTAAAGCATTCAACAGAGAGCCCACGTCCTTATTCTGAGTATTTGGTAACGCAGGAAGTGATTGAAATGCCAGAGCTGTTTTATGAGCTGCCTTTGGTAGAAAAAAATGCCGCGATTGAATCTGTGCAAGATAAGGTTAGTGAGTGGCGAACTCGTCATTGGCATGGCGAAACGGATTACTCTTTCCCATCTGGACACATGATTTTTGTCGGTGTGTGTTTGGCATTCTTTGGCGGGTTGTTCCTAGAAGCGAAACGCTTTTATTTAGTCGGCGGTTTGTTGGTTTGGGCTGGTGGTGTCGCCTATAGCCGTGTTTGGCTTGGCATGCATCGACCTGAAGACCTAGCGGCATCTATCGCCTTTGCGGGTTTAATTTATTTATTGGTGCCACTGATTCCAACGCAAAAGATAGAACCTTTATTGCCTAAATTTTTAAGAGTCACCTAAGTTTTTAAGAGAGGCTTAAGGTTTTAAGAGCTGATTAAGTTTTTAAGACGAGCATAAATCTCTATTTAACAAGCAGATATTCTGGCTACTGATTGAGCCCGAGTTCTGCTTGTTTCTTTTTGGTTAGACCTAAAGACACAATTCGGTGTGACTCCGTGAGGTAGTATCTTAGTTCCTCATCCCTTTCTGATGTGCTCTCAAAAAGCTGAATCCATTTCATGCCACGAGAAGCAAAGTAGGGTGCGGGTTTATAGCCCGGCTCTTCTTTGAGAAAGTCGAAATTCTGATCGGACGCCTTGAAGATAAAAGCAGGCTCATCTTTTGGTCCCCAACCACCAATCGCAAATACCTTGCCACCCACTTTCCACACGTGAGAGTTATTCCACTGCATCACATAACTGGTTGCAGGCAGTGACTCGCAGAATGCATTGAATTCGTCGTAAGTCATAGAACGTCCTTTTATCTATTGGGTGTTTGATCTGTGGTTTTTAAGATGCCTTTCTTTTTCTCGTTTTTATCGCTAATAACTAGCCAGCTAAACCCTGCCAGATTGCCGTAAAGCCACTGATAGAACATAGCAGTAAAGAACCGATACGTATTTTCTCTTTAGGGATGCTTTGTGTCGTCATCAATGCCACTTTATAACCTAACCAAGCCGCAGGCAGCAAAGGGATGGTAATGATCAAATGGTGCATGGTGAAGAAGCCAATCGGGATCTGTACCAGTAACGAGATGATCGAACTAAACACGAAAAACGCAGAAAGGTTACCACGAAGCTGATTAGCGTCTTGGTGTTGCAGTAGCAGTGCCATCGGCGGACCACCAATACCCGAGCTGGTGCCAAAGAACCCAGAGAAGAAACCCGCAATACCCATCTTAGTTGGGGTTGGTTCGAGTCTAAAGGGCAGTAGGCTAACAATCACGGCAAATACTACCAATAAGCCCAACCATAGTGATAACACGCTCGTTGAAACCATAACCAACAAAGCACCACCTGCCAGTGACCCCGGAATACGGCCCAGCAATGCGATTTTTAATCCGCCAATCGAGATATTCGCTCGATGTTTAAAAGCGTTGAATAACGAGATAAACAGACCAATTAAACAGATAGGCGCAGGTACATAATCTGGAGAGACCAAAAACAGCAGTGGGGCTGCAACAATGGCCAAACCAAAGCCGATTGCGGTTTGCACAAACGAGCCGACAAAAATGAGTGCCATTGCGATAAGGACAGTCTGATCTATGTATTCCATAAGCCTGCGGATTAGTTTTAAAGGAGCGGGTGGATACTATAAATGAAAACCAAAACAATAGTCTTATTATTCAGTGAGGTTTATGCCAGTTTCGCTAGTTATAATTTCTATTATCGCGACCAACAAAAAAGCGAGTGAGTATCTCAGGATGCTTCCTTTCAATACTCACTCGCTTTATTGGAACGACTTGTTGTTTACGCTAGTGGGGGAGTCAGCATAAAACGTTAAGCCATTGCCAATTTCAGTCGCTCAATCGGCTTGTCATTGATTGGTAAATGGATAAGCGCTGCCGCAAATGCAAGTACCACGGTTGACCACCAGATTGGCTCGTAAGAACCGTAGTAATCGTAAATACGACCGCCAACCCAAGCGCCTAAGAAGCTACCCACTTGGTGAGTAAAGAACACCAAACCGTACAACGTCGACAGGTAACGGGCACCGAAGATCTGACGAACTAAGCCAGACGTTAGCGGCACTGTACCTAACCAACAGAATCCAATGGCCGCACCGAAGATAGCCGCGGTTGATTCAGTAACAGGCAGAGTAACAAACGCACCGATAACCACAGTACGCACTAAGTACAGTGCAGACATAACGTGGCGCTTGCTGAACTTATCGCCCATCACACCCCAGAAGTAAGACCCGAAGATGTTGAAGATGCCAACGTAAGCCAGTGCCATCGCAGCGCTACTCGCTGGTAGGTCTTTGTCTGCTAAGTAGCTCGGTAAGTGCGTTGCGATAAACATTACGTGGAAACCGCACACGAAGAAGCCCGCGTGAATCAACCAGTAACCTTTGTGAGCAAACGCTTCAGACAGTGCTTCTTTGAGTGTTTGGTTCTCTTCAGCTTGCGCTTGTTTGTTTGAGGCTGCTTTAGGCGCTCGCATGAACAGCGCAAAAGAGATCATCAAACAACACAGTACGCCAAACACTTGCATCGCACTTTGCCAATCAAACTCGTTCAGCATGTACTGTGCGCCCGGAATCACCGCAAACATACCAAATGAACCTGCAGCCGTGGTTAAGCCAAACGCTTTAGCCGCGTGTTCTGCCGGTACAACTTTCGCCACTGCGCCAAGCACGATCACATAACTTGTCGCACTTAAACCAAGGCCAACGAGTGCTCCCAATGAAACGTAAAGCATGCTCGATTCGGTAGAAATTGAGGTAAGAAGTAAACCCAAACCGTAAGCACATGCACCTGCGATAATGATGCGTCTTGCTCCCCATTTGTCAGCGGCCATACCAACAAAAGGTTGGAACACGCCGAACAATAGGTTTTGTAGCGCAATCGCAAAGCTGAAAAACTCGCGACCTGTACCGAAATGCTCTGAAATTGGCATCATGAAAATGCCGAATGATTGTCTGATCCCTAGACTGATAATAAGTGTGCCTATCCCAAGCCATACCAGTAAAGGAAAACGGAAAATGCTCATTCTAATACTCTTAAATTAATGGTGGTGATGTGAGTGGTCTTGCGCTGACATGTGTTGATCAGTCATCTCATGGTGATGTTCGTGCTCAGAATGATCATGCGCTGATTGCTGGTGGCAGCCACTGCTCACGGCATGCTGAGCCAAGAGATCAATCAATGGCTGACTGTGATGCACAATAACCAAACTAATGACAAGAAATAGCGTCATTCTGGCCAATTGGGCAAAAAGAGATTGTGAAAACATACGGTGTTGACATGCGCTCAATGTTGTAAGAAGTCGCGCATCATAGTGATGAGTAGGTTATGTATCAAATGACCATTTGTGATGTAGTCTATGCGTTTTATGCATAGATTATCGCTTGATTGGAATTGGGACAAAACGTGTTCAATAAATAAGAAAACTTGAAGCTCGTTGGTTAATACAAACAAGTATCTAATTAAGAATAAAAGTCTAAATGCAGGTTTATAACTAGCTGTTTAATTTAAGGTTTCACAAAGCTGTAAAAACTAATATACAAACTAATCACTAAGCAACATTGCTCGTTCACTCGACTTATCTGTCAAACATCGTAAATTTGGGCATAAATCGTTTCAAGACTACTGAAACGCGATGTTAAAAGATTCAGGGAGAGTCATTCACATGGATAAAGATCATAACCTTCGCGAAAACTTACTGGCACTGATCTTAGGTAGCGCACTGGTTTCACTCGGTGTTATCTTTTTCAACCAAGTCGGTTTGCTCACCGGAGGCACGGCTGGTCTAGCGATCTTCATTACCAAAGTAACAGATTTGAGCTTTGGCCAAGTGTTCTTCGCACTTAACTTACCTTTCTATATTTTGTCGGTTGCTCGTATGGGCTGGCGCTTCACCATCAATACGTTTATCGCTGTTTCGATTGTTTCGTTCGCTGTGGATCACTTGTATCACGTGATTCAAATTGCCGAAATTCATGCATTGTATGCAGCTTTACTTGGTGGTGGCTTGATTGGTACCGGCATGTTGGTGATTTTCCGTCACAAGATGAGCTTAGGTGGCTTCAACATTCTGGCATTGTTCTTACAAGAACGTTTTGGAATTCGAGCAGGTAAGGTTCAGATGGCATTAGACTGCACGATTGTTGTGCTTTCTCTGTTCATTGTTGATGTGTCATTGGTTCTTCTGTCTGTGCTTGGTGCGATAGTCACCAACTTGATTCTAGCAATGAATCATAAACCGGGGCGCTATCAACCTGTGGTAAAAGCGGAAGCAGCATAGTTCGGTTTGCTCAAGCGCTAGGTTCGCTTAAGCACTCGATTCGCTTAAACAAAGCGTGATTTGCCGATTATGAAAACAACAAAGCCAGCATCAATTGCTGGCTTTGTTCTATTGAAATAACGGATTCGATGTAACGATTAACACTTGCCGCAGCTGGCGTTCGGCTTAAGCTCGCAATCAATCACATTGCCTTGTTGATCAAGGGACAAGTTACAACACTCTTCAAACAGGTTCTTAAGATCACCACGGCTTTTTTGCACACGGGATTTAACCGTTGAGTAGCTGACATTCTGCGCTTCTGCGATCTCTTTCTGGCTTTGGCCTTTGATGTCGACGGCAAGCAGTAGCGATGAACTTTGTTCTGGCAATGCCTGAATAAAAGGTTCAATACACAATGAAAGCTTCTGCTTAAATTCAGAGTCTTGGTCTAAATCGGTAAACCACAGATCTTCAGCATCAATTTGGCTATCGCGTTGTTGGCGTGCATGCTTACGGTAGAAGTCGATAATGGTGTTGTTGGCTAACTGGAACAGCCAAGCCTTAACACTGCTCGCATCTTGTACCTTGTCTAAGTTCTGATAGGTCTTAATCAAGATATCTTGGAGCAAGTCGTCTACATCCGCAGAGTTGTTGACCTTTGAATGCAGGAATGACTTTAATGCTTGCTGATACTCGGCCCAGACTTGTTCGAGCTTCAAAGGTGCATTAGTTGCACTGTTCATTTACGCAACACTCGTCTTGTAAGAAATCAATCACACCTTCTAAGCACTCATACTCCGCCACGCAGAATAGAGTTCTTCCTTCTCGTCTTTGGCTAATTAGGCCAGCAGACGCCAAGCTTGATATGTGGTGAGACAAGGTAGAACCGGGAATGCCTAGCTCTTCTTGTAGGCCGCCAACTGCAATGCCTTGGTAGCCAGCTTTAACGACACTCTTATAAATGGTTAGGCGAATAGGGTGCCCCAACTCTTTAAGTGCTTTCGCAACGACTTCTAAGTTCATATTAACTCCTCAAGATTTAATTTCGATGTTAATCGAAATGTATGTCGAATTCAAATTTAAAAACGGTGTCTGTGTAAGTCATTGAAAAACTGTGTTTTCGAAAATCATTTCGATTTTTATCGAAATAAAGCTTGATCTGGAGCTGTTTATTTCTATAATTCGAGAATATTCGAAATTAAGGGTTGGTTACTTTTCTCATAGAGCCCGACCTTCAATCCAGTTTGGAGTTAATTATGAGCAATGAAATGTTAACAATGCTAAAAGACGCACTTGATATGTTCGCTTTTTTAGCAGTAGAGCTAATTATCCTTTTCTTAGCGATCAGCTACATTGTTGGGATTCTTCAAGAGTTCCTTACACCAGAAAAGATTCAATCTATCCTGAGCTCACGTAATGGTAAGGGCTATGTGGTTGCAGCACTATTGGGCGCAATTACGCCTTTCTGTTCATGTTCGACCATTCCTTTCCTAAAAGGATTGCTGCGTGCAAGAGCGGGTTTCGGCCCAATGATGGTGTTCCTGTTCGGTAGCCCACTATTGAACCCAGTGATCATTGGTTTGTTTGTGATTACCTTCGGTTGGCAAGTTGCTGTGTTCTACTTCCTTGTAGCAATGACGGTATCTGTAGTGGCTGGTTACGCACTTGAGAAGCTTGGCTTTGAGCGTTACGTAAAACCTGAAGCGTATGAATCAACAGGTTCAGCTTCAAGCTGTGGCACTAGCTGTGGTGACTCTGCTCCTAAGAAAGCAGCACCGGCTAAAGCGGAATCTTCATGTGGTACAAGTGCATGTGGTGAACCTGCACCCGTAATGGCGAAAGAGACATCTTGCTGCGATTCGAAAAAAGAAGAGCCACAAGTAACGGTTTCATGCTGTTCAGCGGATGGAAGCGCAACAGCTGAAATCGTAGAGAAGAAAGAACCTAGCCGTTGGATGAGAATTTGGTTCTCAACTTGGAAAGACTTTAAACAAGTTTTCCCTTACCTAATGATGGGTATCGCGATTGGTTCATTCATCTACGGCTTCATTCCTACAGACCTAATTGCACAGTACGCTGGTGAAGGTATGTGGTATGCGATTCCAGTAGCAGCAGTGATTGGTATTCCACTGTACATTCGTGCTGAAGCGGTAATCCCACTAAGTGCAGCTTTAGTACAGAAAGGCATGGCGTTGGGTTCAGTAATGGCATTGATTATTGGTAGTGCAGGTGCAAGTTTGACGGAAGTTATCCTGCTTAAATCAATCTTCAAGAACCAAATGATTGCAGCATTCCTATTCGTTATCCTAAGCATGGCGATGGGTGCAGGCTTCCTATACAGCTTCATCTTTGGTTAATCAGGCTTGATTCTGAGATAACACCATCGATACCAAGAGATAGATAATAAAAAGAGCTCACTTAGTTGAGCTCTTTTTTTGTTTAACTGCTTATCAAATAGGAATATCAGACTGGGCTTGGTAGTGCGGCAGAAGTACCGTGCGCAGCGAAAGCATTGGTAGCTAACACATCGCAGTGGTGTCGATTAATTGCATCGCCGTAGTTGTTGGTTATGCCAGGAAACTGAAAACGATACATTGGAATACCATAACGGCGTTCTCTCTGCTGGCCGATTCTATCTTTGCTTGTCCATAGTAGTCGGTTCTTAGCTGTGTAAGTCATACCGTGCATTTTATTGAAATACTCTTCATGACTGCGCATTTGCTCGTACAGTTCGATAATGCGTTGTCGAGAGAAGTTCAATGTCGTACTTGGTTTAAGCTGCGTGCCCCAACCGGTTAATACCTTTTCCATGAAATCTCTTGTCACCAGTCCTGGGCCGGTAAGTAATCCCGCGCCTTTGCTTCCGCCGGAAGTATTCGCATTCCCTACCAAAGTGCCGTGTCGGCCTGGCATGTAGGTTGTGTAATATTTAGTGGAAGGGGACAAGCGTGGCATTCTCGCCTTGAAAGCTAATGAGCGTTCGTCTTCAGCAAAAACACATACGATCTGTTTGACGTTTTTGCCCAGTAATTTGTAATCCTTGAATGCGTTCATCCCACCGGGAACGGGGTCACACGCAAAGATGTTGACGGGAATATGGCTAAGCTTGGGATCTTTGAGCATTCGGTTCGCCAATTCAAAGCAACTCACACCACCACGACTCCAGCCTACGATGTTAACTTGGCTAATGGGCTTAGTTTGGCGTTTAATCGCTATGTTCTGCTGGCGAGCCGCGATACCTTGTTTGAGATCGGCTGCCAGTGCTTGTGAGTCTTTCAACCAATCCTGATATTTTTGGTTGGTTGCGAAAGGCCAAGCGGACTTTTCTGGGCGAGATTCACTAAGCAGCCCTTTGGCTCGCTTCATGTAGTCATTCTTATCTTGTTGGCTTCCCCGCAAGATATTCAGCACATGGCGCATGTTGCTGTCGATACCTTTGCCTAGCAACGTTCCTTTAACTCCGGAGTACGTGTCATCTTTGCCTTGCTTCAACCATTCGTTTTGATTCCCACTGCCAACGCCATCCACTTGGATGTAGTCAATCATGTCTCTGCCAGTCGTATTCTTCGCTAACGTAGAAATCAACTCGCCTGACACGTAGTTTTTATGATTGTTGTCTTCTGAGTTTGATCCTGTGCCACAGAAGAATACGGTAAAAATTGACATATATTCCCTTAAAATAATTCACCGAAATTATCGGAAGTATAACTGTAGAATCATAAGCTTGGAGCGGAATCTCCATTAATTGGTAAAGGTCAGACCAACAGAGGCCAGAAATGGAACGAAGCGCAAGTTTTATAAATTGTATGCTTTGTGGTTTTTTGGAGATGTTGAGATGGGTTACGACCGTCAAGAAATATCAATCTAAGTGTCACAATACTCATCGTTATTTTGTCTAGTATCAAACAGCAGGCTGATTTTGCCCTAGCGCTAAAATCTAATGCCTACACTTTGTATAGATACTTGCCGTCTAAGGGTTACGACCTAAGGAGCAGGTAATTTATAGCAGATCGTTTTCGAGCTTAGATTAAGGTTGATAGGAGGGAGTATGTTCGCAATACACAGGGAGTATGAGTTACAGAATCAGCAGCATTTTCATGCACACATTCAGGTAAAGCCAACAGGGAATCTAGAGTTTGAAATTTTAGAGTCTCATGAACATCACGATACGGATTTTAGTCATTTATCGTTTGAGATTGAACAAGGGAATATCAAAGTGCTTGGGCGAGATGAAAGTGGCCAACAGACGGATTGGCAACTTTTACTGGCAGAAGAAGATGCAAAAGAACTTAATCATTTGGTTGTGTTAGTGTCTGAGCAGTATGAGACGTTAATGCGAGACCTGATGTGACGAGGCAAGTTTGCAAAAAGTTAAGCAAAGTAAATATCGGTAACCCAAAAATCAAAAGCCCGGCGAATAACCGGGCTTTGCTAATTATGGCTGTGTCTCATCGGGCTAGAAACCGCGAATATCCAGCTCATTATTGATCAATACAACACACTGAGAAGCAAACAGCATGTTCGGGCCTAAGCTGATCTTTTCTGTTCCTAAGCGCTTTAAGCTGTTGTAGCTTTTCTTCGGCATAGGGATGTGATCAGTAAGAAGGAAACATGGGTTTTCAGCAATCTCTGCATCACGGATAAAGTCACCTTTCTTATCCATCATGTATAGCTGGTGGTCTTCAGCCAGTTCTTTCACTAATTTTTCAAAGCTCATAGTGCGAACGACGATCCCCGGTTCAACCTGACGAGTCTGCTCTTTGGTCATACCTTGAGAAGCATCAACCGCTCTTACTACCGCTGATAACAATGCCGATTCATGAAAGCCGCCAATGTTGGTGATTTCATTTGAATCGAAAGTGATCGTACGTGAGAAGTCTTTAGTACTTTCTAATACAAGGTGCACGGTGACATTCTCACGATGAGATTGAGCGACGAAGATCGTGTTCATAAGAGTATGAGCCAGAATCTCAGTATGAGCGTCTTGCCCAACACCTTCTAAGATAAGTTTGCTCTCTGTAGGGGCTGCGCGAGCGCGTAATACAAATGAACGCATGGAATGTACCTTGTCAGTATGTGATAAAGCGAAACGGACTTTATCAATATGAATTGATGAATAACCAAAATTGTGGCGGTATGTAACTCTTTTCTATTAATGAAGTCAAATGGAGTTGCACTTAGCACTAACCCGCGAACTTTGAGTATTAAATAGAGAATGACCACATTACAAGACGGTAAGGGTTGAAGCGAACCAATGTTTACATAGATAGTATGCGCAAATTATTAGGTGACTTACATAAGGAATTAGTCGATGAAGTTACAGAAGATTAATAAAGAAGAATATAGAAAGAAAATGAACCTGTTGCTGGTGTCATTAGTTGGGTCACTTGCATTGTTTGCCATCGTATTCGGCACCATTCTGATTGAATTGTTTGGCTCGGCGACTTCAATTACTGGTGAATCGACAGGGAACTTTCATTTGAACGTACTTGGGGTGATCTTATCTGTCGCATTGAATGCATTTATCGCAAGCCGAGTGAAAGGGCATGAGTATTTCAAAGAAGCGCTTTATGTTTGGAACCTGAAACAAATCCACAATCAAATCTATCGTAAGCTCAAGCGTATTCAGCCAAAAGCGGAACAAGGCGACCGAGATGCACTGACTATCCTTTACTTCTATTACACTACGCAAAAACAGGCATACGACCTAGACAACAATACTTTGACAATAAAAACGGTTCAGCAGTCGCTAGATAACATCGTAGAACTGAGTGATAAATGGAGTATTGAACTAGATATAGAGGCATTTTCGAAAGATCTAGTCGCGAAATTTTAAGTGATATGCCTGTAATTGTATGAGCTTTGACCTGTGAAAGAGGCTTTTGACGTAAAAGTAGACACTTAAGCAACTTTTTTGAATTTTTATCAAAAAAGGGGTTGCCATGTTTTCGATGACCTCTATAATGCCGCCTCACTGACACGGCAGACACCACAAGGCTTCAGCGGTAATCAGTAAGACGGAAAGTTCGAAACAAATTAATTTTAAAAAGTGTTTGACACTTAAGATTAAATCGCTAGAATTCACGTCCGCTTTCAAGGGTTTCTTTGTAAAAAGAAAGTTTCGATAAGCAAAGCTCTTTAACAATTTAAACCTATCAATCTGTGTGGGCACTCGTTGATGAATA